>NZ_JBLRVZ010000001.1:0-293885 GCF_048159505.1 Streptomyces sp. T028
AACTTCATAGTGTTTCGGTGGTCATAGCGTGAGGGAAACGCCCGGTTACATTCCGAACCCGGAAGCTAAGCCTTACAGCGCCGATGGTACTGCAGGGGGGACCCTGTGGGAGAGTAGGACACCGCCGAACAATCATTGTGGGAAACCCCCGCACCGTATGGTGCGGGGGTTTTCTGCGTTCAGGCCCGGGCTTATATGAGGTGAGCTCGCAGTGCCTCGGCGCTACGGTGACTCGCATGAATGGTTTTGTGGTGCGGGGTATACGGGCCGATGAGTGGCGTCTGGCGAAGGCGTTGCGGCTGGAGGCGCTCAAGGATTCCGCCGCGGATATCGCCTTTCTCGAGACATACGAGGATGCCGTGGCGCGGCCGGACTCCTTCTGGCAGGAGCGGGCCCTGGGCGCCGGTGAAGCGGCTGGCGGGGTGCGGCAGTTCGTCGCCGAGGCGGCCGGCGGGGAGTGGGTCGGGTCCGTCACCGTGCTGGTGGAGGAGGCCGGGAGCGTCGACTGGGCAGGGCTGCCCGTCGAGCGGCGGCAGGGGCATGTGGTGGGCGTGTATGTGCGGCCCGAATGGCGTGGGGGTGAGGTGACCCCGGGGTTGTTCGAGGCCGGGGTGGAGTGGGCCTGGGAGGTCGGGCTGGAGCGGGTGCGGCTGCTGGTGCACCCAGAGAATCTGCGGGCGCAGGGGGCCTATCGGAAGGTGGGGTTCGTGCCGAGCGGGGTGTCGGTGCCCGTAGGGGAAGGATTCGGGGACTTCTCGGGGGAGGTCGAGATCGAGTTCGTGCGCGAGCGCGGGTAGAACTGGATCAGACCGGAAGTTCGTGGTGGGGCCAGCGGGATCTGGCCTGTTCACGGGAGCGGAGCAGGGCCAGCGTCGGCAGGCCGCGGTCCGCTCCGGTGGACAGGAGGTCCGGGAGTTGGGGGAGAGGTGCTACAGCGGCGATGTCGTCCAGGATCAGGGTCAGTGGTGGGTCGAGGCGACCGGAGGATGACCGTTCGGCCATGCGCCGGCCGCGCTCGACCACGCTGGAGACGAGGGCCGTGAGGAGGGGCATGGCGCCTGGGTTTGTCCTGGGGTCCTCGAGAGATTCGCCGACCACATAAAGCGTTCCCCCTTCATCCACGAAGGAATCCAAGGCGAGGGCATCATTTCGGTTGGGAGTGCATGCCTCGCGGATGTTGATCGTGGAGAGGGCGGTGAGGGCTCGGGAGGTGAGTTCCTGGGCGATGTCACGGCGTTCGGGGTGCGCGGTGAGGGCGGCTTCCAACTCGCCGGCGGAGCCGGGGGCGGCCTTCGGGTTCGTACGGAGGGTGCGGACCGCTTCCTGGATGCCGGTGCCCTGGGACCAGCGGTGGACATGGCGGATGGTGCGGCCGTCGATGGCGGCGGCGTGGAGGTAGCTGCGAAGGAGGGTTTCGGCGGTGTCGGTGAGTGCTTGGTCCAGGCGGGCCGTGGGGCGTACGGGGGTGAGGAGGGCGGTGGCTCGGTGGGCTGCCGTTGCCTTGTCCTCGCAGCCTGTGGTGGGGGACCAGTGGAGACGGGCGGGGGTGTCGCAGAGGTGGGTGGGGTCGTAGAGGTGGACGGGGCCCAGCTTGGCTCTGGCGTCTTTGGTGTCCTGCCAGAGGGCGGGGTTGGACGTGAGGATGAGGGCTGCGCCCTCTGCGTCGCGGATGGCCTGAGTTGCGGTGGCTCTTCGGGTGTCCGGTGGGGCGTATTGCACCGCGCCTTCGGCGCGGGTGCTTTCCCACCCGCCCGCCCGTTCACCCGGCAACAGAGAAGCGGACGTCGAAGGCGTTTGCGGGACCGCAGTGGCAGAGAGCGGTTCCGTGCGAGGGACCGGTACCTCGTGGTGGGGCGGCGATGACGGAGGCTGCTGTTCGTCCGCCGCGGTGAACCGCTTCCGGGCTCGTACCGCCCGCCACCTCGCCACCGTCCCTATGGCGAACACCGTGAGGACGAAGAGGATCATCAGTTGGCCGATGAAGAGGCCCCAGAAGAGGCCGTAGCCGGAGAGGGAGGTGGGGGTGGCGTCGGGCCAGGCACCGGGGATGTCGTGGGGCTGGGCGATGAGGTGGCGCATGGCCAGGGGCGTGCGGGTGAAGGTGACGCCGGTGGGCCAGGCGCCGTGGCTGAAGAGGGCGGCCAGGCCGGTGGCCGTCCAGACCAGGAGGGTCATGCCGAGGAGGAAGGCGAGCAGGCCCACCAGGAGGCCGTCGGGGATGCCGCCCGCCTGGCCGCCTTCGCGGCCGGGGGCGCGCTCGTCACCAGGTCTCATGGCAACCCCCTTGCCGCTAGGCCACCGTCGACTCGGACGAGTCGTCCAAGTCGGCCAGGTGATGTTCCATGAAGGCCGCCGCCCGCCGTTCCTGTTCGAGTTCGGCGGCGTGGAGGGCGTCCTCGGACGTGAGGTGGTCGGTCGAGGATTCCGTCATCGCCCGGTCGGTGAAGACCAGGGGGCGTTCCGTCTCGGTGACCAGGTGTTTGACGACCTGGACATTGCCGTTGACGTCCCAGACCGCGATGCCGGGGGTCAGGGTGGGGATGATCTCCACTGCCCAGCGGGGGAGGCCCAGGACGCGGCCGGTTGCCCTGGCCTCGTCCGCTTTCTGGGCGTAGATCGTCCTTGTCGATGCCATCTTCAGGATGGCTGCGGCTTCCTTCGCCGCTGCTCCGTCCACGACGTCGGACAGGTGGTGGACCACCGCCACGAAGGACAGGCCGAGGCGTCGGCCGAACTTCAGCAGGCGCTGGAAGAGCTGGGCCACGAAGGGGCTGTTGATGATGTGCCAGGCCTCCTCGACCAGGAAGATGCGCTTCTTCCGGTCGGGGCGGATCCAGGTGTGCTCCAGCCACACACCGACGATGGCCATGAGGATGGGCATGGCGATGGAGTTGCGGTCGATGTGGGAGAGGTCGAAGACGATCAGGGGGGCGTCGAGGTCGATGCCCACTGTGGTCGGGCCGTCGAACATGCCACGCAGGTCGCCGTCGACCAGGCGGTCCAGGACCAGGGCCACGTCCAGGCCCCAGGCGCGGACGTCGTCTATGGCGACGTTCATCGCCTCCGCCGACTCGGGTTCGGGGTGGCGGAGCTGCTCGACGATGTCGGACAGGACCGGTTGGCGTTCGATGATCGTCTCGTTGACGTAGGCGTGGGCGACCTTGAGGGCGAAGCCGGAGCGTTCGTCGAGGCCGTGGCCCATCGCCACCTCGATGATCGTGCGGAGCAGGGCGAGCTGGCCTGTCGTCGTGATCGACGGGTCGAGGGGGTTGAGGCGGATGCCGTCGTTCAGGGCGGCCATCGGGTCCAGGCGGATGGGGGTTATGCCGAGGGCCTGGGCGATGAGGTTCCATTCGCCGACGCCGTCCTCGCCCTGGGCGTCCAGGACGACGACCTGGCGGTCGCGGAAGCGGAGCTGGCGCAGGACGTAGGTCTTCTCCAGCGCCGACTTGCCGTTGCCGGACTCGCCGAGGACGAGCCAGTGCGGGGCGGGGAGCTGCTGGCCGTACAGCTGGAAGGGGTCGTAGATGTAGCCCTTCCCGGAGTAGACCTCGCGGCCGATGATGACGCCGGAGTCGCCGAGGCCGGGGGCGGCCGTGGGGAGGTAGACCGCCTGGGCCTGGCCGGTGGAGGTGCGGACGGGCAGGCGGGTGGTCTCGACCTTGCCGAAGAGGAAGGACGTGAAGGCGTCGGTGAGGACGGACAGCGGGTCCCGCATGTGAAGCCCCTACCTTCGGATGCCGGTGGCGAACGGGAGTGTGTTCACGAACGCGCGGTGGTGCTCGCGGTCGCACCACTCCAGCTTCAGGTACGACTTGCCTGCCGACGCCCTTATCGTGCGCTTGTCGCGGGCGAGGGCCTCGGGGGTCCGGGAGGAGACGGTGATGTAGCCGACGAGGTTGACGCCGGCGGCACCGGACGCCAGGTCCTCGCCTCGCTGGTCGAGGCGGGAGTGGGCGGCGACGTCACGGGGGTCGACGGTGCGGTTCATCTTGGCGGCGCGGCTCGCCTCCGCCTCGTCGTTCGTCTTCTCGGTGAGCATGCGTTCGATGGCGATCTCGGTGGGTTCGAGGTCCATCGTGACGGCGACCGTGCGGATGACGTCCGGGGTGTGGACGAGGAGCGGGGCCAGGAAGTTGACGCCCACGGGCGTCATCGGCCATTCCTTCACCCAGGCGGTGGCGTGGCACCAGGGGGCGCGGGTGGTCGACTCGCGGGTCTTGGCCTGGAGGAACGTGGGCTCCATGGCGTCCAGCTCGGCCGGCCAGGCGTTGCGCCGGGTCATCGCCTGGATGTGGTCGATGGGGTGGTCCGGGTCGTACATGGAGTGGATCAGGGAGGAGAGCCGGCCCTGGCCGAGGGGCTGGCGGACGCGGATGTCCGCCTCCTGGAGGCGGGAGCAGATGTCGGTCAGCTCGCGGGCCATGACGACGGCGAGGCCGGCGTCGCGGTCCAGCTTGCGGCCGGACTGGGGGCGGGCGGCGCGGGCCATGGCGTGCGCCTCGGCGGCCAGCTCGCGGGTGTAGTGCATACAGGCGACGAGGTAGGCGCGGTGCTGCTCGCTGCTGGTGGACACCATGGACTGCAGCTGGTCGTAGGACTGGGCCAGCCAGCCCGGTGCCTTCTCGTCGCCGCGCTGGGCGACGTCCTTGGCGTGGGCGTCGGGGTCGGCGGGGAGGGTGCGGGCGAGCATCTGCAGGCGGGTGACGAAGCCGTCGCCGTTGGCCACGTGCTTGAGGAGGGTGCCGAAGCGGTCGACGAGGGCCTCCTGGTCCTCGCTGTCGCGCAGGCCGACGCCGGGGCCCTCGATCTCGATGGCGGCGGTGACGGTACGGCGGTCCGCGTGCAGGAGTACGGCGATCTCGTCGGGGCCGAAGGGGGCGGCCAGCCAGCTGATGCGGCCGATGCCCGGGGGCGGGCCGATCTCGACCTCCTGGCCGTCGATGCGGGTGCCGGCCTCCATGGCGCCGGAGCGGTACGTCGTGCCCTGGCGGAGGGTGCGCTTGTAGCTGCGGTTGATCTCGAACCACTTGTAGAACGTGCGGTGCTTGTACGGCACGTAGACCGCGGCGAGCGCGATCATCGGGAATCCGGCGAGCAGCACGATGCGCAGGGGGAGGAGGGGGACGAGGAGTCCGCACATCATGCCGAGGAACGCGCCGACGACGATGAGCGCGATCTCACCGGTCTCACGGTTGCGGCCGACGATGGCGTTCGGCCGGGCGCGGCCGATCAGATATGTGCGGCGGGGCGAGACCACGTGGGACACGTGGGCCAGATGGGAATCCGTCGTCAACGCCCTTCACCTCCCGTGCGGTTGTTGCGGGTGTTGCTGGCGTGCGGGGTGTTCACCGCGCTGCTCGAGCGGGGTGCGGGCGCGGCGGAGGGGACAGATCCGCCGCCTCCGTTCGAGGTGCGCGAGCTGTGCGCGGCGACGCCGCCGGAGGCGGGGTTCGAGGGGCGGGGGGCCGAGGACGACTGGCCTCCTCCGCCGTTGTTGTCGGCGCGGGTGCTGTGCGTCTTGATGCCCTGGGCGACGAGGGTCGCGGGGGAGCTGATGACGGCGGCGGCCTTGCCCTCGGCGCCCTGCATCAGGCGGTTGTTGCGGCCGTTCGCGATCTCGTCGCCGAAGCCGGGGACGAAGCGGTAGATCATCGCGCTGGCGAAGATGGCGAGCAGGATGATGGCGAGGCCGGAGACGACGGCGGAGAAGGAGTCCGGTCCGTCGTCGGCGGAGAGGGCGCCGGCGAGGCCGAGGACGATCACGATGATCGGTTTGACCAGGATGACGGCGATCATGATGCCGGCCCAGCGGCGGACGTGGCCCCACAGGTTCTTGTCGACCATGCCGGCGTAGACGACGGTGCCGAGGAGGGCGCCGACGTAGAGCAGGGCGGCCCTGATGACCAGTTCCAGGTAGAGGACGCCGGCGGCGAGGATGGAGACGAGGGAGACGACGATCAGCATGATCGGGCCGCCGCCGATGTTCTCGCCCTTGGCGAGGGCTTCGGAGAAGGTGCCGAAGAACGTGTCGGTCTGGTCGCCGGTGGTCTTCGCGAGGACTTCGGTGATGCCGTCCGTGGCGGATACGACCGTGTAGAGGATCAGGGGGGTGAAGGCGGAGGCGAGGACGGTGAGCCAGAGGAAGCCGACGGCTTCGCCGATGGCGGTGGTGAGGGGGACGCCGCGGACGGCCCGCTTGGCCACGGCCAGGAGCCACAGGACGAGGGTGAGGACGGTGGAGGCGGCGAAGACGACGGCGTACTGCTGGAGGAACTTGGTGTTCGTGAAGTCGACGTTCGCGGTCTCCTTCACGGCCTCGCTGAGCTTGTCGACGGTCCAGGAGGCGGCGTCGGCACAGCCCTTGGCGAGGGAGGAGAGGGGGTCGAGGGTGTCGGAGACGCCGGGGTTGGTGGCGGTGCTGCCGGAGGAGTCGTTGCCTCGTTCGCAGTACTTCTTGGCTTCGCCGGAGATGAGGCTGCAGTCGAGGGAGCCGCTGGGCGAGGGGGACGCCGAGCCCGAGGGGGACGGTGAAGGGCTCGGTGACGGGGCTGCGAAGGCACGGGTAGCCAGCAGGACGGCGGTCGTCTGAACGGCCGTCACGACTCCGGCGAGCCTGAGCAGGCGGTGCGGGTTACCGGGCATACGTGAACCCTCCGTACTCCTCGATGGCCTTGCTGATGTCGTCGGAGGTGGCGGCCTGGTCGTCGCCGGGGACCGGCGCGGGGCCGTTCTTCTGGCTGTCGGTGCTGATTTTCCAGTCGCCGTCGGCCCAGCTCAGGTCGAAGGTCCAGGTCTTCCATGACGAGGTGACGGGGTCGGTCGAGTCCGTGCCGGACATGCCGATGAGGCCCAGGTACCAGACGGCGACCTGGGTGGTGGTGTCCGAGTAGTTCTGGACGGTCGTGCCGACGGGGACCACGCGGGAGACGAAGGTGTTGCCCTTGGGGGCGTTGCCGTCCGCGTCGAGGCCCATCTTGGCGAGGAAGTCCGCCGAGTAGGCCTGGTCCATGGCGCTCTGCAGCTTGGCCGCGGCGTCCTTGGTGTAGACGGTGTCGACGAGGGTGTGTCTGGTGTCCTTCTGGAACATGCCGGTCGAACCCAGCGCCACCGCGTAGTTGGCGGCGGCCGACTGAGCGCCCTGCTCGCTGTGTGCGAAGCCCGAGGGGATTCCGCCCGTCTTCGTCTCCACCGGCTTCGTCCCGCTTGCCGCAGTCGTTGACGTCTTCGGCTTGTTGGCGTCGGTCGTGGAGGTCGACGACGGGGAGTCGTCGTCTCCGCGGTTCGCGAAGGCGATGGCCGCGATGAGGAGGACGACGACGCCGACCACCGTGACCATGCTGCGGGAGGAGGAGCGGGCGGGGCGGCGGGCGCCGCCGTACGGGTCGGCCTCGGGCAGGCGGACGCGGGTGCCCGCGGGCTCGCCGTAGTCGTGTTCGTCGCCGGGAGTCATGCCGCGTTCGCCCCCTCGTTGCCGTACTTAAAAGCGTAGAAGTACGACGGTAGCCGTGCTGGTTCCCGCGCGGGCGCGGTGTGGTGACTCGACATCAGGGAAACGCAACCTCAGCCGGTGGGCACGACGGGTGGGTGGGGGACGAGGGGCGCCGGCGGGCGGCTATACGGCCATGCCGTACACGATTGTGAACAGTGTGCCGAGGGAGCCGATGATGAAGACGCCTGTGAGTCCGGCGATGATGAGGCCCTTGCCCTGTTCCGCACTGAAGGTGTCCCTGAGGGCCGTGGCGCCGATGCGCTGTTTGGCCGCACCCCAGACGGCGATGCCGAGGCAGAGGAGGATGGCGACCGCCATCACGACCTCGATCATCACCTTCGCCTCGTTGCCCAGGCTGCCGAAGGGCCCCCAGTCCGGAGCGATCCCCCCGATGATGGTGTTGATGTCGCCCTTGTCGGCCGCGAACAGCATGTAAGTCACCGCCCCTGGTGGGTAGTTCCGCGTGTCCCCTGCGGAGTGCAGAGGTCAGGACTCATTGTCGCCGACGATGCCGCCGTCGTATGTCGACTTGACGTCATTGCCGGGTGGGATTCGTATGAATGGTTGGTACGGTCACTCTGTGTATCACGGCAGGTTACGCCGGGCAATGAGGCCGGAACGGAACCTCGGTGTGGTTCCGTCGTTGACTCACTTCACGGCACCGTGCCGTTTCTGACGGCTGGTCGGGTGAGTGTACGTTTCGATGTTCTCATGTCCGGCTTGGACGCAGGGCGAACGGGTCGCGGCTGGTGACGTCGTTCAGCGTGGGCCGAGCGTCCACACCGAGAGGGTGGTGTGGTCCGCGCTGTAGGTGTACCAGTGGCCGGCGCCGAGGGTGGCCGGGGAGCTGGTGACGGGGCCCGGGTAGACGAGCGGCTCGGGGCGGGGCGCGTGCCGGGCGACCAGCCAGTGCCGGCCCTCGCCCCACTCCTCGTCCTGCCATACGGTTCCGGCGACCACCGTCGAGTCGTCGAGGAAACCGCCGGCCCAGTCCCAGGCGGGCCACACCTCGTCGTTCTCCGGCTCGGCGTCCGGGTGCCGGGGCACCGACTCCTCCACGTCCCACTCCGCGACCTGGGTCCCGGTCGCCGTCTCGTACAGGGCGAGCTTGTCCTGGTCGTGCGAGACGGTCACGAAGTGCGCGCCGGACGGGCTCACGTCCAGCAGGGCCAGGTCCAGCCCCTCGAAGTACTCCACCGTCAGCCGCTCGCCGTCCCAGCGGCCCCAGCGCATCGGCGCGCCGTCCTGGCCCTCGCCGATGCTGAGGCCCATCCGGCGGGGGTCCGGGTGCGGGACGTGATCGCTGCCGGCGGCGGCCGACCGCGCGTCGACGCGGGCCAGGACGCGGCCGTCCTGGGGGTCGAGCAGCAGCCATTCGTCCACAGGCTGTGAATCCAGCTCGCCGCCCTCGGCGAGCGGGCCGCGTATGTGGGCCCACAGCAGCGAGCCGTCCACCGAGAAGCCTGCCGAACCACCGTCGTGGCCCACCCAGCAGCCGTGCCGTATCTCCCACCGCGTCGCGCCGCTCGTGTCCACCGCGCGCAGGGCGTGCGTGCCCGCGAAGACGACGACGTCGGCGTCCGGGGAGACGGCGCACGTCCCGAAGCGCTGCGTCCACGGGGCCGGGAACCGTATGAACTCCACCGGTCGGAAGGCCTCGTCCAGCGGCTGTACGACCACCTCGTCGTCGTTCCGCTGTATCAGGGCCGTACGCCCTCCGCGCAGCCGGACCAGCTCCACGGAGGCGGCGTCGGGGGCCGGGAGCGGGGCGGTGACGGTGGCGACCAGGCGGGCGGTTCGGGTCATGTCTCGAACCGTACGGCACCCCACTGACAACGCCCCGCCCGCTCACTCGCCGAGCTCGACGCCCTCCACGAAGTGGTCGAACTCCCCTGCCTGGACGCCGAGGACGAAGGCGTCCCACTTGCGGCGGTTGGTGGTGACGACGTTGTCCGGGTCGCTGGTCTCACGGAGGTAGACGGGCGCCTCGCCGTCGTCCGCCCCCTCCCCCTCGCCGAAGGCGATCTCGATCCAGGGGCCGGGCCCGGTCGCCTCCGGCGGGGCGGCACGGATCCAGGTGAGTTCGGTGGGGATGTCAGACATGGGGGGCTTCCGTCTTGAGGGTGGCGAGGAGGGCGGAGAAGGCGGCCGGGGTGGCCTGGAGTATGGATGGGGTGGGATCGCCGGATTCCATGAGGTGGATGGCGGTGGGAGCGGAAGTGGCTATGTGGATGCAGGAGTTGCCCTCGGAGCAGTAGGAGGACTTCTGCCAGTTCAGGTTCATGGGTGTTCCTTTCACAGCTCGCGCATCACATGGTGGATCAGGTCGCGGCTCTTCTCTGGTGGGAGGGCGACGGCTTCCATCCGGGCGAACAGGGTTCGGTACTTGTGCAGTTGTGCCTCGGCGTCGAGGAACGCGATGCCGTGGGACTGGTCGAGGTGGACGGTGTCCAGTTGGGGTACCGGGCCGTGCGCGTAGTAGATCGACTGGCCCGACCCCGGATAGGCGCCCGCGTCGAAGGTGATGGCGCGCAGGGTGATGTGCTCGTGCTCGCTCAGATCCAGCAGGTGCTGCAACTGCTCGCGCGACACCGCGGGGCCGCCGACCTTCATGCGCAGGGCCGCCTCGTGGACGATCGCCTCGTAGGGGGTCGGGTCGTCCTCGCGGTACAGGATCGCCTGCCGCTTGATGCGGAAGGACAGGCGGTGCTCGATATCGGGCGGTGAAAGCTCGGTGACAGCCTGGCGGAAGATCTCCAGGGCGTAGGCGCGAGTCTGGAGGAGGCCCGGGACACGGGCCGTGGTCGCGTCGCGGATGGCGTGCGCATGGTGCTCCAACTCGGCCAGGTCCAGGAGGAGGCCGGGGAGTGAGCCGCGGTACAACTCCCACCATCCGCGGGTCCGTTCCGAGGTCATATCGCTGAGGGACTCGATGAGAACGGAGTCCGAGCACTCGTAGTGGTGGGCGAGGGTGCGTACCCGCTCGGGGCTCACGCCTACCCGACCAGCCTCCATGTTGCTGACCTGCGCCTGCTTGATGCCCATGAGTTGACCGGCCTCGGTGGCCGTGAGGCCTGCCCGCTCCCGGAGTTTGCGCAGCTCAGCGCCGAATCGCAGTTGGCGTCCCGTTGGGTTCCGCACGGGTCTGCCGCCTCCTTGTGTCACCCACATGGGTGGTAGTTAACGCCGATAGCCAGGAACAGTTAATGCATAAACCCGATGCCCGCTACCTTACAACCAGGCGCAGTCACCCAACTCCCCTCAGTGATCGGAGACTTCATGCCCACCGTAACCCCGTCCTGGGCCTACACCCTCCAGCTCCCGCACGATCCACGCTCACCGGGGATCGCGCGGGCCACCCTCCGTACCGTTCTCGACGCCCGCGCGCTCGCCGAACTCACTCCAACGGCCGAACTCGTCGCCGCCGAACTCCTCGCCAACGCCCACCGTCACACCACCGGCCCCTACGCCCTGCGGCTGCGCTCGGTGGCGCCGGGGCGGGTGCGGGTCGGGGTGTGGGACACCGACCCGCGCGTGCCACCCGGATTCGTGGCCGCCGACGGGGTCTCCAGGGTCGTACCGCCGGACCTCGGGGCCGAGGACGGACGCGGGCTGCAGCTGCTGCGGGCCTGCGCGGACAGCTGGGGCGCCGCCGAACTGGGCGGGAGCGGGGGAAAGGTGCTGTGGGCCGAGTGTCAGGGGGGTGACCTATCGTGACTGTGTGTGCCCGAAGCGTGATGGAGGGGTGTCGTGACGAAGATCGAGCAGCGGCTCAGGAAGACCGTGCGTACATGCGGCGAGCGTGACACGGAGGCCGCGGAGCAGGCCGCACAAGGGATCGAGGGACGGAGGCAGCGAGTCATGTCCGTGCCGCCGGGCGCCTGGCCCCACCTGCGACCTCGTCCGGGGAACCTGCGCGACATCGCCGAGAAGATCGAGAGTGCGACGGGTCTGCGGGTGCAGATCGTGGGAGGAAAGCTCGTGATGTCCCCGACTCCGCGTGGGAAGCACGCGGGCGTGGTGAGCCGGCTGCGGCGGCAGCTTGAGAGTCTGACTCTGCCAGAGGGCCTGTTGAATGGGAGGAGGACGACGACTGGCTGGCTGCCCCGGAGGACGCCGCGCTCGCCGTCGAGGTCATCTCCCAGTCCGAGAAGTCCCGGGAGATCAGGGACAAGGCCGACTGGTACGCCGTCGCCCATGTCCCCGTCCTTCTCGTCGTCGACCCCCGCAAGGGCACCTGGGCTCTGCACACCCGCCCGGACAACGGTGCTTACCAGGATGTGCTGCCCGGCAAGTTCGGCGAGTCCGTGAGACTGCCTGAGCCGCTGGACGTCGAGATCGCGACCGACGGTTTCCCGGTGTACGCCACGGTGCCGCCGCGCGTCTGACGCACAGGGCGTCCTCGGCGGGCACGAGCAGGGCGGGGCCACGTCTAGGCGATGTGGTGGACCAGCTGCGTGGTCAGCTCGTAGCGGGCGCCTACGACGGTCAGCTCGCCGGTGGAGATCTTCGCGGCGAGGTCGGGCTCGGCGGCGAGACGGGAGTGCACGGCCCGTATGTTGGCGTCGATGGTCGAGTCGACACGGGCGTCGCCCTCCTTCGTGCGGTCGATGTTCGGGGCGATCTGGTCGGCCAGGTACTGGATGTGGGCGGGGAGCTCCTCACCGGACAGATCCGCCTGGACGGCCGCCTTCACCGCGCCGCAGGACTGGTGGCCGAGCACCATGACCAGCGGTATGCCCAGTTCGAGCACCCCGTAGGCGATGCTGCCGAGAACCGCCTCGTCGAGCACCTCGCCGGCGGTCCGGACGGTCATCAGGTCGCCGAGGCCCTGGTCGAAGACCAGCTCGGGAGGGACGCGGGAGTCGATGCAGCCGAGGATCACGGCGAAGGGATGCTGGCCGGCCGTCAGGCTCTGCCGGACGGCCGGGGTTTCGTCCGGGTGCCGCTCGCAGTAGTTGCGCCAGCGGCGGTTGCCCGCGGCCAGCTCCCGCAGGGCCTCTTCGGCGGTCGTGGGGTGCGGGGCGGTGGGGGCCTTCCTGCCGTTGCCCGCGGCGGATGCGGGCGTTGCTCCCAGGGCGAGGCCGCCGCCCAGTGCGGCGGCTCCGGCGAGGCCACGCAGCAGAGAGCGGCGGGCGGTCGCGGTTCTGTGGGGGGTGTCGTCAACGTTCACGGCCTGGAACGTATGTCCGAGTCCGGGACGGAGTGACGATGTTGCCGAATCATGGCCGTGTGTATGGCCGTGCATGGGGAGGACGGGAGTGTCTGTTGGGTTGCGCTTGACGTCGGGTTTACCGGATCCCGTACTGCACATGATCACCACGAGAGGCGGGCCCGCCTCTACACTGGGCGGGGCGGACTCCCGGGCGGCGAGGGGCGGTTGACGGTGCGTAAGGCATGGATCGTGGCGACCGCTGCTGTCGGTGCCGGAGCCGCCTTCATGATGGTGCTCGTCATCGGCGTGTACGTCGTCGCCGGGAACATGGTCAACGGGGTGGGCGGCAGCAGCAAGTCGCTGGCCAAGGGGGCCGTGCCGGCCGCCTACAGCGCGCTCGTGCAGAAATGGGGCAATCTCTGCTCCGCCATCAATCCCGCCCTGCTCGCCGCACAGCTGTACCAGGAGAGCGGATTCAATCCGCGCGCGCAGAGCGCCGCCGCCGCGCAGGGGATAGCGCAGTTCATTCCGGGAACCTGGGCCACGCACGGCATTGACGGCGACGGTGACGGCGACCGCGACGTATGGGATCCGAATGACGCGATTCCATCGGCGGCTTCGTACGACTGCCAGCTCGCCTCGTACGTGAAGGACGTCCCCGGGGACGCCACGAAGAACATGCTCGCCGCCTACAACGCCGGGGCGTACGCGGTCATCAAGTACGGCGGTGTGCCGCCGTACAGGGAGACCCAGAACTACGTGAAGACGATCACGACTCTGGAGGAGTCGTTCGCCGCCCCCGTCTCCCGCGTCGACCCCTCCAAGCAGGCCGCCGGGGCCATCTACTTCGCCCAGAAGAAGCTCGGCACGCCCTATCTCTGGGGCGGCAACGGCACGGCTGACCAGGGCGGACGCTTCGACTGCTCCGGGCTGACCAAGGCCGCCTACGACAGCGTCGGGATCACCCTGCCCCGGGTCGCCAACGACCAGTACAACGCCGGGCCGCACCCGAAGCGGAGTGAGTTGCTGCCCGGGGATCTGGTGTTCTTCTCGACCGATCTCAACAACTCGCGGGCCATCCACCACGTGGGTATCTACGTGGGCGGCGGTTACATGATCGACGCGCCTTACACAGGTGCCGTCATCCGGTTTGATCCCATCGACACGGCTGAGTACTTTGGTGCCACCCGCGTGACCGAAGATGGCGCGAAAGCGCTCCCGACGAACGTCTGAGGCGATCGGGAACATCCCCTTGAGCTGCGGCTTTGTATCTCTCTTCGATAACGTCTGCGTGATCATTCAGTGGAGAGTGGAACGTATCAAGCGGGGCCGTGCGTTCCTGTTGAGGCGTGCGCGTGAGAGATGCGCTGGGCAGTACATGACGAAGGGGCCGCAGCACCATGGCTGGACTCGCCGATTCCGGGGCGAACCCCGACGTCGACCTGCTCTACGACATCAACGGGCTCGCCAAGGACGCTCCGCACTGGTTCGACAGGATCGTCGAGTTCGTGGGGGAGTACGGGCTGCTCCTCGCCATGGTCCTGTTGATCGTCTGGTGCTGGAGCAGTGTGCGGCGCAGGGCCGGTGGGGCCGAGGAGGCCGCCTCCTCCGTTGCCGCTCTGGTGTGGGCGCCGCTCGCCGCCGCCATCGCGGTACTCGTCAATGTGCCCATACGGGGGTTCGTGGAGCGACCCCGGCCGTTTCTCGATCATCAGGGGCTCGAGGTTCTTGTCTCCGGCAAGACCGACTACTCGTTCGTGAGTGATCACGCGACGCTGACCATGGCCATGGCCGTCGGACTGTTCGTCGCCAACCGGAGGTTCGGGCTCGTCGGGATCGGGATCGCGCTGCTCGAAGGGTTCTGCCGGGTCTACATGGGGGTGCACTACCCGACCGATGTGGTCGGTGGGTTCGCGCTCGGGACCGCTGTCGCGCTGCTGTTGTCGCCGCTCGCCTCGCTGGCGCTCACGCCGCTGATGAAGGCCGTCGAGCGGTCGCCCCGGATGGGGTGGGTCGTGCGGAGCAGGAGTGCGCGGGAGCGGGCCCGGGACGCCTTCGTTCCGGGGGCGCGCTCCGGGGCCGCCGCCGAGGAGCGGGATCTCGCCGCCTGAGATTGCTTGATCCTCCTTTGATCGCTCACAGAGCCTGCGGGTACGTGAAGAAGCCTGTCGGGTCGTACTGCTTCTTCAGCTGGGTCAGGCGCGGGAGCGCGTCGCCGTAGTAGGCCTTGCGCCAGTTCGTGAGGGTCGGGTCGGCGTAGTTCTGGTAGGCGGAGCCCGAGGCGTACGGCCGCATCGACTTGTGCGCCGTGTTCAGCCAGGACTGGGCCGTCGAACCCGTCGTACCCGCCCGCCAGGACACGATGTACTGCGCCAGCATGCGGGAACGGCGGTGGACGAAGGCCGTGGCCGTGGGGGAGACGCGGTTGATCGCGCCGCCGAGGGCGGTGAGGGCGATGCTGCCGGCGCCGCCCTGGACCGACGTGATCTGCTTCAGCAGGGTCTGGATGCCCGCCGAGGTCAGGGAGCGGTCGAAGAAGTCGCTGCGCGCCGTGTACGTCTCCCGGCCCAGCTTGCCCTGCGGGGAGCGGCCCGGGGTGGAGCCGGGCAGATGGCACTGGGCGTCGGCGCTGAAGGAGGAGCAGCCCGCGTAGGCCTCCATGGCCTCCTCGTAGCCCTTGCGGCGCAGGGAGACCGAGGACGCGGGGGCGCCCACCTGGTCGGCGAGGCGGTCGACCGCGTTCTGCAGCTGGCCGTAGGTGCCGATACAGAAGGCGGCGACGGCGACCCGGGGCGTGCCGCCCGCCGTGTTCTCCAGGTGCAGGGACGACCAGATCTCGTCCGGCTGGGACGGGCCCCACTCCTGCCAGGCCTTGATCACCGCGGCGGCCTTCGCCCAGGGCCAGGTGAGATAGCCGGTCACGGCCTGCGGGGCGGTGTGGGTCTTGAACCGGAGCTCGGTGACGATGCCGAAGTTACCGTTGCCCGCGCCGCGCAGCGCCCAGAACAGGTCCTTGTTCTGGGTGGCGTTGGTGACGAGCTGCTTGCCGTCGGCCGTGATGATCGTGGCCTGGGTGAGGCTGTCACAGGTCAGGCCGTAGGCGCGGGAGACGACCCCGTGGCCGCCGCCGAGGACCAGGCCCGAGACGCCGACGGTCGGGCAGGAGCCGGCCGGGATCGTGACGCCCTTCGCGGCGAGGGCGCGGTAGACGTCGATCAGCTTGGCGCCCGCGCCGACGACGGCCGAGCTCCCGCTCGCGCGGACCGTCCTCAGCCGCGACACGTCGACGATCAGCCGGCCGTCGCCTGAGGACCAGCCGCCGTAGGAGTGGCCGCCGTTGCGGATCGAGACCTTGGTGCGGTGTGCGCGGGCGTAGGAGAGGACGGTGCGGATGTCGTCGGCGTGGGCGACGTACGCCACCGCCGCGGGCTTCAGGTGGTCGAAGCGGGTGTTGTAGAGCTGGCGGGCCGTCGTCCAGGAGGCGTCGCCGGGGCGGACCAGGGTGCCGTCCAGGTCGCGGGCGAGCGCCGCCCAGTTGGCGGGGGCGGAGCCGGCGGTGGTGGTGAGGGAGGTGAGACCGGTGGCGGTGTCGCCGCCGGAGGCGCTCGCGCCGCTGCCCTTCGATGTGCTGCACGCCGCCGTCGCGACCGCCGCGACCGCGGCCGTGCCGCCCGCGATGAACGTACGCCGTTCCATGTTCTGCGCCTTCCGTCGGCCTGTCGGCATCGCTCGACCTGTCGGCTTCATCGTGCGAGACGGGGCCTCGAGGGTACGGGTTCCCGTGGGCGGCGGCGGTGACGGAACGGTGACGTCAGGCGCGGGCGTGGCCCTCGGCGTCCGATCTGGCCAGGCTTCTCGCTCTGCGGGCCGGACCGCGCCAGCCGCAGGTGCAGCGGGCCAGGGTGAACCGGCCCTGTTCGACGGTCGTGGTGGTGTGTTCCCCGTCGGTGCGGGGAGCGGCCGGGCCGTCCTGCTGCGTCACGCAGACAACGTTACCCAGGAACGGTAAGGGACACGTATGGCGCGGGCGCGGCACCCGTTCGGCGGTCGCGCGCGGGGGGTGGGGCGCGTGACGGGGGCACGCGGCCGTCGTTAGGCGGGACGACAGGGGGCCCGTGACGGACGTACCGGCTGGGGGTAGGCAGGCGATGGCGGAGCGGTGGCACAGGCGGCGCGGGTGGAGCGGGTGTTGTGGGTGGAGCGGTGTGGTCGTCGCCGCCGGGCTGGTGGCCGGAGGGTGTGTGGGTGCGGTCGGGTGTTCGGGGGCGGGGGCCGTGGGCGGGGTGGCCGTTGACGGGGTGGCCGTTGACGGGGACGCGCGGGGCGGCGACGCGGTGAGGCTGCTGCACGGGGCCGCCGACGTGCTGCGGGAGACGGGCAGTTCGAAGGCGCGTACGTCCATGGAGATGGCCACCGGCGGGACCCGGGTGACCATCCGGGGCGAGGGGGTCTACGACTACCGCACCCAGCAGGGGCGGTTGAAGGTGATGCTGCCGCAGGATCCGGCGGGGACGAGCGAGCACCGGCCGATCACCGAACTGCTCGCGCCGGGCGCGCTGTTCATGAAGCACCGGGGGGCCGGGGTCCCGGACGACAAGTGGGTCCGGGTGGAGACGGCGACGCTGTCCGACGGGAACCTGGTGACGGGCGGGGCCACGGATCCGTACGCCGCGGCTGAGGTGCTGCGGGGGGCGCGTACGGCGACGTACGTGGGGAGGACCGAGGTCGCCGGGACGGCGGTGCGGCACTACCGGGGGACCGCGGATCTCGTCGTGGCGGCCGAGGGGGCGTCGGCGGGGAGCAGGGGGGCGCTGGCGGCGGCGGCGAAAGGGTTCGCCACGGCGCGGGTGCCGTTCGACGTGTATCTGGACGACGCGGGCCGGATCCGGAAGGTCAGGCACCGGTTCAGCTTTGTCAACGGGCTGCAGAAGGAGGCCGTGGCGGTGGCCTCGACGACGCTGCTGTACGACTTCGGGGCCCCCGCCGACGTACGGCTGCCGGCGGACCGGGACATCTACGCGGGGCGGATCGCGGAGGACTGACGTCAACGGCCCGCGCAAGGACTAGCCCGTCCGTGCCATGCGCGGCGTGTGCACCGCTCCCTACTCTAGGAAGCCGGTGACGGCAGAGACGAGGTGATGCGCGTGGCTCCGGTCGGCGGTACGGCAGTTCAGGACCACGTGGCCCTCGCCGAGATCGAGCTGTGCGGGGAGCTGATCATCGCGGCTTCGGCGGCGGGGGAGGAACGGCTCAGCCTGGAGAGCATCGACCAGGTGCTGCGGGTGGGGGAGGAGCTGGACGGGGGCGGGGCTTCCCCGGGTGCGCGGTAGGCGTTCGCGTCAGGTGCGCAGGAGGCGGCCGATGGCCTTGGTCGCTTCCTCGACCTTCGCGTCGATCTCGTCGCCGCCCCTGAGGGCCGCGTCGGCGACGCAGTGGCGCAGGTGTTCCTCCAGCAGCTGCAGGGCGAACGACTGCAGGGCCTTCGTGGAGGCGGACACCTGGGTGAGTATGTCGATGCAGTAGACGTCCTCGTCGACCATGCGCTGCAGGCCGCGGATCTGGCCCTCGATACGGCGCAGGCGCTTGAGGTGTTCTTCCTTCTGTTTGTGGTAGCCGTGCGTGACGTGCGCCACGGTCTCGGTGGTCTCGGTGGTCTCCGTCGTCGTCATGGCGTCCATCGCGTCCATCGCGTCCTCCCGTTCCGGACATATACCCCTGCCGGGTATATCGTAACGAACTTTGCAGGGTACAGGACCCTTGGAGTGCCCCCGTGCTGATCAACCTGTCCGATGGGTGACACTGGGGGACGGCCCGATAGCCATGTCCGGATGGTGCGCTTAGCATCACCCTGGCCACTGGCTTGACCGAAACCGATGCATCCTGAGGACCCCAAGTGCGCTTTCGTCTGACCCCCAGGGAGACGAGCTTCTACGACATGTTCGCCGCGTCCGCGGACAACATCGTCACGGGCTCGAAACTCCTGATGGAACTGCTCGGGGCGGACACCGCCGGCCGGGCCGAGATCGCAGAGCGTATGCGGGCCGCGGAACACGCCGGTGACGATGCGACGCACGCGATCTTCCACCAGCTGAACTCCTCGTTCATCACGCCGTTCGACCGTGAGGACATCTACTCTCTCGCATCCTCCCTCGACGACATCATGGACTTCATGGAGGAGGCCGTCGACCTGGTCGTCCTCTACAACATCGAGGATCTGCCCAAGGGGGTCGAGCAGCAGATCGAGGTGCTGGCGCGGGCGGCCGAGCTGACGGCTGAGGCCATGCCGAACCTGCGGACCATGGAGAACCTCACCGAGTACTGGATCGAGGTCAACCGGCTGGAGAACCAGGCGGACCAGATCCACCGGAAGCTGCTGGCTCATCTCTTCAACGGCAAGTACGACGCGATCGAGGTGCTGAAGCTCAAGCAGATCGTGGACGTGCTGGAGGAAGCTGCCGACGCGTTCGAGCATGTGGCGAACACGGTGGAGACCATCGCCGTCAAGGAGTCCTGAGCTTTTCATGGACACCTTTGCTCTGGTCGTGACCATTTGTGTCGCGCTTGGTTTTACCTATACGAACGGTTTCCACGACTCGGCGAACGCGATCGCCACATCTTTGTCGACGCGGGCGCTGACTCCGCGGGCCGCGCTGGCGATGGCCGCGGTGATGAATCTCGCCGGTGCCTTTTTGGGGAGCGGGGTCGCCCACACCGTCAGCAGCGGGCTGATCGAGACGCCCGAGGGGGCGAAGGGGATGGGGATCCTCTTCGCCGCGCTGGTCGGGGCGATCGTCTGGAATCTGGTGACCTGGTACTTCGGGCTGCCCTCGTCGTCCTCGCATGCGCTGTTCGGTGGCATGGTGGGGGCGGCGCTGGCCGGGGGCACCGAGGTCATCTGGTCCGGGGTGCTCGACAAGGTCGTCATTCCGATGTTCCTGTCGCCGGTCGTGGGTCTTGTGGGCGGGTATCTCGTGATGTGCCTGATCCTGTGGATCTTCCGGCGGGCCAATCCGCACAAGACCAAGCGGGGGTTCCGGATAGCGCAGACGGTCTCCGCGGCGGGGATGGCGCTGGGGCACGGTCTGCAGGACGCGCAGAAGACGATGGGAATCGTGGTGATGGCGCTGGTCATCGGGGATGTGCAGGGGGCCGATGATCCGATTCCGGTGTGGGTGAAGATTGCTTGTGCGGTGATGTTGTCGCTGGGGACGTATGCGGGTGGGTGGCGCATCATGCGGACGCTCGGGCGGAAGATCATCGAGTTGGATCCGCCGCAGGGGTTCGCCGCGGAGACGACCGGGGCGTCGATCATGTTCACCACGGCGTATCTGTTCAAGGCGCCGATCTCCACGACCCATGTGATCACTTCGGCGATCATGGGGGTCGGGGCGACGAAGCGGATCAACGCCGTGCGGTGGGGGGTTGCCAAGAACATCGTGCTGGGGTGGTTCATCACGATGCCGGCGGCCGCAGTCGTTGCTGCGGGGGCGTTTTGGGTGGTGAACCTGGCGTTTCTGTAGGCGCCGGTTGTTCGTACACGTCTTTGCCCACGAAGTGCGAGGGCCCGCCCCCCGAGGCAGTCGGGGGGCGGGCCCTTTGCGTCCTCGCGGTGGCACCGCCATGCAGCACCGCGAGGGGTTTTCAGGGGCTCAGCCGAAGCGGCCCGAGATGTAGTCCTCGGTGGCCTGGACGGACGGGTTGGAGAAGATGCGCTCCGTGTCGTCGATCTCGATCAGCTTGCCGGGCTGGCCGACGGCCGCGAGGTTGAAGAAGGCCGTGCGGTCGGAGACGCGGGCGGCCTGCTGCATGTTGTGCGTCACGATGACGATCGTGAAGCGTTCCTTCAGTTCGCCGATCAGGTCCTCGATGGCGAGGGTCGAGATGGGGTCGAGGGCCGAGCAGGGCTCGTCCATGAGGAGGACCTTCGGCTCCACCGCGATGGCGCGCGCGATGCAGAGACGCTGCTGCTGGCCGCCGGAGAGGCCGGAACCCGGCTTGTTCAGGCGGTCCTTGACCTCGTTCCAGAGGTTCGCGCCCTTGAGGGACTTCTCGACGATGTCCGAGAGCTGGGACTTCTTGTAGCTGCCGTTGAGGCGCAGGCCCGCCGCCACGTTGTCGAAGATGGACATCGTGGGGAACGGGTTGGGGCGCTGGAAGACCATGCCGATCTCGCGGCGCACGGCCACGGGGTCGACGCCCGCGCCGTACAGGTCCTCGTCGTCCAGCAGGACCTTGCCCTCGACCCGGCCGCCCGACGTCACCTCGTGCATACGGTTCAGCGTGCGCAGGAACGTCGACTTGCCGCAGCCGGAGGGGCCGATGAAGGCCGTCACCGTGCGCGGCTCGACCGTCATCGAGATGTCCTCGATCGCCTTGTGGGTGCCGTAGTAGGCGGTGAGCCCGCTTACATCGATTCGCTTGGCCATGGTTACTACTTCACTTCCGTCTCGGTCGCTGAGCTGAGGGGCCACGCCCCGCGGAGCGGGAAAATGTCGCCTTAGCGACCGGTCTTGGGGGCCTTCCAGCGGGCGATGCCGCGGGCCACCATGTTGAGGATCATCACGAAGGCGATCAGCGTGAGCGAGGCCGCCCAGGCACGGTCGTACGCCGCCGTGGAACCGGCGCTCTGCGAGTACTGCTGGTAGATGTACAGCGGCAGAGACGCCTGCGCGCCCTCGAAGGGGTTGTTGTTGATGAAGGGGTTACCGAAGACGAGGAGCAGGACGGGGGCCGTCTCACCCGCGATACGGGCGATCGCCAGCATGACGCCGGTGATGATGCCGCCGATCGAGGTCGGGACGACCACCTTCAGAATTGTGCGCCACTTCGGGACACCGAGCGCCAGGCTTGCCTCACGCAGTTCGTTCGGGACGAGCTTCAGCATCTCCTCGGTCGAGCGCACGACCACCGGCATCATCAGGATCGCCAGCGCGAGGGAGCCCGCGAAGCCGAAGGGCTGCATGTCGAACATCAGCATGAGGCTGAGGATGAACAGACCCGCGACGATGGAGGGGATGCCCGTCATGACGTCGACGAAGAACGTGACGGCCTTGGCGAGGCTGCCGCGGCCGTACTCGACCAGGTAGATCGCCGTGAGGATGCCGATCGGGGCGCCGATCAGGGTGGCGAGGCCGACCTGCTCCAGGGTGCCGATGATGGCGTGGTAGATGCCGCCGCCCGGCTCGGAGTCGGCGACGATGCCCATGGAGTGGGTGAGGAAGTAGACGTCCAGGACCTTCACGCCGCGCGCGATGGTCGTCCAGAGGAGGGAGACCAGCGGGACGACGGCCAGGATGAACGCCACCCAGACCAGGGAGGTCGCGATGCGGTCCTTCGCCTGGCGGCTGCCCTCGACCTTGGCGGCGATGCCGTAGGTGCCGGCGACGAACAGGACGCCGGCGATCAGACCCCACTGGATCTTGCTGTTCAGGCCGGCTCCGAGGCCGATCCCGACGGCGACGACGATCGCACCGGCGGCGATGGCCCACGGGGACCACTTCGGGAGGCTCGCGCCGCGCAGCGTGCTGGGGCGCTTGTCGGCGACTGCGGTTGCGTGGCTCATGCGTTGGCCCCCGAGTACTCCTTGCGGCGGGCGATGATCATGCGGGCCGCGCCGTTGACCAGCAGGGTGATGACGAAGAGGACGAGACCGGAGGCGATGAGCGCGTCACGGCCGAACTCCGTCGCCTCGTTGAACTTGCTGGCGATGTTCTGGGCGAAGGTGCCGCCGCCGGGGTTCAGCAGGCTGGCGTGGATGTCGAAGTCCGGGGAGAGGACCGTGGCGACGGCCATCGTCTCGCCGAGCGCGCGGCCGAGGCCGAGCATGGAGGCCGAGATGACACCGGAGCGGCCGAAGGGGATCACCGCCATGCGGATGACCTCCCAGCGGGTGGCGCCGAGCGCCAGGGCCGCCTCCTCGTGCATCTGCGGGACCTGGCGGAAGACCTCGCGGCTGACGTTGGTGATGATCGGCAGGATCATGATCGCCAGGAGGATGCCGACCGTCAGCATGGAGCGCGGCGCGCCCTCGTCCCAGGAGAAGATCCCGGTCCAGCCGAAGTAGTCGTTGAGCCAGCCGAACAGGCCGTCCAGGTTCGGGACCAGGACGAGGGCGCCCCACAGGCCGTACACGATGGAGGGGACGGCGGCCAGCAGGTCGACCACGTACGCGATGGGGCCGCTCAGGCGGCGCGGGGCGTAGTGCGTGATGAACAGGGCGATCGCCACGGCGATCGGGACCGCCAGCGCCATCGCGATGATCGACGACACGATCGTGCCGAACGCGAGGACCGCGATGCCGAACTTCGGCGGAACGAGGTTGGTGTTCCACTCGAAGGCGGTGAGGAAGTTCGCTTCGTCCTTGCTGATGGCGAGGTAGGCGCGGTAGGTCAGGAAGACCGCGATCGCCGCCATGATGGCCAGCAGCAGGATGCCCGACCCGCGGGAAAGACCGAGGAAGATCCGGTCACCGGGTCGGGTGGCGCCGCGGGCCGCGCGCTTCTGGGGGCCGTTGGCGGAGGTGGTGGGGGGAGTGGAGTCGTGGGGCGGGGGCGCTTCGCCGGCGCCTGTCTTCTGTGTCGATATGTCCATGGGGGTCTCCGGTCTGCGGAGCCGCTGCGGGTGTCGGCGGCTCGGGCGGGGCCGGCCCTCGGGCGGCCCCTGGCGGCGGTGCACCGGACGGGTGCGGTCCGGTCCGGGTCTCCCCGGTGCCGGACCGCACCTTCAGATCAGCTCAGGCTGTCGATCGTGGTACGGACCTTGGAGATGATCGCGTCGGGGATCGGCGCGTAGTCGATGCCCGAGAGGATGCCCTGGCCGTCGGTGGAGGCGATGTAGGTCAGGAACGCCTTCGTGGCGGGCAGGGTGGCGGCCTTGTTGCCCTTGTCGCAGACGATCTCGTACGTCACCAGGGTGATCGGGTAGGCGCCCTCGGCCTTGGTGGTGTAGTCGAGCTGGAGCGACAGGTCGCTGCCGGTGCCGACGACCTTGGCGGCGGCCACGGCCTTGGTGGCGCCGTCGGAGGAGGCCTTGACCGGGGCGGAGGCGCCGGTGTCGATGGAGACGACACCCAGACCGTCCTTGGCGTACGACAGCTCCATGTAGCCGATCGCGCCGTTGGTCTGCTTCACGCCCTGGGCGACACCGGAGGAACCGGAGGCGGACTGACCGCCCTTGGCCTGCCAGGCCTTGCCGCCCTCGTACTTCCAGTTGTCCGGGGTGGCGGCGATCAGGTACTTGGTGAAGTTGTCCGTCGTACCCGACTCGTCGGAGCGGTGGTACGGCTGGATCTTCAGGTCGGGGAGCTTCGCGTCGGGGTTCAGCTTCGCGATCGCGGCGTCGTTCCACTTGGTGATCTTGCCGTCGAAGATCTTGGCGATCGTGGCGGCGTCGAGCACCAGGTCGTCCACGCCGGAGACGTTGTACGCGACGGCGATCGGGCCCGCGACCATCGGGAGGTCGATGCCCTGGCCGCCGGTGCAGACCGACTTGGAGGCGGTGACCTCTTCGGGCTTCAGCGCGGAGTCCGAGCCGGCGAAGGCGACCTGGCCCTGGGTGAACGCGGTGACGCCCGCGCCCGAGCCGGAGCCCTTGTAGTTGACCTGGACACCCGAGCAGGCCTGCGTGAAGTTCTTCACCCAGGCGTCGATCGCGTTCTTCTGCGCGGAGGAGCCGTCGGCCAGCAGCTGGCCCTTGGCGTCGTCACACTTGATCGAGCCGGCGGCGGCGGTCGCGGACGAGCTGCTGCTGTCGCTGCTGGAGCCCGTGTCGTCGGAGCCGCACGCCGTGAGGGCCAGGGCGCCGGAGACCGCGAGAGCACCGAGGGTGAGGGCCCGCCGGTTCATGCGCTGAAGCTTCACTTGAGGGAGATCCTTCCAGTAGCCGCCGTCCTGAATTCGGCGGCGTGCGAAAGTCATGGGTGGTACGGGCGTGGTCGTCCAACCGCGCACCGCACCGGGTAAGGCCGAAATTAGGCAGAACAGGTGAAGGCGCCTACGGGCGCGAGTGAACGGCGGGTGAACCCATGGGGAAGGCCCGGTTAGGTCACGGAACGCTTACGCCGAGGACACAGCGGGGTCCCGGGTCAGGCGAGACGCATGGTGTTCAGGAGTGCGTCCACGAGATCGCGGTCCCGGGGCTGGGTGAGGCGGGTACGGGCCGCGGTCGGGGGCAGCCAGAGGAGACGGTCGACCTCGTCGTTCGGGCTGAAACCGCCGGAGACGGCCTGCGCCGCCCAGTAGCGGACCACCTTGGGCCGGCCGTTGGCGTAGTAGTGCACGGTCGGCAGCACCGCGCCGGGCGCGGCCCGGTAACCCGTCTCCTCCTCGACCTCCCGCAGGGCACCCACCAGCGGGTCCTCCCCCCGCTTGAGCTTGCCCTTCGGGTGTGACCAGTCGTCGTACTTCGGTCGGTGGACGAGGCACACCTCCACCTGACCGCCACTTGGCGAGCGCCGCCACAGGACGCAGCCCGCGGCCTGTACGGGGGTGGTCTGCAAGGGGGTCCGGTTCGGGGAACTCACTTCGTCCTCACCGCCTGGTTTTCCGACTTCTGGCGTCCGACTTCTGGCGTCCGGCTTCAGACTTCTGGTTGCCGGTTGCCGGCTTCCGACGTCCTGTCCTGATGTCTTCCCCCGCCGCCTGTCCTGCTGTTTACGCGGTGTTGTCCTGCGGCTTACGGCACGGTGTCCGCGGAGTGTGCCGCACCGCGCGGTGTATACGGCCTGCCTAAGGTCTGCCGACGGTCTGCTTCTGCCAGCAGCGCTGGAACGCGTACCGCGCCGCCTCCACCTCATGCCGCTGATCGGCGTGCAGCACGCCGAGCGCGTACGCGGTGGCCGGTGCGATGCGGGGCGTACGGGCCGCCTGGGCCGCGGCGGCCGCCGCCTCCGAGGCGTCCCGGTGCCGGTCGAGGGCCTGGCCCGCGGTGAGCAGCCGTACGTCCATCGGGGCGTCGGGGCCGTGCAGGACCTCGCAGGCGTAGCGGTGCAGCCGCAGCAGCAGACGGACCTGGTGCCAGGGGGCGTCCTGGGGGTGCGGGGCCGGGTCCGGGGAGAGGCCGTGGATCAGGGCCTCCGCGTTGTAGGGGCTGCCCGCGGTGAGGAGGGGGAGGGCGGCTACGGCGTCCACGAGGCGTTCCTCGGCGGCCGCGGCGAGGGGGTGCAGGTCGGTGGTGGGGGCGGCGGGGGTGAGGGGGACCTCGCTGGCGAGGACGGCGACCTGGTCGGCGACCGCGTGGAAGCGGGAGGAGCCGAGGGCCTGGAGGGCGGTGCTGTGGGCTCGGGTGCGGGCGAGGGTGAGCTGGCGGTCGAGGAGGGCGCCGGCTTTTGCCGCGCCGACTGTGAGGTTGCCGCGGTCGGGGGTTGCTGTGGGGCGGGTGCCGGCCGGTGGGGGTGCCGCTGCGCCCACCCGTGCCGCCCCAGCGGCACGACTGCCCGCAGCTACGCCGGTTGCGGGGGTGCCCGCGGCTGCGTCCGTGCCTTGGGTCTGGGGCGGGACCGGGGTTGATCCTGAGAGGCGGTGGAGGGCGAGGAGGAGGCGTTCCAGGCGGGCCTCGTACGCGTGTTCAAGGGCGAGCGTGCCCGAGAGCCAAGCCAGTTCCGGGCGGATCTGCTCCGACCACTCCGGGTCGAGGAGCGGGCGGAAGGTGTGCAGGCTGCCGCTGATGCGGCGGGCCGTACGGCGCAGGGCGCGCGCCGCGTCCACGGCGTCCTCCCCGCCGCCCACCGCACCGGGGGACGCGGGACCGCCGGCCGACGACCCGTTGGACGCCGTACCCCCTCCCGTCTCCCGGTGCAGCCGCAGTGCGCGGAGGAAGTCCGTGGCCTGGGCCCGCAGGTAGCCCGCCAGGGCGTCCCCGGTCACAGGACCGGGGACGGGACCGGGGAGGGGACGGGCCGCGGGGTCCGTCAGGTCATGGTGTTGCTGTGCCACGCCGGCGCCTCCGGGCGTCTATGAGCATCTCCTGGACGTTGCGCAGGGGTTGGCCGTCCGGGTCGGTCGCGTGCCGGGTCCACTCGCCGTCCGGGCCGAGGTGCCAGGAGGAGGTGGAGTCGGACATGCCGGTCTCCAGCAGCCGGTTCAGGGCCGCCCGGTGGGCCGGGTCGACGACCCTGACCATGGCCTCGATACGGCGGTCGAGGTTGCGGTGCATCATGTCGGCGCTGCCGATCCACACCTCGGGCTCGCCACCGTTGCCGAAGCCGAATACCCGGGAGTGTTCGAGGAAGCGGCCGAGGATCGAGCGGACCTGGACGTTCTCCGACAGTCCGGGGACGCCCGGGCGGATCGCGCAGATGCCGCGCACCCACACCTCGACGGGCACGCCCGCCTGGGAGGCCCGGTAGAGGGAGTCGATCAGCGCCTCGTCGACGATCGAGTTGACCTTGATGCGGACGTACGCCGGACGACCCGCGCGGTGGTGCTGGATCTCCTTCTCCACCCGGGAGATCAGGCCGTCCCGCAGCGACTTGGGGGCGACGAGGAGACGGCGGTAGGTCTCGCGGCGCGAGTAGCCGGAGAGCCGGTTGAACAGGTCGGAGAGATCCGCGCCGACCTGCGGGTCCGCGGTGAGCAGCCCGAGGTCCTCGTAGAGCCGGGCCGTCTTCGGGTGGTAGTTGCCCGTGCCCACGTGGCTGTAACGCCGTAGCGTCTCGCCCTCCTGGCGGACCACCAGGGACAGCTTGCAGTGGGTCTTCAGGCCGACGAGGCCGTAGACGACATGGCAGCCGGCCTCCTCCAGCTTGCGTGCCCACTTGATGTTGGCGTGCTCGTCGAAGCGGGCCTTGATCTCGACCAGCACGAGGACCTGCTTGCCGGACTCGGCCGCGTCGATCAGCGCGTCCACTATCGGCGAGTCGCCGGAGGTCCGGTACAGGGTCTGCTTGATCGCGAGGACGTCCGGGTCGGCGGCCGCCTGCTCCAGGAAGGCCTGGACGGAGGTGGAGAAGCTGTCGTACGGGTGGTGCAGGAGCACGTCACGGCTGCGCAACGCGCCGAAGATGTCGGGTGCGGAGGCGGACTCCACCTCGGCGAGGTCACGGTGCGTGCCGGCGATGAACTTCTTGTACTTCAGCTCGGGCCGGTCGAGGCCGTGGATGCGGAAGAGACCGGTGAGGTCGAGCGGGCCGGGCAGCGGGTAGACCTCCGCCTCGGAGATCTTCAGCTCGCGCACCAGCAGGTCGAGCACCTTGCGGTCGATGGACTCCTCGACCTCCAGGCGCACCGGCGGGCCGAACCGGCGCCGCATGAGCTCCTTCTCCAGGGCCTGCAGAAGGTTCTCGGCGTCGTCCTCCTCGACCTCCAGGTCCTCGTTGCGGGTGAGCCGGAAGGCGTGGTGCTCCAGCACCTCCATGCCCGGGAACAGCTCCTCCAGATGGGCGCCGATGACGTCCTCGATGGGGACGAACCGGCCCGGGGAGGCCTCCAGGAAGCGGGACAGCAGCGGCGGCACCTTGACGCGCGCGAAGTGGTCGTGACCGCTCACCGGGTTGCGTACGACGACCGCGAGGTTCAGGGAGAGACCCGAGATGTACGGGAACGGGTGCGCGGGGTCGACGGCCAGCGGGGTGAGGACCGGGAAGATCTGGTGCCGGAAGAGCGTGAACAGGCGGGCCTGCTCCTTCTCGGTCAGCTCGTTCCAGCGGACCAGGTGGATGCCCTCCTCCGCGAGCGCGGGGGCGACGTCCTCGTGGTAGGCCGCGGCGTGCCGGGCCATGAGCTCGCGCGAGCGGGCCCAGATCATCTCCAGCACCTCGCGCGGCTGCAGCCCGGAGGCGGAACGGGTCGCCACACCCGTCGCGATACGGCGCTTCAGTCCGGCCACCCGGACCATGAAGAACTCGTCCAGGTTGCTCGCGAAGATGGCGAGGAAGTTCGCCCGTTCGAGCAGGGGGGTGTTCGGGTCCTCGGCCAGTTCGAGCACCCGCTCGTTGAACGCGAGCCAGCTGCGCTCCCGGTCGAGGAAGCGGCCCTGCGGGAGGTGGACCCCGTCGGCCCGCGACTCCTCGAACGTGTCGAGGTCGGCGTCGATGTCGGGTTCCAGATCGGAGACCGCGGCCGCGACGGTGTGCGGGCGGTGCGCGGCTATGGAGCCCACGGAGGGCTGCGCGTGCTGGACATCGGCCTGGGCGGCATGTGGCTGGCTCATGTACCCATTCTTCCGCGCCAGCAGCGATACGGGCGCGTCAGAATGCGCAGGCGGGAGCGTGGCGGGCTGCCCGTCGGGGTCGTTCCCCTCGGAGGGCGGCGAGGCCTCGGGCACGGCGGGCTTCATTCGCCGAGCGTCGCAAGGTCGTCTGAACCCGTGGTTACGGAGACATGGCGTGCGGGATATCGGGGGGAGGCTCGCGGGGGTCGGTGCCCGGGACCGGTGCGGGGGAGAGGGCGGCGGGAGGGGGGTGCGTACGGCCGTCTCCCCCGCGGAGGGACGTACGCACCCCTGGCTTTTCCCCGATTTCCCGGCTCAGGCCGTGCGGCGGCGCACCAGCCGGAAGACGGCGGCGGTGGCGAGGACGGTGACGGCGAGGAGGATCCCGGTCTCCACGAGCTGGAGTGGCCAGTAGTGAGATTCGGGGTGGTAGGAGGCGTAGTAGCCGGTGACGCCGAGGTCGTCGAGGCAGCGCCGCATCTCGGTGGCACTGCCGTCGCACAGCCAGGACTCGAAGTTCGCGACGCGCCGCCCGTGGACCAGCGCGCCGTTCTCCACCTGCCACGCGGCGTCGGGGATGTGGGGGTAGCCGTTCGTCGTCGAGGTGCTGGTCACCGTGGGCCACAGGTGGTCGCGGTACTGCGCCATGACGAAGGAGAGCACCCCGGTCACGGTGACGGCGGCGGCGAGGGCGGGCAGCGTGCGGCGCAGCAGGAACCCGCTGAGCGCGCCGAGCGCGAGCGCGCACAGGACGTACGCGACGGCCGCGGGGCCGCGGGCGGTGAACGCGTCGCCCATCCACCCGTAGTACAGGAGGTCCCGGTTGCCGTTCCAGGCCCAGCGGTACGCGAGGACCAGGGCGCCGGTGCTCGCGGTCAGGACGAGCGCGGGGACGGCGAGCTTGGCGGTGAGCCAGCGGACGGGGGTGATGCCCTGGGTCCACGAGAGGTGTGCGGTGCCGCTCTCCATCTCGCGGCCGATCAGCGCGCCGCCGGCGAAGGCGGCCACGGCGAGGCAGGAGTAGGTGAGGAACAGGCCGATCAGGTCCATGCCATTCGAGAAGCGGGTCGCCATCATGTCGCACATGTCCTGGCCCGCGCGGTCGCAGGCCTCCAGCGCCGCGCGCTCGTCGTCGGCGGTGACCGTGCCGAGCCACACCACGCAGCCGCTCAGGCCCACGAGCACGAGCATCCAGAAGGCGAGCGCGGTGCGGTGCAGCCGCAGGACCGTACGGGCGGTCCCCCAGGAGACGCCGGGGGGCAGGGCCTCGGCGGGTGCCTGCGGGGCGCTGGGCAGCCTCGGGTCGGCGACGGCGGTCATACGGCGGCCTCCTGGGCGGCGGACGGGAAGAGGGCGGAAAGGGAGAGGGCGGAAGGGGAGAGGGCGTCGGAACGGGGCGGTGGGGCGCCCGAAGGGGCCGGAAGCGGGGCGCCTGAGCAGGCCGGTTGTGCCTGGGGTCGGGGTCACGCCAGGGCCTCCTCGGGTGTGGCCGGGGGCTCGGGTGCGCTGGGGGTCTCGGGTGCGGCCGGGGTCAGCGAGGCGGCCTCGGGGTTGCGCAGGTAGGCGAGGAGGAGTTCCTCCAGTGAGGGCGCCGAGGTGTGCCAGCTGTCGGCGAGGGGGCCGGCGGGGCGGATCAGCGCGGTGAGCTGGCGGCCGGTGACCCGGGACTCGACGACCGTGTGCGCGGAGAGGTCGGGGAGGCCGGGAAGTGTGTGCGTCGACGCCGACGTCGACTCCGATGGCGACGCCGACTCCGACATCGCGCTCACGCGCGTGTGCGCGGCCAGCAGGTCGTCGATCTCCCCGGCGAGCCGGACCCGGCCGCCGCCGACGAGCAGGAGATGGTCGCAGGAGTCCTCCAGCTCGGCGACCACGTGCGACGACATCACGATCGTCGTCCCGTGCTGCGCCGCCTGGGACATGAGGGTGCCCATCAGTTCGTGCCGGGCGAGCGGGTCGAGGTCGGCCATCGGCTCGTCCAGGAGCAGCAGTTCGGGCCGCTTGGCGAGGGCGAGCGCGAGGGCGACCCGGGTGCGCTGGCCGCCGGAGAGCGCGCGGATCTTCCGCATGGGGTCGAGCTCACCCGCGGAAACGATCCGCTCGGCTGTCGTGGCCTCCCAGCGGCCCGGGTTGAGGTGGGCGCCCATGCGCAGCGTGTCGGCGATCGTGAGCTGCGGGTGCAGCGGCTTGTCCTGGGCGACGTAGCCGACACGCGCGCGTGCGGATCCGGGGTCCGTGCCGAGGACGGTGACGGTGCCCTCGGTGGGGGCCAGCAGTCCGGCGGCCAGGGAGAGAAGCGTGGACTTCCCCGCCCCGTTGGGCCCGACGACGGCGCAGACCCGGCCGGCGGGCAGCCGGAACGCGCAGTCCCGCAGCGCCCAGCCACCGCGCCGGCCGAATCGCTTGCCGAGCGCGGTTGCCGCCATGGCGAGGTCGGTCATGAGAGATCTCCCTGAGCGAAGTGTTCTTCGAGTACGGCGGTGAAGAGCGCGGCCACGTCCTCGCGGTCCAGGCCGGTCTCCCGGGCCCGTACGGCCCAGGCGTCCAGCTCGGTGCGCAGGGGCGAGTCGGCGGGGGCGGTGCTCAGAGCGCGCCGCACGAACGTGCCGAGCCCGCGCCGTGCCTCCACCAGCCCCTCGCGCTCCAGCTCGCGGTACGCCTTCAGCACGGTGTTCGGGTTGATGGCGGTCGCCTCGACGACCTCACGGGCGGTGGGCAGTTGGTCGCCGGGCCGCAGTACGCCCAGCCGCAGGGCCTGCTTGGTCTGCTGGACGATCTGGACGTAGGTGGCCACGCCGCTGTGCCGGTCGATGCGGTACTCGACCACACGGATCAACCCCCTTTCACTAATTGAGTAGTGAAAGGGTGCGGTGGGGGGTGGGGGAAGTCAAGATCGCGAACGTGCCGTCGGCGCCCGGGTGGTGGTCAGTCGAGGGGGGCAACTGCCGTGCGGCAGGCCGGAGATCGGGAGGAAGGCCAGGTCGAGGGGGTGGGGCGGGGGTGGTTCTCGGGACGGAACGGCTCCCGGAAAATTTGTGGGCCGGATCGTGAACCGATCGGCGGGGCCGAACCGATGAGGGGTTGTGAGCGAAACGAGAAGCGACGGGGATCTGCTGCGGGCCATCGCGGCGGACGCGGACCGTCACGCCTTCGAGGAGCTGTACCGGCGGTTCGCGCCGTGGCTGACCGCGCGGATGCGCGGCCGCTGCGCCGACGCCGGGATAGTCGACGACGTCGTACAGGAGACGTTCCTCGCGGTGTGGCGGGGCACCGCCCGTTACCGCGAGGAGGGCGACGTGGCGGGCTGGCTGTGGCGCATCGCCGCACGCCGGCTGGTCGACGCCCTGCGCGGCGACGGCGCGCGCGGCCGGTTGCGCCAGACCCTCGCGCGCCTGCGCCACCGCGACGAGGTCTCGGCGGAGGAACGCGTGCTCGCGGGGGTGGAGCACGGGGACCTCGCCGGGGCCCTCACCAGCCTCTCGCCGGAACTGCGGGCCGTCCTGCAGGCGACCGTCATCGACGGGCTCACCACCAGGGAGGCCGCAGTCCTGCTCGGCATCCCGCCCGGCACGGTCAAGACGCGGGCCCTGCGCGCCCGCAAGCAACTGCGGGAGGCGCTGGCATGAGCCGGATCGTGGACGGGGCACGCGGCACCCGCGCACCTCTGCGGCACACCGCACGCACGGGCGCCGCCGGCCTGCGCTGGTACGCGCAGGCGGAGGCCGCCGCCCGCGCGGGAGAACGCGCGAGGTGGCACCGGGCCGAGCCCAGGGACGCGTACGCCGCAGGGGCCGACGCCCGACCGGGCGCGGGCATCGACGAGTACCAGCCGAGGGAGACGCAGGCATGACCGAGGGAGGCACAGACATGACGTGGCATGTGGCGGAGGAGGATCTGCGCGCCTACGCCCTCGGCGAGTTGGCGGCGCCCCTGCTGTGGTCCGCCGACACACATCTCACCCGGTGCGCGGAGTGCCGGGCCCGGCTCGCGGCCGGCACCGACCCCGTCGCGCTGGACTCCGGCTGGGAGCGGCTGGACGCCGAGCTGGACGCGCCCCGGCCGAGCCTGACCGAGCGGCTGCTGGTGCGGATCGGCGTGGCCGGCCACACCGCGCGGCTGCTGACGGCGACGCCGGTCCTGCGCCGCTCCTGGCTGCTGTCGGTGTTGTTCCTGCTGGTCATGACGGTACTGGCGGTGCGTGTCGCGGACGTGCCCGCGCTGTTCCTCGCCCTCGCCCCGCTGCTCCCGCTGGCCGGCGTCGCCCTGTCCTACGGCCCCGCTCTCGACCCGACGTACGAGATGGCGGTCGTCGCCCCGCTGCACGGCTTCCGCCTGCTGATGATCCGCACGGTCGCGGTCCTCACCGCGGGCCTCGTCCTCAACGGTCTGGCGACCCTGGCCCTGCCGGGGTACGGCCTGATGGCCCTGGCCTGGCTGCTGCCCGCCCTGGCCCTCACCACCACGGGCCTCGCGCTCTCCGCCCGGCTGGGCCCGGTCCTCGCGCCCGCCCTCGTCGGCGGCGCCTGGCTGACCCTGCTGGCCGTGGCGCACGCCCAGGCGCAGAGCTCCACCAGCACCCTCGCCCCGTTCACAGCCGTCGGCCAGTCCGCCGCGGCCGGGGTGACGGTCCTCGCCGCCCTGCTGCTCTACCAGGCCCGGGACCGCTTCGACGCCCGTCCGATGGGCGGCTTCGCGGACGGAGGCACGGCATGACCCGGCGGGAGGGACCCGCCCCGGCCCCCCTTCCTCCTGCTCCTGCTCCTCCCGCTCCTCCTTTCCTTTCACTTCTTCCCGGCGGCAGGCGCGGCACGGCACCTTCCCGTCCCTCGCCCCCTGCCCCACCTTCCCACTGCACTGTCAGGAGCCCCGCGTGACGACCCACCCCCTCACCGAGCCCAGCACTCTGCGGGCCGACGGGCTGGCCCTGCGCTTCGGCGGCACCCGTGCCCTCGACGGCGTCTCCCTGCGGCTGACGCGTGGCGTCACCGGGCTGCTCGGTCCCAACGGCGCCGGAAAGACGACCCTGCTGCGGGTGCTGGCCACGGCCGTACCGGCCGACGAGGGCCGGTTCACCGCCCTCGGACACGACCCCCGCACCGCCGCAGGCCGTCTCGCCCTGCGCCGCGAGCTCGGCTATCTGCCGCAGACCCCCGGCTTCCACCCGGACTTCACGGCCTTCGAGTTCGTCGACTACGTGGCGATCCTGAAGGAACTGACCGACCGGGGAGCCCGCCACCGCGAGGTGCGCCGCGTCCTGGACGCCGTCGACCTCTCCGAGGTGCGCGGCAAGCGTCTCAAGCGGCTCTCCGGCGGTATGCGACAGCGTGTCGCCCTGGCCGCCGCACTGGTCGGCGACCCCGGCTTCCTCGTCCTGGACGAGCCGACCGTCGGTCTGGACCCCGAGCAGCGCATGCGCTTCCGTGAGCTGATCGCCCAGGCGGGCGAAGGGCGCACGGTCCTGCTGTCCACGCACCAGACGGAGGACGTGGCGATGCTCTGCCACCGTGTCGTCGTCCTGGCCCACGGTCGCGTCCGCTTCGAGGGCACCCCCGCGGAGCTGACCGCCCGCGCGGAGGGCCGGGTCTGGAGCAGCACGGAACGCCACCCGGGCGCACTGGCCGGCTGGCGCACGGGCATGGGCACCTTCCGCAACATCGGCGACCCACCCGCCGGCGCCGACCTGCTCGAACCCACCCTGGAGGACGGCTACCTCCTCACCCTGGACGGCGAGAGCGCGGAGGCGGCGGCATGAGCCCCACCCCGGCCACGACGTCCGGCACCCCGACGACCCCGCTCGACGAGCCTCCCGCCACCGACTCAGTGAAGCCGAACCCGGCGCAGCCGAGCGAGAGCGACCGCCTGCGCGCGGTCCTCGCCCTGGCCCGCTTCGAGACCCGCGATCTGCTGACGCAGATCCAGATCCTGTTCTTCTTCACCCTCTACGTCGCCCTCGTCGTCCTGCAGATAATCCGCCAGGAGGGCATGGACGACTACCCGATCCTCAACATGGCGGACCGGGACACCCAGGGGGCACCCCTGCTGTTCGCGCTCGCCGTCCTCGTGTGCGTCAACGCGGCCGCGCTGCGTTCGCGGAAGCACGGCACGGTCCACCAGTTCGGGGTCCTCGCCATGGAGCCGTGGCGGCGCACCGCCGCCCACATCCTGTCCGTGGTGCCGTTCGCGGCGCTCACGGCGGTCCTGGTCGTCGCGCAGTACACCCGCGAGGCGCTCAAGCCCGGCGCGATCGGCCATGGCTCGGTCGGCGAACTGGCCGTGGGCCCGCTGACGGTCCTGCTGGCCGGGATCGTGGGAGTGCTGCTGGCCCGCGCGGTGCCCACCTCCTTCGCTCCCATACTGTTCGTCATCGTCTTCTACCTGGCCATGGTCGTCGTCTCCGAGGCCGCGAACCAGGGCAAGGGCTGGGGCTGGGAGTGGCTCAGCCCGATCTCCCTGAGCTCCGCTCCCAGCGGCGACCCGGTCCCCTCCGACCTGCTCGGCCGCCCCGCCGCCTGGCACGCCCTGTACCTGGTCGGTCTGTGCGCCGTCCTGGTGTGCGCGGCGCTTCTCCTCTCCGGCGGTCGCACCCGCGCCGTCAAGGCGGCCACGGCCCTGGCCCTCGCGACCACCGTCGCCGGCGTGGTCGGCCAGGTGCCGTACGACACAGCGGCCCTGGAGAAGGCCCGCAAGGTGGCGTCCGAGACACCGCTGAAGGTGCAGTCCTGTGCGAAGGACGGCGGCTCGACGTACTGCTCCTTCCCCGAGTGGAACGGCACACGGGACGACTGGGCCGGCGTGGTCGACCGGGTGCGGTCCCTGGCCGGCGGCACGGCCGCGACGAGGCCTCTGACGATCCGGCAGCGCATCGACGCCACCAGCGGTGTGGAGAAGGACACCTCCCTCACCGCGTTGACCACGCCCGGCGAGGTCACGGTCGGTACGCACTGGGGCGGCAACCGCGTCCCCGAGTTCGCGGTCGGAGTCGCCACGGTCCTCGTGACGGGCACGGAGGACGCCACGACCGAGGAACTGTGCGACGACGCCCGCCCGGTGACGATCATGTGGCTGGCCCTGGGCGCCGACTCCAGCCCGCTGTCCAAATTCCGGGACGTCCGGCTGGACGACAGCATTGAGGGCTCCGCGGTGATCCTCGCCCCGACCAACCCTTTCAGCCTGACGGCCAATCAGACGAAGGTCGTCCGCGAGCTTCTGGAGCGCCCGCGGGCCGAGGTCACCGAACGGGTCAAGGCCCACTGGACGGAACTGACATCCACGTCGACGACGACCGCGCAGGCCGCGAAGCTGCTGGGAGTCCCGGTACCGAAGGAGGCGGAGGAGTGCGACGAGTAGAGGAGGCGAAGGCAGTGGAAGCCAGTGCAGTGGAAGCCAGTGCAGTGGAAGCCAGAGCAGCGGCTGAGCCGGGGAAAGTCACGATGGCCCTGCTCCGCTCGCTGGTGGTGCCGGTGTGGCGCACCCTGCCCCGGCGGGCGCTGACCGCCGCCGGCGTGATGGGCCTGCTGCTCACGGCGAGCACCCGGCTCCCGGACCATGCCCCGGACGCCGAACTGGGCATGTTCGTCCTGCGCCTCACGGCACTCACCGGCGCTCTGGGCCTGGCCTTCCTCCTGGACGACCCGGCCCGCAACACCAGCGCGGCCACCCCGATAGCCCGTCCGGTCCGCACGGCCCTCCGTCTGGCGATGACGATCCCCCTGACGGCCGTGTGGTGGGCGACGGCCCTCCTCCTGATACCGTCCCCGACCCGCCCCCCGCTCCTCCCGGTCACGCTGCAGGCTGCGGCGATCATCGCGGCGGCGCTCGCCCTCGCCACGGTCGCCGTCCGCTTCACGGACTCCCCGGAAGTGGGCAGGCGCACGGCGACACGCATGCTCACGGCGACCGCGGTGGCCATCCTGACCCCCAACCGCTGGGGCCTGCTGGCCACACCGGCCGACCCCTGGTGGGAGCCGACGCAGCTGAGATGGGCGGCGGTCCTCGGGGTGACCCTGGCGGTGTGCGCGCTGTGGACCCCGGAGCCGCTCGGCCAGGGGCGGGGGTTCAGACGGCCGGTGTCCCCTGGTGGAAGTACATCCGCCAGCCCGACGCCGTGAGACGCCACAGGGAGCTCCGCCACACCCGGCGGCCCTGGTGGTCGGAGAAGTAGGTGAGGTGGACGAGGCCTGGAGCAAGGACGGTGCCGGTCATGTCACTGACCTCGACCGGAGCCTCCGGGGAGATGCCGCCGCCACCGGTCACGGCGAGGATCGTCTCCACGTCCCACCATCGCCCGGAGGCCCCGATCTCCTTGAACTCCGGGTCCAGCAGCTCCAGCACCCGCTCGTCGGAAGCCCGCACCTCGGGATCGAGCATCCGCAGCTCACCGTCGATGGCTGCCTGCACGCCCTGTTCCTGATCACCGGTCATGCGGGAATCCTAAGGACACCGGGGCCGGCATCTCAGCGCTCACCCCGACACCGGCTCACCGCCCAGGGTTGCTCACGTCTCCGTCCGGTACATCAGGTCCGTTTCGTGCGTGATGAAGCCCAGGCCCTCGTACACCGCCACCGCCGCCTTGTTGTCGGCGTCGACGTACAGCATCGCCGTGGGCAGGCCCTGCCCCGCGAGATGGCGCAGGCCGATCGTGGTGAGGGACTTGCCGAGGCCGCCGCCCTGGGCGCCGGGGGCGACGCCGAGGACGTACACCTCGCCGAGCTGTTCCTCGGCGTGGACCTTGGTCCAGTGGAAGCCGATGAGTTCGTCGCCGCGGAAGGCGAGGAAGAAGCCGGCGGGGTCGAACCAGGGCTGGGCCTTGCGGTCGTCGAGGTCGCGCTGGACCAGGGATCCCTGCTCGGGGTGGTGGGCGAAGGACGCGGAGTTGACGGCGAGCCAGGCGGCGTCGTCCCGGCCGGGCTCGAACGTGCGGACGGTGACACCCTCGGGCAGCACCGGGTCCGGCAGGGTGAGGTCGGTCAACGACCGCCGCATCTGGCGCAGTTCGCGGAACAGGGTCAGCCCGAGGACCTGGGCGAGATGGCGGGCGGCGGAGTGCCCGCCGTGGGCCCACACCCGCAGCCGCTTGCCGGAGGCGGCGAGCAGGGCGGCGCCGAGGGCGCGGCCGTGCCCGTGGCCGCGGTGGGAGGGGTGGACGACCAGTTCGGCGGCCGGCGCCTCGATCGGGTCGGTGTCCTCCAGCTGGGCGTAGCCGACGAGTTCGCCGCCGACGGTGAGGACCAGATGGGAGACGCCTTCGCGGGGACCCCCGCGCAGCTGCAGCCGGCCCTGCTCGGACACCGCCTGCTGGCCGTCCGTGCGGGCGGCCTCCGCGAGCAGGTCGAGGACGGCATCGGTCTGTTCGGGGGAGAGCTCGGAGAGGGTCTCGATGGATCGGGAGCCGTGGGGCCGTGCGATGTCGTCGCTGGTCATGCGTACGAGGGTAAGGGGAGGGCACCGCAAAGTGGCGGCAAGGAGAGGGCAAAGGGAAACCAGGATGTAACCCGGAACCCCCTGTCGCGCTACGCGCGTTGACCCTAGGCTGCGCCGGACGGGGCCACTAAATTCAGCCGATTCACAGGGGGGCGCATGCCAGCCACTTCCCATCCGGACCCGAGCCGCAGACGTCGTACGTACCGTCTGCTCGCGGCCGCCGCAACGCTCGCCACGGCGGGCGCGATGGCCGCCGCGCTCCCGGCGGACGCCCACGACGCGAACCACGGCAAGCCGCTGCCGAGCCGCTACCAGGACGTTCAGCTGCTGTCCTTCAACGACCTGCACGGCAACCTGGAGCCGCCGTCGGGCTCGTCCGGCCGTGTGACGGAACTGCAGGCGGACGGTACGACGAAGACGATCGACGCGGGCGGTGTCGAGTACCTCGCCACACATCTGCGGGAGGCCCGCAAGGGCAACGCGTACTCCATCACCGCGGCCGGCGGTGACATGGTCGGCGCCTCCCCGCTGATCTCGGGCCTGTTCCACGACGAGCCCACCATCGAGGCGCTCAACAAGCTCGACCTGGACGTCACCTCCGTCGGCAACCACGAGTTCGACGAGGGCGCGAAGGAATTGGCCCGTCTTCAGTACGGCGGCTGCCACCCGACGGCCGGCTGCTACACGGACGAGGAGTTCGAGGGCGCCGACTTCCCGTACCTGGCGGCCAACGTCCTGAACGAGAAGAGCGGCAGGCCGATCCTCAAGCCGTACTACGTCTGGCAGAAGAAGGGCGTCAAGATCGGCTTCATCGGGGTGACCCTGGAGGACACGCCGGGTGTCGTCTCCGCCGAGGGCGTCAAGGGCCTGAAGTTCAAGGACGAGGTCGAGACGATCAACAAGTACGCCAAGGTGCTGCAGCGCCAGGGCGTGAAGTCGATCGTCGCGCTGATCCACGAGGGAGGACAGCCGGCGTCGGGCGCGTACAACTACAACTGCGACTCCCCGGGCGCCGGTGACGGCATCTCCGGCCCGATCGTGGACATCGCGAAGAACATCTCCCCGTCGGTCGACGCGCTGGTCACGGGCCACACCCACGCCGCGTACGTCTGCACGATCCCGGACCCGGCGGGCAACCCGCGCATGGTCACCTCGGCCGCGTCCTTCGGCCGCCTCTACACGGACACCACGCTGACGTACGACCGCTTCACCGGCGACATCGCGCGGACGTCCGTGAAGTCGGCGAACCACGTGGTCACCCGGACCGTCGCCAAGGCGCCGGACATGACCGAGCTGATCAGCCAGTGGAACACGCTCGCCGCCCCGATCGGCAACCGCGCCATCGGCTACATCTCGGCCGACGTGCCCAACACGGGCACCGAGTCCCCGATGGGTGACCTGATCGCGGACGCGCAGCTGGCGTACGGCAAGTCGCTCGACGCCGAGACCGACCTCGCGCTGATGAACCCGGGCGGTGTCCGGGCCGGACTCACCTACGCGGCCAAGGGCAGCGAGGGCGACGGTGTGGTGACGTACGCCGAGGGCTTCACGGTCCAGCCGTTCTCCAACACCGTGAACCTGCAGGACTTCACCGGCGCCCAGCTGATCCAGGTCCTCAAGGAGCAGGTCAGCGGCACGAACGCGAGCGCGCCGAAGATCCTCCAGCCGTCCGCGAACCTGACGTACACCCTGGATCTGACGAAGACCGGCGCCGACCGGGTCGTCACCGACTCCATCAAGGTGAACGGCGCGGCCGTCGACCCGTCGGCCACCTACCGCATCGCGACCAACAGCTTCCTCGCGGGCGGCGGCGACGGCTTCACCACCCTCGGCCAGGGCACGGGCGACCTCGTCGGCACGGACGACCTCGCGGCCCTCGAGCAGTACCTGACCGCCAACTCCTCGGCCACCAGCCCGATCACCCCGCCGGTGGCGAACCGGATCACGATCGTGCAGTAGCCCGAGCCTTCTCGTCCGACGAGGCCGCCGCGTCATCGACGCGGCGGCCTCGTCGTGTTTGAACTCGTCTTCGCCGCCTTCATCGGCTACCTCTACCCCCCGGTCCGCAGCCTCGGCCGGCTCGGCCTGACGGTCACCGCGGCCACGGCGGGCGCGGACCGCATCGCCGAGATCCTGGACGCGCGCCCGGCCGTCGAGGACCCGACCGCCCCCGTCCCCACCTGGCCGGTCCACGGCCACATCGGCTTCCACGGCGTCGGCTTCACCTACCCCGACACCCCCCGCCCCTCCCTCACGGACGTGACCTTCACCGCATCCCCGGGCGAACTGATCCTGGTCACGGGCGCGAGCGGAGCCGGCAAGTCCACCCTCGCCAAGCTCCTCACCCGCTTCTACGACCCCGACGCGGGCGTGATCACCCTGGACGGCGTCCCCCTCACCGACGTACCCCTGGAGTTCCTCCGCGAGAATGTGGCCCTGCTCCCCCAGCAGACCCTCGTCCTCAACGGCACCATCCGCGAGAACATCGAGTGCGGCCGCCCGGGCGCCACGGACCACGAGATCGAGCAGGCGGCCCGGGCCGCGGCGGCCCACGACTTCATCACCGCCCTCCCCGACGGCTACGCCACCCCGCTGGCCCCCGGCACCTCCGCCCTCTCCGGCGGCCAGCTCCAGCGCATCGCCATCGCCCGCGCCATGCTCCGCGCGGCCCCGGTCCTCGTCCTCGACGAACCCACCGCCGGCCTCGACTCGGTGGCCGCCCGCCAGATCGTCCAGCCCCTGCGCCGCCTGATGTCCGGCCGTACGACGATCATGATCACCCACGACCTCAGCCTCGCCCCCGAGGCCGACCGCGTCCTCATGATCGACGAGGGCCGCCTTCTGGCCACCGGCACCCACGACGACCTGATCACCCACTGCCCGGCCTACGCCCGCCTCACCGAACCCTGGCCGACCGCCTTCACCCACCACACGGCGGCGGACGACACCCTGATCCTGCGCCTGTAGCCGGTACGTAGGTCGTTCACCCCTCCCGCAGCATGTACCCCAGCCCCCGCACCGTCTGGATCAGGCGGGGGCGGCCGTCGGTTTCCAGTTTCCGGCGGAGGTACATGACGTAGACGTCGAGGGTGTTGGACGTGGGTTCGAAGTCGAAGCCCCAGACGTCGTGGAGGATCTGGGCGCGGCTGAGGACCTTGGCGGGGTGGCGCAGGAGGTACTCCAGGAGGGTGTACTCCGTGCGGGTGAGGTCGACGGGGTGGCCGGCGCGGGTGACCGTGCGGGTGGCGTGGGTCATGACCACGTCGAGGAAGGTGAGGGTGTCGGGGGCCGAGGGGCGTGGGGGCGGAGGAGTGCGGCGGGTGGCGCGGCGCAGGAGGGCGCGGACGCGGGCCAGGAGTTCCTCGACGGCGAAGGGTTTCATCAGGTAGTCGTCGGCGCCGTTGTCCAGGGCGACGATACGGTCGCCGACCGCGTCCCGGCCGGTGATCATGAGGATCGGGACCGTGGAGCCGGAGGCGCGGATACGGCGGGTGGCGGCCAGGCCGTCGAGGCCCGGCATGGTGACGTCCATCAGGACCAGGTCGGGTGCGCCGCCGGGGGCCGCGATCAGGTCGAGGGCGAGCCGTCCGTCGCCGGCGAGGACGGTCTCGTAGCCCTCGAACCTGAGCAGTCTGCCGATGCTTTCCCTGATGTCCGCGTCGTCGTCGGCGAGCAGGATCCTGCCCGCCGCGTTCGTCGTGGTGCCCGCTTCCGTTCCCCTCACCAATTGATTCACCATTCCCTCACGGTGGGGCGGAGGGCTGTGGGTGAGCTGGCAGAGGGGTGTGGCTGGGCTGGGATCAGGAGGCCGAGGGCGTCCAGTCGCCGAGCCAGTCCGCAACCTCCTGGCCGGTGGCCTGGGCGTCGGTCAGCTGCGGGCGGTTGCTGCTCGCGGCTCCCGAGCCGGCGCCGGTGTTCTTGTACTCGGCGAAACGGTCGTCCTTCCAGGAGAAGCCGCCCATGTCCGACCAGGGGGTGGACTTGATCGCCGCGCTGAGGGAGCTGTCGCGGACCGTGGTCTGCGGGTCGACGGCCGTGTCGCCGCCCGGGTGCCAGTTGCGGCCGAGGAAGAAGGAGGCGGAGCTGACGTCGCCGTTGACCGTCGAGCGGTTGATCAGGATGCCCTTGCGGTCCGCCGGGGTGCTGGGGGCGGTGACATAGCCGGCGCTCGTGCCGTTCCAGCGCTTCTTCAGCGTGATGACGGACCTGTCGATGACGGCGGTGGCCCGGCCGAAGATGAAGTCGACGTTGCCGGTGATGTAGGAGTTGCTGATGTAGACCCGGCCGAGCTTGTCCTTGGCGGCGGTCTCCATCTCCAGGGTGTCCTGGTCGCCGTTGACGATGACCCCGTCGAGCCAGATCCGGTCGGCCTGGGTCAGCAGGGCCACCGCCTGGTTGGCGATGTCCTGGTGCTTGGACTCGTCGAAGTCGTTGGTGACGGTCAGGTTGCGGACCTGGGAGTCGTCCGAGAGGACCGAGACGGTGGCGCTGCCGGGGGTGCCGTACGTCCCCGAACCGTCGGGCTTGGTCATGCCCGCCGCGTTGCCGTAGACGATCGTCGTGTCCTTGCGGCTGCCGCCGGTGCCCTGGATGGTGACGTGCGGCTTGTTCGCGGGGACCTTCACGACCTCGCGGTACGTCCCCGGCTTGACGGAGATGACGACCCGGGAGGTGTTGTTCGCGGGTACTGCGTTCACGGCGGCCTGGACCGTCCTGTACTGGCCGGTGCCGTCGGCGGCGACGGTGAGGGTCGTGGCCGCGGCGGACGTGGTCGTGCCCGTGGAGGAGGTGGTGCCGAGGGAACTACGGGGCCCCGTACCGGACTTGAGCAGTGACGGGACGTCAGCCGTCTTGTCCAGGGTGTAGGAGTAGTACTTCTTCGGGTCCCAGGCCGCGCCCGAGCCGCCGCTCTCGTTCTTGCCCGTCGTCCCGGAGAACACGTTGCCGCGCTGGACGAGGGTGGCGGTGGTGTCGCGGACGACGGGGTTGGTCAGGCCCTGGAAGTAGGAGTTCTCCAGGACCATGTTGGTCTTGCCACGCGAGTAGTTGCCGTACGACGACTTGATCTCCGTGCCCGCCACGTCCTCCATGAAGTTGTTGTAGAGGTGCGCGTGGGCGACGTTGTCCGTGGACGGGTTGCGCTGCTCGGTCTCGCGGATCCAGTTGTGGTGGATGGTGATGTCCGCGGTGACGTTGTCGGTCCAGCCGATGCCGAACGCCTTGTTCTCCTGGCTGAGCTTGTTCCAGGAGACGGTCAGGTAGGTGGTGTCCTTGCGGCTGTCGATGAGCCCGTCGGCCATGTGCCGGATGTCGTTGTGGTCGATCCAGACGTGGTGGGCGCCGTCCATCTGGATGCCGTCGTAGTCGTGCTCCTTGTCGTTCCAGACGCCCTGGTACGCGTCCCGGATCGTCAGGTTCCGGATGATCACGTTATGGACGCCCTGGCCGAGGAAGAAGCCGCCGCCGACGATCTGCCCGGACGTCCCGGATCCGATGATCGTCTTGTTCGACTGGACCTTGATCTCCTTGCCGACCGGGTCCATGTTGATGGTCGCGGCGACGACGATGACGTACGGCTCGCTCGCGGTCGCGTACTTCTCGAGATCCGCGAGGGTCTTCACGGTGACCGTCTTGCCGTCCCGGCCGCCGTACGTCCCGTTCTGGCCCAGCGCGTTGACGGAGGCGAAGCCGTCGGCGGACGCGGTGGCCCAGGCGGGCGCGGCCGCCGACGCGCTGCTCTGCGCGTCCTCGCCGAAGAGGCCCAGGTCCGTGCCGTAGGCGAGGGTGCCGGCGGCCGTGAGGGCGAGGGGGATTCCTGCGGCAAGCGCGGTCCGGCGCCTGCGGTGCCGGGGCTTGCCCGCGCCCGTGCCTGTGCCCGTGCTTCTGTGCGCGCTCATACGGCATTCCGTTCCATGCGGGGAGTGGGACCGCGGGTATGTCGCCGCACGGAACGGAAAGGTTGCCGTGATCTTTTCAAGATTCCGACGGCCGGGGTCAAGGGCGAGGGGGTCCTTGCGCGTTCGAGTGAAGCGGGCCGGAAGGCCTGACCTGCGGGGTTGTCTCCCTCATGGTTGATCTTCCGATCGCACGGATGGTCGGGATATGAACGACGGATGGGGAAGGCACGAGGCGGTTATGGTCGTAGACACGGCACTTCGAAGGAGGGCATCGGTCATGGCTGCTCACGCTGCGGAATCCGATCCGGTCATCCCGCCCATGCCCGAGCGGACGCCACAGGCGCTGCGCGCGGCCATCGCAGAGCACGCCCCCGTGCTGCTCCCCGACTTCGACAGGCACTGGAAAAGGGCGATCGCCGATACCTTCAATCTCGGCCCTGTGCCGGCGTTCATGGCCCTCTGGTGGGGCGAGTACGCCCTTGCCCGCGATCCCAAGTTGGACGCGCACGTGCACGATCTCGAAATCCGGGCCTCGGAGGCCACCGACGGCGCCGAAGCCAGGGCCCTTCTCGAAGAGGCTTCGAAGATTCGTCACCGAGTGCAGAAACTGGAGCCCGGCGAGTGACCGACGAGTTCATGGGGCCGCCTTGGCAGATGGACTGGCGGCTCGATGCCTTCACCGCCTTCGACGCATTGCCTGACCACGTTCGTGAGATCGTCCTCGAAGCACGTGGCGAACTGGTCACAGCGAAGGACCCTTATTTCCGAGGTATCGAGACGGATGCCTGCCTTCCTGACGGAACGCAGGTCATGCCGGTCCGATCCAGTGATCCGAAGGGTGCTCATCTGCTCCTCTTCGACGACGAGCACGGCTGGCTGAAGTTCACCTTTGTACCCCGCATTGCAGACCCCCAGATCATCGTGGAAGAGCTTTTCTGGCTGGGAGCCGTACCTCCTACGGAACCTCCGGCGGAGCCGTAGGCGCCCCCGGCAGGCGTACCGTCGCCACCGTGCCGCCGCCGTGGGCGCGGGCCAGGGTGACGTTGCCGCCCGCCTGTTCGACCGTGCGGGCCACGATGGACAGGCCCAGGCCGGAGCCGGGGAGGGCGCGGGCGCTGGGGGAGCGCCAGAAGCGGTCGAAGACGTGGGGGAGTTCGTTCTCGGCGATGCCGGGGCCGTGGTCGCGGACGGTCAGGGTGCCGCCCGTCAGCTGGACGTCGATCGTGCCGCCCTCGGGGCTGAACTTCACCGCGTTGTCCAGGATGTTGACGACCGCGCGCTCCAGCGCGGCCGGCTCCGCCCTCGTGAACCAGGGCTCCAGGTGCGCGTTGATCGTCAGCTCGGGGCCGCGCAGCCGGGCGCGGCGCAGGGCCGACTCGACCGTGTCCTCCAGGGCGACCACCTGGATGCGTTCGCCGCGCTGACCCTCCGAGCGGGACAGCTCCTGGAGGTCGCCTATGAGGGAGGCCAGTTCCGTCATCTGCGCCTTCACCGAGGCGAGGAGCGCCTTGCGGTCGGCGGCGGGGATGGGGCGGCCTGTCTCCTCGCTGCGGGTGAGGAGTTCGATGTTGGTGCGGAGCGAGGTGAGAGGGGTGCGGAGTTCGTGGCCGGCGTCCGCGATGAGTTGTTGCTGCAGCTCGCGGGAGTTGGCCAGGGAGGCCGTCATCGAGTTGAAGGAGCGGGAGAGCCGGGCGATCTCGTCCTCGGCGTCGTCCTCGACGGGAATGCGGGTGCTCAGGTCGTCCGTGCGGGCCACGTGTTCGACGGCCTCGGTGAGCTTGTCGACGGGGCGCAGACCGGCCCGGGCCACGGCGAGGCCAGCGGCGCCGGCTCCGATGACTCCTACGCCGGAGACGAGGAGGAGGATCAGGGCGAGGTCGTTGAGGGTCTTCTCGGTTCCCTTGAGGGAGACCGCGACGACAAGGCCGACCTTGGGGCCGGGATCCCCGGTGAGCGTCGTGGTCGACATCGGCTGGAGCATCACGCGCACCGCGTTGCCGTCCTCGTCGGTGCCGTCCCGGAAGTAGAGCGTCTCGGTGTTGCCGTTCTGGATGTGGTCCTTGTCGGACTGGGTGATCTTGACCTTGCCGACGGAGGAGTCGAGGACGCAGATGGCTCCGTCTTCCTTCACCAACTGCAGATAGTTGTTGCGATACGGGCTGTCGCCAGAGTTCTGCGGGGTCTCGGAGCAGTTGTTGAGGGCGTTGTTGATCATTTGGCTGGGCGCCCGCATGCCCCGCTGCAGATCGTTGTTCACCTGCTCGTACAACTTGCCCTGCACGATGAACCAACAAGTCACCGAAACCGCCGCCACCGCGAACGCCACAGCGGCAGCGACCAGCATCGAGAGCCGGGCCCGGATCGGGAGCGTCCGGAAGCGGCGGGCCAGCTTCTTCACTCCGCGCCGCCCTGTCGCAGCACGTACCCCACACCGCGCACGGTGTGCACGAGGCGCGGCTCGCCGGCCGCCTCGGTCTTGCGGCGGAGGTACATCACGTACACGTCCAGGGAGTTGGAGGACGGCTCGAAGTCGAAGCCCCAGACCGCCTTCAGGATCTGCTCACGCGTGAGGACCTGGCGCGGGTGGGCCATGAACATCTCCAGCAGGGTGAACTCCGTGCGGGTGAGTTCGACGGGGCGTCCGGCCCGGGTGACCTCACGGGTCGCGAGGTCCATGCGCAGGTCGGCGAAGGTGAGCGCCTCGTCCTCCTCCACGGCGGCCGCGCCGGCCGCCGCCGCGTAGGAGCTGCGGCGCAGCAGGGCGCGGACGCGGGCGAACAGTTCGTCCAGTTCGAACGGCTTGACCAGGTAGTCGTCGGCGCCCGCGTCGAGGCCGGTGACCCGGTCGCCGACCGTGTCGCGGGCCGTGAGCATGAGGATGGGGGTCGTGTCGCCCGCGCCCCGGATGCGGCGCGCGGCGGTCAGGCCGTCCATGCGGGGCATCTGGATGTCGAGGACCACGAGGTCGGGCCGGTAGGCCGTGGCCTTCTCCAGGGCGTCTGCGCCGTCCACGGCGACCTCCGTGTCGTAGCCCTCGAAGGCGAGACTGCGCTGGAGTGCTTCGCGTACCGCGGGCTCGTCGTCGACGATCAGGATGCGCTGGGTGTCACGGTCGCCTTCGGCGGGGCTCATGGGCGTGGATCCTCGGGTGCGTGGGACGGACGGGGACAAGACGGGAGACAAGAGGTGCGGAACGCTCTGAACGCCTTCAGCCTCGCATGCTTCCCGGTCCGTGCGTAAAGAGAGGGGCGGCGTGAGTTCAGCCGCGCATCGCCGTGAGGCGGTTCAGCGGCACCTTGCGGCGGTGCGGGCGGGCGGCGGAGGTGCGCAGGCCCATCATCTGCGGGGCCGCGACCTCCGGGGCCCGCACGACCAGCTGCTTCACCGGCTCGTGCAGCTCGTACGCCACGTCGAGGGCGAGAGCGAGGTCGGCCGCGCCGACACCGGTCACCGTGTGTGAAACCTGCTTGATCATGACGTACTCCCTACACGTTCGATGGACGGTCGATGGGTGGTCAGCTGTCGGAACCGCCGGCCCGCAGGCTGGCCAGGTCGGACTTGACGGTGTTGATCGGGATGGCGAAGCCGAGACCGACGCTGCCGGCGTCCGAGGAGGAGGCCGAGGCCGCGGAGTACATCGCGGAGTTGATGCCGATGATGTTGCCGCTCGCGTCGATGAGCGCGCCGCCGGAGTTGCCGGGGTTGAGGGAGGCGTCCGTCTGGAGCGCCTTGTAGGTGGTGGTCGAGGTGCCGGTGTCGCCGTTGAACTGCTGGCCGCCGAACTCGAAGGGCCAGCTGCCGTCGCCCTGCTGCTGTTGCTGCTGCTGGCCCTGGCTCTCGTCCGTGGAGACGGTCACGTCACGGTCGAGCGCGGAGACGATGCCGCTGGTCACCGTGCCGGTCAGGCCCTCGGGGGAGCCGATCGCCACGACCTCGTCACCGACCTGGACACCGTCGGAGTCGCCGAGGGTCGCCGCCTTCAGACCGGAGGCGTCCTCCAGCTTGATCAGCGCGAGGTCCTTCGCGCTGTCGGTGCCGACGACCTTCGCGGTGTACGACTTGCCGTCGCTGGTCGTCACCTTGATCGAGGAGGCGCCGGAGATGACGTGGTTGTTGGTGATGATCTCGCCGTCGCTGGTGATGATCACACCGGAGCCGGTGGAGGAGCCGTTGCTGAGGGTGGCGCTGATCTCGACCACGCTCGGGCTGACCGCGGCGGCGATCGAGGCGACGTCACCGGTCTTGCTGGACGGCACCACGCTGGTCGTGGTGGAGGAGGAGACCACCTCGTTCTTGCCGGTCAGCTCCTGGATGCCGTACGCCGTGCCGCCTCCGATGGCCGCGGCGACGATCGCGACGGCCGCGAGGAGCGCCAGGGGGCCTCGGGTGCGCTTCTTCTTCGGGGAGGGGGCGCCCGGCTCGGTGGCCAGGGGGGTGAGGAGAGCGGTTCCGCCGCCGCCGTTGCCGTCCCCGCCGGCCGCCGCGGCCTGCGTCTGCCACACCGCGGTGGGCTCGACCACCGGCTGCTGCTGAGCCGGGGGCTGCTGAGCCGACTGCTGGTACAGAGGCTGCTGCCGCACCGGCTCGAACGCCGGCGGGGGCGGCCACTCCGGGTTGACGGGGGAGGAAGCGTGCTGCTGGGCGCCCTGGTACGGGGTGTCGAAGTTCTCGTACTCGCCGCTGCGGCGGATGCTCTCGGTCATGGAAAGAAGCTTGTCCCGCGACCATGAGAGCTCCCTGAGTGCTCCCTGAGAACGCCGCCAGAACCTCGTATGCCCGAAATAAAGCGGGAACAGGCGCCCGGCGCGGGCCTCTCAGAGACCTCTCATACGCTCACGTCACACGCTCAGGTGCTCAGGCACAGCCGCAGGAGCGGCGTACCACCAGACGTGACGGGAACAGCTTCAGGCGTTCCCGGCGGGAGCCCGCCACCCGTACGCCGTCGTCCAGGACGAGGTCCACCGCCGCGCGGGCCATCGCCGAGCGGTCCGATGCGATCGTTGTCATGGGTGGGTCAGCCAGGGCGGCTTCCTTGATGTCGTCGAAGCCGATGACGGCCAGCTCGCCCGGTACGTCGATCCGCAGCTCGCGGGCCGCGCGCAGCACGCCGATCGCCTGGTCGTCGGTGGAACAGAAGATCGCGGGCGGCCGGTCGGGGCCGGAGAGCAGCTCCAGGGCCACGTGGTAGGCGTCGTAGCGGTTGTACGGCGCCTCGAACAGTCGGCCCTCGGTGCTGACGCCGGCGTCGGCCATGGCCTGCCGCCAGCCCTCGACGTGGTCGGAGACCGGGTCGCCGACGGAGGGGGTCTCGGCGGTGCCGCCCATACAGGCGACGTAGTCGTGGCCGTGCTCCAGGAGGTGGCGGACGGCGAGGCGGGCGCCGCCCAGGTCGTCGGTGACGACGGCGACGTCGTCGATGGCCTCGGGCCGCTCGTGCAGCAGCACCACCCGGGCGTCCCAGGCCTCGATCTCGGCGGCGGCCAGGTCGTTCAGCGCGTGCGAGACCAGGATCAGTCCGGAGACCCGCATCCCGAGGAACGCCCGCAGATAGTGGACCTCGCGCTCGGCGACGTAGTCGGTGTTGCCGACGAGGACCATCTTTCCGCGCTCGGAGGCGGCCTGCTCGACCGCGTGTGCCATCTCGCCGAAGAAGGGCTGGCGGGCGTCCGGGATGATCAGGCCTATGAGATCCGTGCGCCGGGACGCCATGGCCTGGGCGACCCGGTCGGGCCGGTACCCCAGTTCCTTGATCGCGGCGAGGACGCGCTCGCGCGTGGCCGGGGCGACCGGCCGGGGTCCGTTGTTGATGACGTAGCTCACGACGGCGGTGGAGGTCCCCGCCAGGCGTGCTACATCGTCCCGAGTCACCTTGGCCACGCGCGGAGTCTACGCGGATGGACCCGCTCTGGGCAGGGCGTACGTCACGTCCCTGTGCGGAAGCAATGCCTCCGCCGAGCGGATCGCGGCCGGTACCGGTCGGTAACCGAGAGGTACCGGCGAGTACTACACGTCCGCCGCGAGTTCTTCGGCGCTCACGGAGACCGTGTTGTCCGAATCATCCGCGTTTGTCTGCTCGGCCTTGACCTTCGCGTCCTCACCACCGCGCTCAGCCTTCTCAGGCGTAACGAATCGATAACCCACGTTCCGGACGGTGCCGATCAGCGACTCGTGCTCCGGGCCGAGCTTGGCGCGCAGCCGTCGTACGTGCACGTCGACCGTGCGGGTGCCGCCGAAGTAGTCGTAGCCCCACACCTCCTGAAGGAGCTGTGCGCGCGTGAACACCCGGCCGGGGTGCTGGGCCAGGTACTTCAGCAGCTCGAACTCCTTGAAGGTGAGGTCGAGGACCCGCCCCTTCAGCTTCGCGCTGTACGTCGCCTCGTCGACCGACAGGTCGCCGTTGCGGATCTCCATCGGGGAGTCGTCGTTGACGATCTGCTGCCGGCCCATGGCCAGCCGCAGCCGGGCCTCCACCTCCGCCGGACCGGCGGTGTCGAGGAGGACGTCGTCGATGCCCCAGTCGGCGGTGACGGCGGCGAGGCCGCCCTCGGTGACGACGAGGATCAGCGGACAGCCGGGGCCGGTCGAGCGCAGCAGCTGGCACAGACTGCGCACCTGCGGGAGGTCGCGGCGGCCGTCGATCAGGATGACGTCGGCGCCCGGGGTGTCGACGAGCGCGGGTCCTTCGGCCGGCGCCACCCGCACGTTGTGCAGGAGCAGGCCGAGGGCCGGAAGCACCTCTGTCGACGGCTGGAGGGCATTGGTCAGGAGCAGCAGAGAACTCATACGTCGGTTCCTCCTCGGTCCCTGCGAGGACGTGTGTGCGGTACGGCACTGCTCTGCGATCCCGAAGGCCCCGTACACCCGCGGTCACCTGGAGTTTCCCGCTTCGTATACAACGCTTCCGAAAGCACAAAAGGACCCGGGGGCTACGCTGCCCGAGTCCTCTGCCCAGCAGAATAGCCCACATGAGCAACAGTCGGGCAGGTCATGTGGCGCGTTCCACCGTTCGTCCGTACTCCGAGACGGGCACGTGCACACCATTGCGGACGTTTCTGCCCACCGCCGACGGGATTTCGATCGATTCCGTATACAACCCGGGCGCGGCCGTATACAACGGCTCGCCGTCATCCACCGTTCACCCCGTGTTCGTGATCGCCCACGGGTTCACCGGCGACGCCGACCGCCCGCCGGTACGCCGGGTGGCGGACGCCTTCGCGCGGTACGGGGCCGTCGTCACCTTCTCCTTCCGGGGCCACGGACGCTCCGGCGGGCGCTCGACGGTCGGCGACAAGGAGGTGCTGGACCTGGAGGCCGCCGTGGAGTGGGCCCGTTCGCTCGGGCACACGCGCGTGGTGACCGTCGGCTTCTCGATGGGCGGCTCGGTGGTGCTGCGGCACGCGGCCCTGCACAAGGGGGTCGACGCCGTGGTCTCGGTCAGCGCGCCCGCCCGCTGGTACTACCGGGGCACCGTCGCGATGCGCCGCGTGCACTGGCTGATCACCCGTCCGGAGGGCCGGCTGCTCGGCCGCGTCGGCTTCCGCACACGGATCCACCACCGCGACTGGGACCCCATACCCCTCTCCCCGACCGAGGCGGTCCCGCGGATCGCGCCCGTCCCGCTGCTGATCGTGCACGGCGACCGTGACGGCTACTTCCCCCTCGACCATCCCCGGATGCTCGCCGCGGCGGCGGGCGAGTGCGGCGAACTCTGGCTGGAACCCGGCATGGGCCACGCCGAGGACGCGGCCGACGACGCCCTGCTGACCCGGATCGGGGACTGGGCGGTGGCGCGGGCGGGTGGCGCGGGCGGGCTAGCCTGAACCCTGTCGAAGAACCGAGTCGAACAACCGAGTCGAAGAACCGACAAGAAGCCGATCGACGAACCGATCCGACACGAACCGATCCGACACGAACCGATCCGAGAAGGAACGCGATGCCCAAGGTCACCGTGCGGTACTGGGCGGCCGCCAAGGCCGCGGCCGGGGTCGCCGAGGAGCCGTACGACGCGGACACCCTCGCCGAGGCCCTCGACGCGGCGCGTGCGCGACACCCCGGCGAACTCGTGCGTGTGCTGCGGCGATGCTCGTTCCTGATCGACGGTGACCCCGTGGGCACCCGCGAACATGAGACGGTACGGCTGGCCGACGGCGGCACGGTCGAGGTGCTCCCGCCGTTCGCAGGAGGGTGAGGATGACCGACCAGCAGCCGTATCAGCAGCCGCATCAGCAGTACCCGGGGTACGAGGGGTACGACCAGCAGGGGTGGCCTGCGCAGCAGCAGGGGTACGACGATCCGCAGGCGCACCTTCAGTACACGCAGCAGTGGCAGGGGCAGACCTGGGAGACCAGTGTGCAGCCGCCGGTTGGGGCGGAGCAGGGGTATGAGGCCCCCGGTGCTGGGGCCGATGCGGCTGCTGTGGACCCCGCCTACATGGCGCCCGGTGCTGCAGGCCTTGCCCACCCGTCCCGCCTGGGGGTCCCCCCAGGCCCTCAAGGCGCTGGGGGAGGGACGACTGCCCAAGGCGGCGGGGCCTCCTTCGAGGGCGACCCTGGTTACGGGCCCGCCACCGTCGGTGGGAACTCGCGTGTCACCGATGCTCAGCGGGCGCGGCTTGAAGGGCGGTCGCCGATCATCGAGCCCGGGATGCAGCCCGCTGTGCTCACCGCGGTGCTCGGGCTGTTGTTGTCCGGTGCGGCGGCCGTCGGGGAGTTCGCCCTGGTCGTGCCGCTCGTCGTCCTTCAGGCCGTGACGGCCGCGGGCTGGTTCCGGCTGAACGGCATGTGGCCGGCCCGGCAGGGCATCGCGCTTGCCTTCCTCGGCGCGCTGGTCTCGGACGTGGCGCTGCTCGTCGTCGGCCGGGAGAACGCGCCCGCCGCGATCCTCGGCACGCTGGGCGTGTGGGTCCTGCTCTGCCTGGTCCTGCAGCTGCGCTCGCACGCCGACCCCGACGAGCGGATGTACGGCCTGATGGCGACCGTCGCCTCTGCCGCGCTGGCGATCGTCGCGACCGGGCACCTCGGCGCCGACCCCGACGCGGTGTCCGTGGGCACCGCGGCCGTCGCGGTCGCCGTACTGGCCCGTGCGCTGCCGCTGCCGACCCCGGCCTCCGTCGTCGTGTCGCTGCTCGCCGCCGCGGGCGCGGGCATCGCCGTCGGCGGGATGACCGGGATGGGCGCCAAGGGTGCCCTGCTCGGCGCGGGTGCCGCGGTGTGCGCGCTGATCGGCCACCGGGTCGCCGCCTACGACTACCCCTCCCGCTTCGTGCACTTCACGGCGGGCGTCGCCCTGCCGCTCGCGGCCTCCGCACCGGCGGTGTACGTGCTGGGGCGCGCGCTGGGATAGCCGTCCACCCCGGACTTTCGGGGCTCTGTCACAGCTGATCGACAATCCTCCGGGGGCTCCTGCCCCCGGGGTTACGGTGGTCGGCGAGCGAACCGACAGAGCAGACCGACAGAGCAGACCGACCGTCAGGCATCCGGGGGAACACTGCAATGCGCGCGCTTCGAATTCTGCTGATCACCGTGGTGGTCCTGGGCGGTCTCTTCGTCCTGGCCGACCGCCTCGCGCTCCACTTCGCCGAGGGCGAGGCCGCGGACAAGCTCAGGACCAGTGAGGGCCTCGCCACCACCCCGGACGTGTCCATCAAGGGCTTCCCCTTCCTTACCCAGGTGGTCGGCGGCTCGCTGGAAGACGTCGAGGTCGGCATCAAGGACTACGAGGCGGACACCGGCGTCAACGGCCAGTCCCTCCGCATCGACGACCTCAAGGCCGACATGAAGGGCGTCGAGTTCTCCGGCGACTACAGCTCCGCCACCGCAGCCACGGCCTCCGGTACGGCGACCGTCGCCTACGACGAGCTGCTGAAGACCGCCAAGTCCGAGGAGACCCAGGTCGCGCCCGGACTCACCGCCAAGGTGGTCGGACTCTCCGACGGCGGCAACGGCAAGATCAAGGTCACCGTCGAGGCGACCGTCCTGGGCGTGAAGCTGGCGGAGCCCGTCTCCGTGCTGAGCACGGTCACCGTCGAGGGCGACACCGTCCGGGTGCACGCCGATTCTCTTCCGGACTTCCGCGGCGTCACGGCCGCCGAGAACGAGGTGCGCTCCATCACCGACTTCGAGCAGAAGATCGAGGGGCTGCCCGGCGGCATCCGGCTCGACAAGGTGCAGGCGGGGAAGAGCGGTGTGGAGATCACCGTGAAGGGTTCGAACGTCCGGCTCGCCGGGTAATACCCCCCGAGCCTCCCGAACCTCCGGATTCGCCCTGGCGCCGGAACACCGGTGTCCGACAGGCGAGACGCCACCGTCCGTACCGTAGATGTGACGACGGATACACGCATCCGGAAGCCCCGCGGGAACGGCCTGGCCCGCTCATCATCTCGACATCCGGACGATCGCGTCTCATCATCCGGCCAGCTGGTGACACGCCCGCCTGTCCGTCCCTACGATCGACCACATGATGAAGCGACAGGCGGATCTCACGAAGCGGCGGGCAGTCGACCTGTGCCGCGTCGCCGCCATGCTCTGTCGCACTGTCTGACAGCGGAAGCGCCGCCGGCCTTCCGCGCCTCCCGGCGCCCTCGAACCGAGGGCATCCGTGCGCCGGCCGCCGGCGAGACCCGGCCGCGCACCCCTCTCTTTCTTGCACACCCCCGCCGCAACTGCCCCGGAGGAGAACGAGCATGAGCCGCAGCGACGTCCTGGTCGACGCCGACTGGGTCGAGGCCAACCTCGACAACGCCGACATCGCCATTGTCGAGGTCGACGAGGACACGTCGGCCTACGAGAAGAACCACATCCGCAACGCCATCCGGATCGACTGGACCAAGGACCTCCAGGACCCGGTCCGCCGTGACTTCATCGACCAGGAGGCCTTCGAGAAGCTCCTCTCGGCCAAGGGCATCGGCAACGACACCCTGGTGATCCTGTACGGCGGCAACAACAACTGGTTCGCGTCGTACGCGTACTGGTACTTCAAGCTGTACGGCCACGAGAACGTCAAGCTTCTCGACGGTGGCCGCAAGAAGTGGGAGCTGGACGCCCGCGAGCTGGTCGAGGAGGTCCCCGCGCGCGCCGAGACCACCTACACCGCCAAGCCGCAGAACACCGCCATCCGCGCCTTCCGTGACGAGGTCGTCGCCGCGATCGGCTCGCAGAACCTGGTCGACGTCCGCTCGCCCGACGAGTTCTCCGGCAAGCTGCTCGCCCCGGCCCACCTGCCGCAGGAGCAGTCCCAGCGCCCGGGCCACGTCCCGACCGCCCGAAACATCCCGTGGTCGAAGAACGCCAACGACGACGGCACCTTCAAGTCGGACGACGCGCTCAAGGAGCTCTACGCCGACGAGCAGGTCGACCTCGCCAAGGACACCATCGCCTACTGCCGTATCGGCGAGCGCTCGGCCCTGACGTGGTTCGTCCTGCACGAGCTGCTCGGTGTCGAGAACGTCAAGAACTACGACGGCTCGTGGACCGAGTACGGCTCGCTGGTCGGCGTTCCGATCGAGCTCGGCGCCAACAAGTAATCACCCCGACCGACCTTTCAAGACCTCTGGAGTAGCAGCATGTGTGGAGCGAAGGCCGGCGGCCCGGACGCCTCGACGATCAAGCCCGGTGAGACCACGATCCAGGGCCAGGTGACCCGCGACGGCGAGCCGGTGGTCGGATACGTCCGTCTGCTCGACTCGACCGGCGAGTTCACCGCGGAGGTCCCCACCTCCGCCACGGGACAGTTCCGCTTCTACGCGGCGGAGGGCACCTGGACGGTCCGCGCGCTCGTCCCCGGCGCCACCGCCGACCGCACGGTCGTCGCCCAGAAGGGCGGACTCGCGGAGGTCGCGATCGCGGTCTGAGGACCGCCTGGCTCGGGCGGTCTGTGACGGACGCCTCATGACTGAGGGCCGTACCCCTGGGGTGACCCCCGGGGTACGGCCCTCAGCCGTTTCCGGACCTACGGACCTACGCTGGAAGCATGTACGCACGCCGGCGTCACATCTACTTCGCCATGATGGGCACGTGCATCACGCTCTTCGTCCTGGCCTGGGGAGTCGTGCGCATCTGGTCGGTGCCGGTGGCGGTCGGCATGTGCCTGGTCGCCATGGTCATCCCACCGCTCGCCGCCATGGTCGCCAACCGGCGCGGCCCGGAGGACCGCTGGTGGGACGATCCGTCCGGGGACCCGAAGTCCGACGAGTGGTGGGACGAACTGGACGGCAAGAAGCGCCGCCAGTGAACGGGCAGCGCGGTCAGTAGACGAGTGCCTGGGTGTCGTCGGCGAGCGCCTCCTGTACGAACACCTGCGCACCCGCGATCCGTACGCCCTCGATGACGTCCTTCTCCGTGATGTCCCGCCGGGCCGCGCACTGTGTGCAGAGCGTGAGCCGCCCGCCGGCCAGGACGGACTCGATCAGGTCGGGCAGCGGGGCGGCGTGCGGCAGTTCGAACTCGGCGGCGCGCCCCGGCAGCGCGAACCAGGCCGACTCCCCGGTCAGCCACAGCGACACCTCGACCCCACTGGCCACGGCCACCGCCGCGACGGTGAACGCCTGCGAGCACCGCTCGGGGGCATCGGCCCCCGCGGTCACCTTGATCACGAGCTTCTTCGCCATAGCTGAATCGTAATCAACTCGCCTACAACTACTTGTGTTGACCATGGGTCTCCTGTGAAGCGCGATACGGATGGCGCGCTTCACGTTCTGAGGGGGACGTTGTGGGAGAACACGTGGAGGGCGCCGCAGGGCAGCCCGACGCTGTGCCCGAAAACGATGCGGTGCCCGAAAGTCATGCGGTGCCCGAAAGTCATGCGGTGCCCGAAAGTCATGCGGTGCCCGAGGTTCCGGTTCGGCGGCGAGGGCGTACGACCCTGCTGATCGCCGGTGCCGTGGTGCTCGGCCTGGTGGCCGGGACCTGCGCCGGGTATCTGGTCCAGGCCGACCGGCGGCCGACGAAGCTGCCCTCGCTCTCGCAGCCGACGATGCCGCAGGCGAAGGGCCCCGCGCCCGAGCCGCTGTCGGCGGCGCGGGACCGTCAGGTGAAGACCGACGGTGACCTGCGCAAACTGCTGCTGACGAAGCCGAAGGGCACCAAGGACGCCACCTGGCTGGAGGGCATGGACGGCTGGATGGACCTGTCCGCCTACGCCGACTCCTACGAGAAGCCGGAGGAGGTCTTCGGCGAGCTCGTCGGCAACGAGTTCCGCCGGGTCGCCGTGACCGGCTGGGAGGAGGGCAGCTCGTACACCGTGGAGCTGCGGCTGGTGCAGTTCCGGCAGGAGGAGACGGTCGCGGCCGCCGACTACTGCGACAACGGTCAGTACTGGGCGGAGAAGGAGGGCTCCACCGACAGCTGGCCGATCGCCGGTACCGGCACGGGCATGGCGTACGTCCACCACAAGCCGGAGACCGAGGCCGGATACCTGCCGCTCTACAGCGCGGAGGCGCACGCCTGGCGCGGTGACGTCGCCATGGAGATCTGGGTCTACGGGTCCAAGGAGGTCTCCAAGAAGAAGATCATGGACCTGGCCGAGCGGCAGATGGAGCGGCTGTGAGCGAGCAGGAGCAGGAGCAGGGGTACGAGGCCGGGGGAGCAGGGTCGGCCGGGTCGGCCGGCTCGGTGGGACCGGTGGAGGCGGCCGGCCCCGAGCCGGCACCGGTCGTGCCGCCCCTCGACCCCGCCGCGCGGCGCAGGCGCCGTCGCCGTACCGCGGCCGTCGCGGGTTCCCTGGTGCTCGCAGGGGCCCTGGTCGCGGGGGTCGGCTTCACGTTCGTCACCGTGCGGGACGCCGACCGGGACGCCGGGGCGCCGGTCTGGAAGTTCCCGAAGGAGACCCCGGTCGCGGATCAGCCGGAGGAACCGGAGACGAGCCGCAGCGGACTCGCCGCGATGCTGGTCCCGTACGGCACCGACGGATTCACCCGGGGACCGGACATCGGTGAGTTCGGCGCCGACGCCCAGCTCAGCGGGGAGCGGGCCGCCGCCCTGCGCAAGGAGGCGCTGAAGGATCTGCCGCGCTCGCAGCGCAAGCGGCTGGAGCAGCGGATCGACAAGCAGCGCATCAAGGGCATGGCGATGCGCAGCTACCTCAGCGAGGAGACCAGCGCCCTCGATGTGAACGACGGGGTCTACAGCGTCAACGTCACGTTGTCCCAGATGGACAACAAGGCGGCGGTGCGCGACATCGCGACCTTCCAGGGCGAGTTCCTCGACGCGCTCGACGTCTTCCGCAAGGGCCCGGCGATCAAGGGCCACAAGAACGCGAAGTGTTTCCTGCCGCCCAAGGACGACGACTCCGACCTCGAAGGCATGTTCTGTTCCGCGTACGTGGGCGAGGTCCTGGTCAGCCTGACCGCCGAGGCCGTCAAACCACTCGACACCAAGGGAGTCGCCTTGTTCCTCCGCGAACAACTCGACCGCATCGCGGAACCGGGGGAGGCGGTATGACCGACGAGCAGACCCCCACGGCCCCGCTGAAGCCCCCCGCCACGGAGGAACCGCCGACGGAGCCGATCGCGCCCGAGCCGACCGCGCCGGAGCCGACCGCGCCCGAGCCGATCGCGCCCGAGCCGATCGCGCCGGAGCCGACCGCGCCGGAGCCGACCGTCCCGGAGTCGACCGTCCCGGAGTCGACAGGGCCAGAGCCGACCGTGCCGGAGAAGCCGGCGGCGGAGCCGTATGTGGCCGCGGTCGCCGACGGCGGGGACGCACCACTGGGGCCACCCGCACCCGACGACGAGACCCGCACGGGTGGTGCGGGTGGGAACACATTCGCCGATGGCGCAGCCGAGGCGGCAGCCGGGGGCACCCCCAAGACGCGGCGCCCCCGGCTGCGTACCGCCCTGCGCTGGGCAGCCGCGGTGACCGTCTTCGCGGCGGTCGGCGCGTCGACGGCGTACGGCATCACGAGGATGGACCGCACGGACGTACCAGGTCTGGAGACGGAGTCGGACGGCCGCTGGGCGTACCCCGCGCTCACCAAGCCGCCCCTCCCCTCCGGCAGCCCCGCTCCCTTCGCCAGGGCGAACCACTCGGGCGCCCACTACGCCGACCTGCGTGCCCTCGTCCTGCCCGCCCCGGAGGGTGCGAAGGAGGACAAGGCGCTGGCCGGCTCCGACGGCTGGCTGAAGACCGAGGACTTCCTGAAGGAGTTCGAGGACACCCGCCGGGGTGACATCGAGGACAAGCTCGTCGACGTCGGCCTGCGTCATGTCGCGGCCCGCGGCTGGACCACCCCCGACGGCACCAGCACCCGCGTCTACCTGCTCAGATTCGGCTCGGTGGCCGTCACCGAGCAGATCTTCGGCGACGACTTCACCAGCTATGACGCCCCGGTCTACCCGGTGCGCGGCGCGGACGCCTACGAGCGGGACGAGGACTTCCCGCTGGCCGCGCAGTCGAAGAACGTCACGCTGACGCCGTACGCCGAGACGAAGCCGTACGGCGCCGAGCAGGTCCGTCTCGCCTACCTGAGCGCGGGTGACGTGATGGCGATGATCGTGCAGGCCGGGAAGGGCACCATGCCCGCGGTCCCCTTCCAGCAGACGGTGGTCCTGCAGAGCCAGCTGCTCGAGTGACCCTGTAGGGGCCCACCTCCCACGGAGGGCCGGTCCCCGGCCGCGTAAGCTGGGGACCGGCCTTGTGTACGTACGGAACCAACCACGCTCATCCGAGGAGCACCCGTGGAGATCTTCTTCGAAACCCTGCTGGCCCTGGTCTGCGTCGGCGTCCTCGCCTTCGCCTTCCTGGCCGTGAAGAAGCTGTACCAGGGCCAGCGCTGACCCCTAGGGCCTGTCCGGCGGATCAGGCCGCGGACGCGGGGTCTGGCACGCCCTCCCCCAGAGGGGGTACAGCGGCGTTGTCGTCGGTTGCCGATGCTCCGCATCGACGCCCTCCTCCGCCTTGCAGCTGGACGCTCCCCCACGCTCGAACGACCTCGCGCGGGGGCACCCCCATCGCCCCCGCTCACCTGCGCTGACAAGGCGCCGTCCTTTTCCCACGACCTGATCCGCCGGACAGGCCCTAGCTAGGAATCCCAGAGATGATCGAGATCCCGTCCGACCTCCACAAGGACCTGGTCCCGCTCGCCTTCCTGCTCGGCAACTGGGCCGGCGCGGGCGTGCACGACTTCCCCGGCGACGAGAAGTGCAACTTCGGCCAGGAGGTCACCTTCACGCACGACGGGCGGGACTTCCTGGAGTACCACTCCCACACCTGGGTGCTCGACAAGGACGGCAACAAGATCCGCCCGCTGGAGTCGGAGCACGGCTTCTGGCGGATCGACGGCTCCCGCAAGGTCGAGGTGACGATGACCCGCGACGACGGCGTCATCGAGATCTGGTACGGCGCGATGGCCGAGAAGAAGCCGCAGATCGACCTGGTCACGGACGCCGTCGCCCGTACGGCAGCCTCCCGTCCCTACAGCGGCGGCAAGCGGCTCTACGGCTACGTCAAGAGCGACCTGATGTGGGTGGGCGAGAAGCAGACCCCCGAGGTGGAACTGCGCCCCTACATGTCGGCCCACCTGAAGAAGGTCGTCACCCCGGAGGACGTCGAGCGCTGGGCCAAGGCCCTCCCCGACGACATGCCGGACGACGGGATCGCCTTCTTCAAGTAGTTCTAGACTTCCAGTGTGGTGAGCACCGACTGGAAGAGCGACCTCAGGCAGCGCGGCTACCGGCTGACGCCGCAGCGGCAACTCGTGCTGGAAGCCGTGGACACCCTTGAGCACGCGACCCCCGACGACATCCTCACGGAAGTGAAGAAGACGGCGTCGGGGGTCAACATTTCCACGGTCTACCGGACCCTGGAGCTCCTGGAGGAGCTGGGCCTGGTCAGCCACGCCCATCTCGGGCACGGCGCGCCGACGTACCATCTCGCCGACCGGCACCACCACATCCACCTGGTCTGCCGGGACTGCGAGAACGTCATCGAGGCGGACGTGAAGGTGGCGGCCGAGTTCACGGCCAAGCTGCGGGAGACGTTCGGCTTCGAGACGGACATGAAGCACTTCGCGATCTTCGGCCGCTGCAAGGACTGCACGCTGAAGGCCGCGACGGACGCACGTTCGACTGCCAAGAGTTCAATTACCGAGTCGTAGGCTTGGCGTATGAAGAGCCCTCTGCTGTCCCTGCCCGGCGCCGTCCCCGCCGAGGGGGTGGACGAAGGTGTCGCCGCCCACTACGGCGACCTGTTCCGCGAGCAGCGCGCCCTCGCCGACGGCACCGGATTCGTCGACCTCTCGCACCGCGGAGTCGTCACCGTCACCGGTGAGGACCGCCTGAGCTGGCTGCACCTCCTGCTCACCCAGCACGTCAGCGAACTCCCGGTCGGCCAGGCCACCGAGGCCCTGATCCTCTCGGCCCACGGCCACATCGAACACGCGCTCTACCTGGTCGACGACGGCACGACCACCTGGGCCCACATCGAACCCGGCACCCAGGACGAGCTGCTCGCCTACCTGGAGTCGATGAAGTTCTTCTACCGGGTCGAGGTCGCCGACCGCACCGCCGACACCGCCGTCGTCCACCTCCCCGCCGGCTCCATCACGGAGGTGCCGGACGGTGTCGTCGTACGCGAGACCCCGTACGGCCGTGACCTCTTCCTCCCGCGGGCGGACCTGGAGTCGTACACGGAGAAGGCGGGCCCCCCGGCCGGGATCCTCGCCCACGAGGCGCTGCGCGTCGAGCAGCACCGCCCCCGCGTCGGCTTCGAGACCGACCACCGCACCATCCCGCACGAGCTGGGCTGGATCGGTACGGCGGTACACCTGCAGAAGGGCTGCTACCGCGGCCAGGAGACGGTCGCCCGCGTCCAGAACCTGGGCAAGCCGCCGCGCCGCCTGGTCTTCCTCCACCTCGACGGCAGCGAGGTCCACCTCCCGGCCCACGGCACCGAACTCCGCGTCGCCGACGAGGCCCCCGACGGCCGCAGGATCGGCTTCATCACCACCTCCGTACGCCACCACGAACTGGGCCCGGTGGCCCTGGCCCTGGTCAAGCGGAACGTCCCGGTGGACGCCCCCCTGATGGCGGGCACGACGGCGGCGGCCCAGGAGACAGTGGTCGAACCCTAGGGCCTGTCCGGCGGTTCATGCCCTAGACCTCGACGAGGACGGTGAAGGGGCCGTCGTTCGTCAGCGAGACACGCATCCGCGCCCCGAACCGCCCCGTCGCCACGGTGGCCCCGAGCCCCCGCAACTGCGCCACGACCTCCTCGACGAGGGGCTCGGCGACGGGCCCGGGGGCGGCGGCGTTCCACGTGGGCCGCCGCCCTTTCCGCGCGTCCCCGTACAGGGTGAACTGGCTGATGACCAACAACGGGGCGTCGACGTCACTGCACGACTTCTCGTCGTGCAGCATCCGCACGGACCACAGCTTGCGGGCGAGCTGGGCGGCCTTCTCCTTGGTGTCGTCATGCGTCACCCCGACCAGCACGCACAGCCCCTCGCCGGTGATCTCCCCGACCGTCTCCCCGTCGACGACCACACTCGCGCCGTCCACCCTCTGCACCACAGCTCGCATGCGGACCATCATGCCGGGTGCCCCGCACCGCCCCGCAAAGGGCCCACTTTGATCCTTTAGGCCCTGTCTGGGCCGTTCGGGGGGACTCGGTAACATCGCGTCGACTTGGGGTGGCACGATGCTTTCCACCACACGCCGGTCGAGGGGACGGTAGAGGGACATGAGCACACCGAGTACCGAGCGGCCGACGGCACACCGGCCGCCCTTCCAGCGCGGCGACAGCCCCGGGCCGCCCGTGGATCCGCCGGAGCCCGACCTGGTCCGGCTGAGCCTGCCCGAACTGCGCACCCTGCGCCAGGGCGCCCAGCGCGACGAGGCGGACCTCAGCTACGTACGCCGGCTGCTGCAGGGCCGTATCGACATCCTCCGCGCGGAGCTGGCCCGCCGCTCCCCGACGGGCGCGGCCTCGGTCGTCGAGCGGCTCCCGGAGATCCTCACCGACGCCCCGGCCCGCCATCGCTCCTCGGCCCGCCATGTCACCCTGGGCACACCGCACAGCGAGGAGTACGGCCGTCTCGCCGCCGACATGCTCGCCGACGTCGAACTCTCCGACCTCGGCGCCCGCACCGACCCCGAGCTCCATACGGCGATGGCCCGCCTTGTCGGCTACGAATCTCAGATCTCCCGCCACCGTCAGCACCTTCAGCGCACGGCGGACGACTGCGGGGCCGAAATCACCCGCCGCTACCGGGAGGGCGAGGCCCAGATCGACGACCTCCTGGTCTGACCCGGCCGCCCCCCTGGGGGCTCCGCCCCCAGACCCCCGGCCTGTGCCCACCCACCACCCGACTCGGTCGGGAACAAGGGCACCGGCCTCCTGGGGGCTGCCGCCCCCAGACCCCCGCCCTCCGCCCACCGACCACCCGACTCGGTCGGGAACAAGGGCACCCGACAGGGCGCCCCACCCAGCCCGTCCGGCGTTTGAGGACGAGGCCCGTTCAGGGCCGAAGCGGGGTCTGGGGGCGCAGCCCCCAGGGGGGTCGAAGGGGCGAGCCCCTGGGGGATGGGAAGGGTAAGGGCGGCGGGGGCGAAAAAGGTGGCGACGCCCGCCCCCACGCTGCCTACCGTGACCCCATGGACGTCCGCACCGTAACCGACCAAGAACTCCCCGCCTGGCTGCGCGCCATGAACACAGGCTTCCTCCGCCCCCCAGCCGTCACCGAAGAGTCCGTCGCCACCCGCAGAGCCACCCTCGGCCACTCCCGCCTGACCGGTGCCTTCGACAGGGACACCTGCGTCGCCACCTTCCGCTCCTTCCCCCAGGAACTCACCACCCCGGGCGGCACCCCCGTCCCCGCCGACGGCATCTCCAACGTCACCGTCCTCCCCACCCACCGCCGCCGAGGCCTCCTCACCCGCCTGATGTCCGACGACCTCACGGCGGCGAAGGAGCGAGGGGACGTCGCCGCGACCCTGATCGCCGCCGAGTACCGCATCTACGGCCGCCACGGCTTCGGCCCCGCCACCACCATGACCGAGTGGACGATCGACGTCGCGAGGGCCGGCCTCGACCCCCGCCACCCGGTCCCCCTGGCAGGCGGCCGTGTCGACCTGATCGACGGCGAGGAGGTCCGCAAGCTCGGCCCCGCGCTGCACGAGCGTCTGCGCCGCATCCAGCCGGGCGCCGTCAGCCGTCACGAGCACTGGTGGGACATGAACACCGGCGTGATCCACCTGGAGGGCGAGGCGAGCTGGACCGAGCCGTTCTACGCCGTGTACCGCGCGGCGGACGGCGAGGTCGAGGGACTGGTCGCGTACCGGGCGGACGACAACTGGACCGACGCCAAGCAGCCGCGGAACACGGCCTCGGTGAACTGGCTGCTCTCGGTGACCCCGGCCGCGTCCCGCGCCCTGTGGCACTACCTGTGCTCGATCGACTGGATCACCCGGGTGAGGTCGGGCTGGCGCTCCCCGGACGACCTGCTCCCCCTCCTCCTGCCGGACCCTCGCGCGGCGAGCATCACCACGCAGGCGGACTGGCTGTGGGTACGGCTCCTGGACGTCGTACGGGCTCTGGAGGCGCGTACGTACGACACGGCGGGCACCCTGGTCCTGGAGGTGGTCGACGGGGCCGGCCTGGCCGGGGGCCGCTTCCTGCTGGACGCGTCCCCCGACGGTGCCTCCTGTACGCCGACGGGCCGCGAGGCCGACCTCACGCTGGACGTGGCCGAGCTGGCGTCCCTGTGGCTCGGCGACGAGTCGGCGGTGCGGCTCGCGGCGCTGGGCCGGCTCCGGGAAGAACGAGCGGGCGCCGCCCGGGGGGCCGACGCCCTGCTGCGTACGCCCGGGCGACCGTGGTGCCCGGACCTGTTCTGAGCCTCCTGTCCGTGTATCCGTGTCTGCGTATCCGTGTTGGTGTCTCTGTGCTGTGTATCCGTAGCTGTTCAGTTGTGACTGTGCGCGCGATGTTCGGTTGTGGCTGTGCGGCGATCTGAAGTTGTGACTGTGCTTCGGTGCCGACCTCTCGGGCTCCCGGCTCCCCTCCGGAAGGGAGTCCGACCGGCCAACCGTCTGGAAGTTTGACCATGTTGTTGAAGTTGGCAGCCAACTTCACTGTACTTATGTCCGCTTGGAAGCGTCTTATAACCATCTCTCTTTGAACTGCCACAAGATGGCGGGAAGTTGTACTGTTCCCCCGTGGAGCCGGAACATGCCCCCGTCAACGGACGGGGGAGAGCGGGGCGGCCCCAGCCCTCGCACCGCGAGGTGGCCGACGAACTGCGTACCCGGATCAGAACCGGAGTGCTGCGGCCGGGCGAACGCATGCCCACGCAGGCGAAGTTGGCGGACGAGTTCGGGGTGGAGCGGGGTGCCGTACGCCAGGCGCTGCGCATCCTGCAATCGGAGCACCTGCTCACCAACGTCTCCAAGGGAAGCCCCGCCACGGTCGCCCCGCCGTCGGGCGCGGCCGGCCCGCTGATCGGTCCGGAGGCGACCCCGCAGCCGTCCATGGTGGGCCTCCCGCCGCGGATGACCGAGGCCTTCGCGGCCGACCACGTACAGGTCGACGCCCTGTGCCTCACCGCGGTCTCCCTCACGGCCGCGATCGGCGAACCGCTGCGCCAGATCCACGCCGGACGGCTGAAACCGGCCAAGATCGACGTCCGGGTCCTGCTGCCCTCCCGGAACATCGACCTGGCCTTCCCGGCGGCGGTGGACACCTCGGCCACCGAGCGGCTCCAGCGTCACTGGCTCGCCCACCGCAACGCGCAGGGCCAGGTGCTGAAGCACAACCTGCAGACGCTGAGCTCCACGCACGGCATCGATGTCGATGTCACCTTCCGCGCGCTGCCGTTCACCCCGCCCGTGAAGCTGTATCTCCTCAACGGCACGGAGGCGCTGTTCGCGTACTACACCGTGCGGCGCCGCGAACAGATGATCGACCAGGAGCACCTGGAGATGTACGACGCCGAGGGCACGCGGTCGGTGCTGTTCGCCTTCGAACAGGGGGCCGGGCCGCGCGACTCGGCGTTCGTGGAACAGTCCCAGCTGTGGTTCGACGCACTCTGGGAGACGATCAGCTCGGAGCTGCTGCTCACGAGCTGACGGCGGGTCCGGTGGCCACGAGGGCGAGGACCACGGCACCGACCGAGCTGATGGCCGGGCTCCTGACCTTGATGCCGATGGTGAGCAGCAGCAGTCCCACGGCGCCGGTGGTGCCGTACTTCCACTGGATGGTCTGCTCGACGCCGACGACGATGGCGGCGGAGACGAGGGCGAGGACAGGCATGGCGTTCCCCCCTTCGGAGGATCGTCGGGGTGGAGCGGGAGGCGAACCATTCGCCAACTCGATCGAGTTGGCAACCAACTCTAATTAAGTTGTCCCCATTTGGTCCCAACTACTAAACAACTTTCAAGCAACTCCCCATAGATGGATCTAAGTTGTAGCGTTTGGTCGTGACCCAGGAGAACGTGGCGGAGAACGTGGCAGTGAACGGCAGCAGAAGGTCGCCCCAGGAGATCGCCGACGCCCTGCGCGAGCGCATTCGTGTCGGTGACCTCAAGGCGGGCGACCGCCTGCCCACGCAGGCCGAACTCGCCGACGAGTTCGGGGTGGAGCGCGGCGCCGTACGCCAGGCCCTGCGGGAACTCCAGCTCGACGGACTCCTCACCAACGTCAGCAAGGGCAGCCCGCCGCGCATCGCCGAACCGCCCGCGCCCGGTCACGACGAGCCCCAGCCCACGATGGTCGCCCTGGCCCCTCGCCTCGCCGAGGCCTTCTCCGCCCCGCACGTCCGCATCGACGCCGCCTGCCTCACGGCCGAGAGCCTGATCCCCGCCCTGGGCGAGCCCATGCGCCTCATCCACGCGGGCGAGATCCACCCTCGGAAGATCGAAGTCCGGATCCTCCTGCCCTCCCGCCGCATCAACCTCGCCTTCCCCGTCCCGGTCGAGGGCCGCGGCGACGACGACCCGGTCCACCAGCGCTGGCTGGCCATGCGCAACGCCCAGGGCCACGTCCTGCGCCACAACCTCCAGACCCTGCGCTCCCACGGCATCGACGTGGACATCACCTTCCGGGCCCTGCCGTTCACCCCGCCCGTGAAGCTGTACCTGCTCAACGGCAGGGAAGCCCTGATGGCGTACTACATGGTCGAGCGGCGCGAGGAGTCGACGGACAGCGGAGTGCTGCTCGACATGTACGACGTGATGGGCACCGAGTCTCTCCTCTTCTCCTTCGACAAGGCCGCAGGCCAGCGCGATGCCGCCTTCGTGGAGGAATCCCAGAAGTGGTTCGACGCCCTCTGGGAAACCATCACGACGGACCTGACACTCTCCTAGTGACTTCTGATACGACGCAGACTGAACAGGTGGCAGCCGACACCGACAACACCCAGGGAAACGGAACCGCGGATCTGCGGGAGCTGATCGCGCGTACGAGGGTCGTCCTGTGGGACTTCGACGGCCCCATCTGCCGGCTCTTCGCCGGCCACTCGGCGGAGGACGTGGCCGATGGGCTGGTGGAGTGGCTCGAAGGGCGGGGCCTGCACCACCTGCTGACGGAGTCCGAGCGGGAGTCGCTGGACCCGCAGGTCGTCCTGCGCGCTGTGGACCGCCTGCGCCCCGGCAGCGACCTGGTCGCGGAGCTGGAGGAACGTCTCACCCAGGAGGAACTGCGGGCCGCCTCCTCGGCGATGCCCACGGCGTGGGCGGACCCCGTGATACGCACCCTGACCGCCCTGGGCCTACGCCTGGCCATCACGACCAACAACTCCCCCCGAGTGGTGGCCAAGTACCTCACAGGCCGCGACCTGACCTCCTGTTTCGCCCCCCACATCTACGGCCGCACCCAGGACCTCCACCTCCTCAAGCCCCATCCCCACTGCCTCCACCGCGCCCTCTCCGCGACAGGCTCCGCCCCCGGGACCGCCCTGATGATAGGCGACGCCCCTTCCGACTTCCTGTCCGCCCGAGCCGCCGGCGTCCCGTTCCTCGGCTACGCGCGTAACGAACACAAGGAGAAGCTGCTGCGGGGGGCGGGGGCGACGATGGTGGTGAACTCGCTGGAGACGGTGCTGAGAGTGGTCAGGGAACGGTCCTGAGCCGTCAGCCGCCCCGAAGCCTCCAACTCCCGTTCCCATTGGACTGGTTGACTGACGGCGGTACGGTCGCCGTGTGGGTGAACAGCGGAGCAGTTACGCCGGTGGCAGGGCGTTCCAGCGTGTCTCCGACGAAGTACGGGCCCGTATAGCCGACGGGATGTATCCGCTGCGTGCGTTCCTGCCGTCCCAGCGGGATCTCGCGGAGGAGTTCGATGTCTCCCGGGACACGGTCCAGCGGGTGCTGCGGGAGCTGGCCGAGCAGGGCTGGATCGAGTCCCGGCAGGGCAGCGGGTCCCGGGTGGTCAGAGTGCCGCGGATCCAGCCCTTGGCGGTCAGCGGAGGCCGGCTGCGGGGCGGAGTGACGCTGGGTCCACTGCTCGCCGAGGCCTTCGAACGAGACGAAGTCACCCTGGACGTCTACTCGTTGACCTCGGAATCGCTGGACGCGCACCTGCGGGTGCAGGCGGAGCGGATCCACAGCGGCGCCATTCGGCCCGAGCGCATCTCCCTGCGGCTGATCCTGCCCTCCGAGGACATCGGCGTGCCCTACCCGCGGGTCAAGGACGACCCGGACGACCCCCGTCCGAACGAGCGGCTGCACGGCATCACCCGGCGGTCGACGTCCTCGGTACATGAGTTGTTCAGAGGGCTGGAAGCCCTCGTGCCGACGCCGGAGCTCGAGATCCGCCGGGCCCCACTGACCCCGACCTGCAAGATCTACCTTCTCAACGGCACCGACGCGCTGGTGGCGCCCTATCAGGTGATCGAGCGTGAAGCCACGTTCGTCCCCGGTGAGAAGGTCGACCTTCTCGACGTCCTGGGGTTCGGCGCACCGCTCACCCACCATGTGAAGGACACCGACCCGAACTCACCGGGCACCGTCTTCGTCGACACCTGGCAGGCCTGGTTCGACTCGGTCTGGAGTCATCTCGCCGAATAGCTCAGGCGTGTGCGCTAGTATCCCCGGCATCGCGCGCGAGTAATCCTCTGCTGTCGTACGTATTCACTCCTGTGCTCACCCCACCGGCCACCCCGGTCGTGCGGCGCACCACATGGCACTCCACGATTGCCATACCCATCCCCGCGCACCCACCGGAGCGGCCAGTGGTCGACCACTTTGTTCCCCCTCGGCACCTCGGGGAACGAACCGCCGCAGACGGGGTCCTCCGAGCCTTCGTCAGGGACGCGAAAGCGACGCGGGCGTCCAGCGGCCACCACCATCGCAACTATGTGCTGCCCTTGACGGAGAACGTGGCCCGGCTGCTGGACCGTGACGCCGGCACCCCGGTCACCGTACGGATTCCTCGCTCCGACGCGCTGCCCGCGGTGATCAGGACGTGGCGGAACGAGGCGGTGATCCTGGGCGCCGTACGCAGCGTCCTGTCCAACGCGCCCGAATGCCTGGTGAAGCGGTCGGGGTACGCCATCCACAGTTATGTGGACGGCGTACCCCTCTCCGAGATCTGCGGAAACGGTAAGCCTGTCGACACCCTGCACATCAGGGCGCTGGTCCGCCAGCTGGCCCAGACGACCCTGGTGCGCCGGGCGGCGCTGCCGCCCCTGCCGGCCTCCCTGCCCGCCCACCACAGCGACAGCCAGGCCTTCCTGAAGGCGCTGGTCCACCATGCCGACAAGCAGATCCGCAAGCCGAACTGGTCCGAGTTCGGGGGCCTGTTCAAGGCGCTCGGCATGCCGGACGACGCGCTCCTCGGGCTGGCCGAGCGGGTTCCCGCGATGACCCGGCGGCCGTACAGTCTGCTCCACGGGGACCTGCACCGGGGCAACCTGATCGTGACGCCTTCCGAGGACCAGCCCGTCGTCTGCGTCGACTGGGAACTCGCGACCTACGGCGACCCCCTGCACGACCTGGCCACCCACCTGGTGCGCACGCAGTACCCGACGCACCAGTGGACCGAGGTGGTCGACGCGTGGGCCGAGGCGATGGAGGTGTGCCGGCCCGCCGCGTCCCATGGCCTGGCCAGGGATCTGAACCACTACGTCAGCTTCGCGCGGGCCCAGTCGGTCTACCCCGACGTCATGCGGGCCGCTCGGTCTCTGGGGAAGTCGTTCACCCAGAAGAAGCTGCACGAGGCGACGGCGCGGGTGCGCAGGGCGCTGAAGACGGCGGAGGAACCACTGCGGCTCAGGAACGTGCCCAGCGAGGATGAGATCGAGCGCGCCCTCTTCCGCTGGCTGGCCTCCCGCGACGACCTCCACGATCCGCGCTGGACCGCGAAGGCCGGTGCCTGGAAGCCGGACCCGCGCTTCCGGGAGCTGACCGGTTTCCCGGCCTCCGCCGTGCGGGATGCCCTGCTCGCCGAGGGAGCCGCCCCGGCGCACCGGGTGTTCAAGGGCACCGCCCACCTCAACTCGGTGGTCTGGGTGCCGGGCATCCTCCATCCCGTGGTCGTACGCCGCAAACTGCCCAACGTCTCCCGCAGGGAACCGAGCTACCTGAGCGAGCACGTCGTCCTCAGGGCGATCCAGGACTCGGGCGCCCGGGTGGCGGCGCCGCGGGTTCTCGCACTGGGCGAGAGCCATCCGAACGACCCCTTCGCGGTACACACGTACGTGGGAACCCGGATGGACGAGCCGCCGGACCACCCCGTGAACGGTCTGCTCCCGCACGAGGCGGACGCACTCGTCGACCAGTTGTGCGAGCTCACACGGGTGGACTGCACCCTTGTGTCCCCGGAGACGGGCGAGACCGACTTCTTCGAGTGGTTGAAGGAACAGTTGGTCGGTCTGGCCGGGAGCCTCCCGAAGGAGTCGCTGCAGCGGGCCCGCACCCTCGGGCTGCCCGACGACCGGCGGTTGCGGGAGATCCTGTCCCGGCACCGGATCAGCCGTCGAACACCTGCCCTGCTGCACGGCGATCTCAACCCGTGGAACCTGGTGCGCCGCCCGGACGATCTGGCGCTCACCCTCATCGACTGGGAGATGGCCCTGACCGGTGATCCGCTCTACGACCTGGTCCGGCACATGCATCTCACGCCCACCCGACCGGAGATCCGGGAGCGCATGTTCCGACGCTGGGAGCGGACACTGCCGGAGCGGTACACCCACGACTGGCGCCGGGACTGGCGGGTCTACCGGTGGATCGAGATCGTCCGCTCCGCGTACATCGACCTCGACCGTCTGGTGACCGGGGTGGGCCTGGACGCGCCCAACGTCCGAAGGGCCGTCGGCTCCTACGCCGTGACGCTCGCCACCGCCACCGCCTCCCTCGGTCTCCCGCTGCCGGTGACAGCGAACCCCTATCTTGCCCGCGCCCTGGCCTAGAGCGACCATGGTCTGATCGAACGGCGGTCGTTGCAGGGACAGTTGGCGCCCGAGCGGGCGTGTGGCGGGGTCGGGCATGTCCGCGCGGGGGGGCCGAACCACGACCGACAGCGGTGGAGTCGGCAACGCGCTGCGGCGCTACCAGGAACGTTTCGAGCCCGTGGCCATTCGGGTCCTGCTCCTCGGGATCTTCGTCACCGGCCTGACCGCGCAGTTCGTCAAACCGGTCGGTGACGCCCTTCAAGGCAAGGCCTACCTCGGCGGCGCCCTGCTCAGCCTGGTCGGCTATGTCCTCTACGACGCGGTGAAGGAACTGTCCACGTCGCTGCGTCTGCCCGCGCGGAGACAGGTGAAGTCGCGGGAGCTCGGCAGCTTCGTGAGCGAGGCGTTCCGGGAGCGCACCGTGGACATACGGTTCCTCGGCTACACCGGGGAGACCCTCTACAACGAGCTGTACCACCGCCTCGAAGGTCTCGAGGAAGACCCCGGCCCCACCCGGCGGGTCACCATCCGGGTACTGATCCCCGACTTCGGGCAGCCGATGACGGTTCCCTCCCGGGTCGGCGACGAGGGAGCCCCGCAGGACGACCCGGACTTCCGTAAGCGCCTGGAAAGAAAGTGCCAGGAGTACGACGAGACCCTCTCGGTGCTCGCCGAACGGCTGACCGCCCATGGCCGGATCGTCGCCCACTGCGAATACCGTGTCTACCCCGGAATCCCTATGGACAAGATCTGCATCTTCAACCGGGAGTTGGTCCTCCACGGCCTCTACGACGTCATGGCCCGCACGGTGCCGCGCGGCGCCGCCCCCGAGTACTACGACCCCAAGGGCTACGGCACGGACCTCAACGTGTGGTCCCTGGAGGCGGCCGAGGACTCCAAGGCCCTCATCGCCACCTGGAACCGGCACCTCGACAACCTCTGGAGACTTGCCGCGCCCCCGCCTTGGCGCGGCCCCACCACGGCCCCCACCCCCTGAACCCGCCGTACGCTCACCCCATGAGCGACCCCGGGCTGCGTGAGCGGAAGAGGCAGCGGATGTACCAGGCCGTGTCGGACATCGCCGTGCGGATGTTCGAGGAGCGGGGCTTCGACGCGGTGTCCGTCGCGGAGGTCGCCGCGGCGGCCGAGATCTCCAAGCCGACCCTCTTCCGGTACTTCCCGGCCAAGGAGGACCTGGTCCTGCACCGCATCGCCGACCATGAGCGGGAGGCCGCGCGGGTGGTGGAGGCCGGGCGGGCCGAGGGGGTCGCGCCCCTGCCCGCCCTGCGCCGCCACTTCCTGGACGGGATCGCCGCCCACGACCCCATCACCGGTCTCAACGACCATCCCGCCGTCCGCTCCTTCTACGACCTCCTCTACGGCACCCCGTCCCTGGTCGCCCGTCTCCACGCCCACCTGGAGCGTGCCGAGGCCGCCCTCGCCGAGGTCCTCGGCGGTGACCTCGACGCCCGGCTGGCCGCCGGCCAGATCATCGCCGTACGACGGATCCTCGCCGGGGAGAACTGGCGGCGGATCTCGGCGGGGGAGCGGGTGGCGGACGTACGGGAGGAGGCGGTCGGGGCGGCCGAGCGGGCGTTCGCGGCGCTGGAGGCGGGGTTTCCGGGTCTCACGGGAGACGAGGCAGGCGTTACTCGGTAAAATCTTTAACTCGGTCACGTTATTCGCTATCCTCGGCGCATGACGTCTGCCGAGCCCGCCGTGCCTGCCGTCAAGGGGCCCGCCCGAGACCTCGCCCAAGACCTCGACACCGCCCTCCGCCACGAACGCGCCCACCACGACACCTGCCGTGCCGCACTCGCCGCCATGGTCGAGGGCGCCGACCTCCACGTCGTCACCGGCGAGGACGTCTCCGCGTCCGGCGCCGACGCCGAAGTCCTCGGCTACGGGTTGCGCAGCCGTGCCAAGGCCCTGCACGAACTCCCCGAGGGCCCGCTCTTCTTCGGCCGCCTGGACCTCGTACAAGGAGGCGGGCACCACATCGGCCGGCTGCGGATCAGCGAGCACCCCGCCGCCCCTCCCCTCGTCGTCGACTGGCGCGCCCCCGTCTCCCGCGCCTTCTACCAGGCCAGCGCCCGGGATCCGCAGGGCGTGGCCGTACGGCGGCGGTTCGGCTGGGCGCCGGGCAGCCGCGGCGACTCCGCCGACCTGACCGGTCTGGAGGACGAGCACCTCGACCGCGGCGAGTCCGCCGAGTCTGCCGAGTCTGCCGAGTCCGTCGGCTCCGAGGGCTCCGGAGGGCTTCTCCTGCGTGAGCTCGAACGCCCCCGTGTCGGTCCCATGCGCGACATCGCCGCCACCATCCAGCCCGAGCAGGACGACCTCGTACGGGGCGGACTCGCCGAGTCCGTCTGTGTGCAGGGCGCTCCCGGCACCGGCAAGACCGCCGTCGGCCTGCACCGGGCGGCCTACCTCCTCTACACGCACCCGCAGCGCGTCAAACGCGGCGGTCTGCTGATCCTCGGCCCCAACCGCACCTTCCTCTCCTACATCGCCGAGGTCCTGCCCTCCCTCGGCGAGACCGGCGTACGGCAGTCGACGCTCCAGAACGAGATCGCCCGGCACCCGGTGACCGGGACCGACACCGACCGGGCCGCCACCCTCAAGCACGACGCCCGCATGGCCGAGGTGCTGCGCCGCGCCGTGTACGGGCGGGTGATGACGGCCGGTCACGCCGAGGACCTGGCCGTACCCGACGGGTCGTACCGGTGGCGGATCGCGGGGCATCGGCTCATCGAGACCGTGGGCGCGGTGCTCGCCGAGGAGCCGCCGTACGAGGTCGGACGGGAACGGGTCCGCAGCCGGATCGTGCGCCGGATCCTGACGCAGGCGGAGCGGCGCGGCGGCCCGCCCCCGGCCGCCTGGCTGCGCCGGATCGAGCGGGCGCGGGCGGTGAGCGCGTGCGTGGAGGCGCTGTGGCCCAAGGTGCGTCCCGAGGAGGTGCTGGCCGGGCTGCTGAGCGACCCGGAGGTGCTGGCCGGGGCGGCCGACGGGCTGCTGGAACCGGCCGAGCAGGAGTCCCTGCTGTGGGCCAAGCCGCCGCGTTCACCGAAGTCGGCGCGCTGGTCGGCCGCCGACCTCGTCCTCCTCGACGAGCTCGCCGGGCTCCTCGCACACCCCCAGGGCTACGGCCATGTCGTGGTCGACGAGGCCCAGGACCTCTCCCCGATGGAGTGCCGGGCCATCGCCCGCCGGGTCCCCTTCGGCTCCCTCACCGTCCTCGGCGACCTCGCCCAGGGCACCACCCCGTGGGCGGCGCGTTCCTGGCGGGTCCAGCTGACCCACCTGGGCAAGCCCGACGCGACGATCGTCCCGCTGACAACCGGCTTCCGCGTTCCGGCCGCGGTCCTCACCCTCGCGGGCCGTCTCCTCGCCCGCCTCGACACCGACGTACCTCCGGCCCGTTCCCTGCGCCGCGACGGCGAACTGCGCGTCCACCGCGCCCCGGACGGCGACCTGGCCTCCGTGGTCGTCGCCGCCGTACGCGACGCGCTCACCCACGTGGGGTCCATCGGCGTGATCACCCCGGACACCGCGACCGGCCGTGTCGAGGAGGCCCTCGCCGCCGCCGGCCTGGCCCCCGCCTCCGGCCGCGTCACGGTCATCGGCGCCACCCTCGTCAAGGGCCTCGAGTACGACCATGTCGTCGCCGTCGAACCGGCAGCGATCGCCGAGGCCGAGCCCCGCGGCCTCAACCGCCTGTATGTCGTCCTGACCCGCGCGGTGTCCCGGCTGGACGTGGTGCACGGGCGGGAGCTGCCCTGGGGTGGGCAAGGGAGCGCCGAGGGCTGATCCTGGGGGGATGGTGCCGCTGCTCTTCCTCGACGTCGACGGAACGCTGATCCCGTTCGGGGGACCGGATCCCTATCGGGAGTATCGGGTGGGTCGGGAGTACGGGGCTTCGGCTCATCCTCTGCTGCCGCGCCTGGACCCCGCACTGGGGCCGCGGCTGCTCGGGCTCGGTTGCACGCCGGTGTGGGCGACGACCTGGCTGGACGACGCGAACGACCTTCTCTCGCCCTGGCTGGGGCTGCCTTCGCTGCCGGTGGTCGAGTGGCCGGAGGACGGGGAGGCGCCCCTCGACGGTGGTCTGCCCGACGGTGGTCCGCATGGTCTGCACTGGAAGACGCGGCCGTTGGTCGAGTGGGCCGCGGGCCGGCCGTTCGTCTGGCTCGACGACGAGATCACCGGCGCCGATCGGGCCTGGGTGGCCGCAAGTCATCCGGGGCCGGCCCTGCTTCACCGGGTCGATCACCGGTTCGGGCTGGGGGAAGGGGACTTCGCGGCCGTGGAGGCGTGGATCGCGGCGGTGGCGCGGGCGTAGGGCGGGCGTAGGGGGCAGCCCGTGTCAGCCCGTCGGCTTCGGTGGGACGGGCTCCTCGGGGCAGGGCCACCCCTCCAGTGCCGCGCGCGTGGCCTCGTATCCCCGCTCGATGAGGGCCGGGACCCCCGACGGTGACCAGGAGGAGTGGCCCGTGGTGTCGATGGTGATGGAGAGGTCGGGGAGGCGGCCCTGGGCGGGGTGGGCCGGGCGCGACTCGAACCAGCGGCGCCAGCGGGTGGTGCCGCGGCCGAAGCCGACGGCGATGACGCGGTCGGCGCCGAGCCGGTGCGCGGCCCACACCGGCAGCGGTGACACCACGGCCCCGTCGACGCACAGCGCCCCGCCGTCCTCCAGCCGGACCGGAGGGAACAGACCGGGCACGGCGCTGCTCGCGCGCAGGGCGGCCGTGAAGGAGCCGGAGGTCACCAGCCGGGGTGTGGTGGAGCCGAGTTCGGTGACCACCGCGCCGAAACGGGTCGGCAGGTTCTCGATCAGCACGTCACCGACCATGTCCTCGATGTTCCGGGCCAGCGGCGAGGTGTCCAGCAGACCGAGACGCGGGCTGATCGCGGCGGTGCCGAAGTCCGCCCACTGGGCGCGCAGCAGACGTTCGGTGAGGCGTGCGCTGTCCACCCCGGCCGCCCAGGCCCCGCCGATCAGCGCCCCCGCGCTCGCCCCGGCCACCGCCGCCACCTCGATCCCCGCCTCCTCCACGGCCCGCAGCACCCCCGCGTGCGCGGCCCCGAGAGCCGCCCCGCTGGACAGGACCAGGCCCACGGAAGGGGGAGAAGAGGGGGAGGGGGGAGGGGACTTCGACGGCGTCACCTGGGCGTGCTCCTTCCGGGCGTTCCGCCCTCACGGCCGGGGCGGAACGACTGAGGCTGAGCATGACAGGCCAGCCCCCGCGTCTGCGACGTGATCCAAACGACAGGCCCTAGGAGCGCAGCGCGTCGACGGGCTCCATGCGCGAGGCCCGCAGGGACGGGTAGAGACCCGCCAGGAGTCCGACGAGGGCTCCGGCGACCGGGGCTCCGAAAGCGAGACGGACGTCCAGGACCGGAGTCCAGTCCCTGACGGCCGAGACGGCCACCACGACGACCATGCCCAGGGCGGCGCCGATGACGCCGCCGAGGAGTCCGATGGTCGTCGACTCCACCAGGAACTGGCCGGCGATCTGACGGCGGGAGGCGCCGAGGGCGCGGCGCAGTCCGATCTCCCCGATCCGTTCCATGACCGTCACCAGCGTCACGTTGGCGATACCGATGGCTCCGACCACCAGCGAGACCAGTCCGAGGACCAGGAACAGGCCGTTGACGTCGCCCTGCACTCCCTTGCGGGCCTTGGTCGGGTCGGACGGTGCCGTGACGACGAGGGCGGCCTCGGATCCGGGAGCCAGCGCGATCGGGGCCTGGTGGGCGACCTGTTTCGCCGCGCCGAGCGAGGTGTTGATCACTACCCGGGTCACCTCACCCAGGCCCAGTCGGTCCTCGGCGGTCGTGGGTGGCAGGATCACCGAGGTGGCGAGCTGCTGTTCCCGCTCGGCTTCGCCGAGGATCCCGATCACGGTGTAGGACTGGTCCTTCAGGAAGACCGCGGGGGAGTCCTTGACCGAGGTGATGCCGAGCAGCCGTGCGGCCTGGTCGCCGAGCACCGCCACCCGGTCGTGCCGGGCGATGTTGCCGTCGTCGAAGAAACGCCCGGCGGTCATCCTGCCGCGCACCGCGGCGGGCAGCGTGGGGGACGCGGCGAACACCGCCACGGTCTGTCCGGAAACGTCCCCGGGAGACACCACGTCGTTCGCACGGACCTGGACGCTCGCGGTGTCGGTGGAGTCGCCGAGGGCCGCCACCGACTCGACCCCGGCCAGCCGCCGGACCGCGTCGACACCCGACCAGCCGACGAGCGGCTCGGAGTCGACCGCCTGGGGTACCTCCACCGTGACCGAGGTGGCGCTGAGGGCGTCGAACCGGCCGACGATCTGATTGCCCGCCGTGGCCGAGACGCCGATGGTGATGACCAGGGTGGTGATGCCCAGGACCGTTCCCAGCGTGGTCAGGGCAGAGCGCATCGGGCGGGCGAGCACCCCCGCCAGCGCCTCGGTCCACAGGTCCCGGAAGTCCATCCAGGGACGTTCCATGCCCTGGGTCCTGCCGCGGCCGCGACGTACACGCCCCCGGCGGGCGGAGTGCCGTCCACCACCGCTGTGCTGGTCGGCGACCAGTGGATCCACAGGGTCCGCAGGGTCCGCAGGGTACGCCGGTTCCGCCGGTTCCGGTGGATCCAGCGGTTCCGCCGGATCCACCGGGGCCGCCGGATCCAGGGCGCGTGCTCGGGCCGTCATCGGTTCTCCTCGGTGAGCCGACCGTCGCTGATCCTTACCCGCCGGTCGGCCCGCTTGCTGACTGCCTCCTCGTGGGTGATCACGACCAGGGTCATGCCCTGCTCCGACAGTTGGTCGAAGAGGTCGAGGACCGACTCGGTGTTCTCGCTGTCGAGGTTGCCGGTGGGCTCGTCGCAGAGCAGCAGAGCGGGCTCGCTCATCAGCGCCCGGGCGATCGCCACCCGCTGGCGTTCACCACCGGAGAGCCGGTCCGGCCGGAAGCCGGACCGGTGCGCCAGGCCCACCCGCTCCAGCGCCTCCGCGGCCCGGGTGCGGCGGCCGGCCCGGTCGCGCCCGGGGCGTGGCCGGCGGTAGGCCTCGGCCAGCATGACGTTCTCGTCCACCGTCCGGTAGGGCAGCAGATGGAAGGACTGGAAGACGAACCCGATCCGGCCGCCGCGCAGCGAGGTGCGTTCCAGGTCGCCGAGCGTGTTGGTCTCGACCCCGTCGAGCCAGTAGGAGCCCGAGGTGGGGCGGTCGAGCAGTCCCAGGGTGTTGAGCAGCGTCGACTTGCCGGAGCCGGACGGGCCGACGATCGACAGGTGTTCGCCGCGCCGTACGGCCAGGTTCACGTCCCGCAGGGCGTGTACCGGCGGTTCGGAGTCGAAGGTGCGGTCGACGGAGACCAGTTGGATGACCGTGTCGGCGTCGGGCGCGACGGCCCCGGGGAGGCCGGTCACTGCCCGATCACCACTTGGTCGCCCGCCTTCAGGGCGGAACCGGACGGCGTGACCTCCACCTGTCCCTCCGCGGACAGACCCGCCTTGACGGAGACGTCCACCACTTTGCCGTCGCGCTGGACCTGCACCGTGGCCTGACCGCTCGCCGAGGTGTGGAGCGCGGCGATGGGCACCGTCAGCACCTCACCGTCCGAGGCGCCCACCTTGATGGTCACCTTCGCGGATCCGCTGGCGTTCTTGGTCAGCTTCCCCGCCGGGAGGGAGATCTGCACCGGTACCGGAGCCGACGCGTCGGTGCTCCCGCCGCCCGACGTGCCCGCCGAGGCCTGCCCGTCCTTCGCATCGGTCGACGGCACCTCGTCGCCGAGTGCCACCAGTTCCCCCTCCACCTTCTTGCCGTCGGTGGTCTCCACCTGCGCGGTCATGCCCTTGTGGAGCAACTTGGCGTCACTGGCCTGCACCACGGCCTGCACCACGACCTCGGAGCTGGTCACCGTGCCGATCGGTCCGGACGGGGTGTCACCGACCTTCACCGAAACCTTGTCCATCCGGGCCGGCAGATCCGGCAGGAAGACCACCTCGCCTGCGGGGACCTTGGTTCCGTAGCCGGCCTTGAAGGTGGAGAGCGCGGTGTTGGCCGCATCCAACTGCTGCTGTGCCGACTTCAGTTGCAGTGCCGCTGCTTGACCGCTGCTGCTCGAGCCGCTGCCGGAGCCGGTGCCGTTGCTGGGCGAGGCGGATGATCCGCCGCCGGTGTCCTGGGCCGTGAGGAGGCCCTGCTGAGCGGTGGTCACAGCCGCTTCGAGCGTTGCCAGCTGCTGCTTGTCCGCGATGCTCGGCTCCTGCGCCTCAAAACCCTTGCTCTTGTACCAGCGGCTCACCGCCGAGGCGAGCTGCTGCCCGTACTGCCCGGTGGCCGAACCGGCACTGAAGCCGAGCCGTGTCAGAGCCTTCTGGAGCTGCTTGACGTCGTCTCCGGACGTGCCGGGACTCAGCGTGCGGTACATCGGAACGGATCCCCGCAGCACCAGCACCGGCCGGCCGCTCAGCTGCATCAGCACGTCGCCCTCCTTCACCTCCTTCCCGGCGACTGGCGCCTTGGTGACGCGCTGGGCGACGCCTTCGGACCCGGAAGCCGCGGAGCCGGAGTCCGAGGAGCCGACCGCCCCGGCCAGGGCCAGACTCTGCGGTGAGGCGAACTCGATCGAGCCCTGGGCCACCACGCTCGCGGTCAGCGACCGCCGCTCGACGGCGACGGTGACCGGTCCTGCCTTCGGTGGCTCATGCGCGGCAGCCGCGTCGGCCGGCGACTGCAGCCGCGATCCGGCGAACCAGCCGCCCGCTCCCACCAGCACCACCGCGGTGACGATGATCCCCAACTGCCTGGGACGACTGCGGGATCCAGACATGCTCTTCCTTCGCTCGCGAACGGAGGTGTCGACGGGTTCGGCCGGTTGGGCCGGTTCACCCGGTTCGGCCGGTTCCGGGAACGGTTGCTCATCCGGCACCGGTGGACCCCGGGTTCTTGAAGAACTTCGGGAAGTAGGCGGCCCGGAAGTCCTTGCCGCAGGCCAGGTCCTTCATCGCCACCTCGATCTCCTTGGTGAGCTTCGACCTGGCCTCGCTCTCGCTCATGGTCTCCGTGGCGGAGTGCTCCGCGGGCTTCGACCCGTCCGCGCCTGCCTCCACCGACGTTGCGAGGGAGGAGGCCTGCTGCAGCTTCACCATGTCCCCGATGCTGGTCGGCTGCGTGGTCGTGACGTTGATGCCTTCCTTCTGCAGGCACGAGGCGTACGACTGCGCCAGGCCGACCAGTTCCTGGTCACCGTTGAGTGCCTGGGCGTTCTTCTGGTTCTGCGTCGCGGACGCCTGACTGCGCTCTTGGACCGACGTGGAGCCGTAGACCTCCTTGTCGGCCGTTCCCATGCATCCGGTGTATTCCGTCTGGCCGGTCTTCGACTCCGGAGGACCTCCCAGCGCCTTTTCGTAGGCGGTCTTCTGCGCGGGCGTCAGCGTGGCGATGTACTTCGCGTTGGCCGAGGGCTCGCTGTCGTCCTTGCGCGACACCTGGGGATCGTTGGGGTAGACAGCGGGAGCGACGTAGCCGAAGCCGTACTTCTGCCGGAACTTCTTCGTGAGCTCGTAGTCCGCCCCGTCGGTGGCGTAGCTGTCCCTGAAGTCCTCGGGGGCTTCGGGGGTGTAGAGGAAGCCCTGCTTCTTCATGCAGACCGCGATCGCGTTCTCCACGAGGTACTGCTTCTTGAGGTCCTCGCTGGCGTCCGCGGGAACGTCGAGCTGCCCCGACGAATTGACCTTGGACCCGGTGGAGGCGTTTCCGCCGGCGGAAGGGGTCCCGCCGTCCGCCGAGGAGGATGCCTTCTCACCGCCGCAGGCCGCCAGCAGAGGCAGCAGGCTCACCGCGACGGCCAGTTTCCGAACAGTGCGGGATCCAGACATTCGTTCCATCCGATCGAAGAGGAATCGTGAATCGTGAATCGTGGGTCGGGTGCGGTGCGCACGGCACCCTGGGATGCGCCCGACGGCCTAGACGACCACCGGTGGTGTCGCTGAGTTCCACCGTGGTGTCCGCAGTTGATGACCGTTGGCGCGGAAGATGACCAAGCTGTAACTGCGGGCCGCTACGCGGCAGGCCCGGAGACGAGGTCACCGTTCTCGTCGTAGGGCCAGGCGTTGGCGACGCATCCGTGCAGGCCCTTGATCTGCTGCATCATCACGGGGGCCAGTTGCCCGGGACCCGCGCAGGTCTGGTGCGTGTAGTCCAGGAAGTGGCCCATCTCGTGGTTGATGATCAGCGCCCGGTAGTCATGGATCGGACCGTCGAACGTGGGCGAGCCCTCCACCCAGCGCTTGAGGTTCACCACCACCCCGTCGGGAACCTCGCAGTTGTACTCGCCGTGCGTGTTCTGCTGAATCCCCGCCCAGCACAACGCGTCCGCCGTCCCCGGTGTCGCGATCTTCACCTTGAGGTCATAGGGCTCCCCCGCGCTCACCAGCTGGAACGAGGACACGCCGTTGTTGGTCCAGCCCCGGGGGGCGCCGAGTATGTCGGCGATCTCGTTCGCCGCCTGGTCCGGCGAGATGTCGAGACCGCTCTCGACCTGCACGACGTAGCGGAGCAGGCGACTGCCCCGACCGACCTTCGCGCCGCCGGCCTGCGCGGTGACGAATGTGCCGGGGCCCGTCGCGGGGACGTCGATCTTGGTGCGGGTCGGAGTCGGGGTCGGCGTGGGGGGCGGGGTCGGGGTCGGAGTCGCGGTCGGGGTCGGGGTCGGAGTCGCGGTCGGCGTGGGGGTGGGCGTGGGCGTGGTGTGCGCCGTGCTCCGCGTACGCGGCTCAGCAGCGCTCGACTCGTCGTTTCGCCCGTCGGTCAGGAAGAACCCCGCGGAGCCGAGCAGTCCGGCGGCCACCAGTGCGGCGACCAGGTAGGTCCGGCCCCGGCGGCGCGGACCGTCCCGGCGGTGGGAGGACCGGTGGCGGCCACCGCGGCCACCGCTGGGAGACGGCTGGTGCGGACGGCCTTCGCGGCGGGGCGCCGCGGCGCTGCCGGTGGGCGGTGCGGATTCCCGCTCTCGAACCGAATGCATGACAACTCAAGCTGGCCATTCCAAGTGATGGTCATGAGCTCAAACGGTCACGAGAAGATAACGAATGATCTTCCGGTGGTTTGGCGGTTTGGCAGTTTTGTCTGGGTACATGACTGATCTGCAAGGCGTCCAGCGTTTGCGTCCCTGACCGGCGAGGTCGTGCTTCTCGTAGCCGAGGTGGTCGGTGGTCTCACCTTCGAGAGCGGACTCCAGCACGCGTTTGGTCAGCTGGCCGGACCTCTTCAACCGCCTCGGCAGAGACAGTCTCGTGTCGGAACGCCGACGTGACTTGCGTACAAGCCACAGCGTCCGAGCCGGGGCGGCGGCCAGTCGGCGGCGCAGGTGCAAGTCCGCCAGCCGGGGCTACAGCGTTTCCATGAAGCGCCTGGCGCGTTCGGTGATGGTGGACCAGTCGGCGGCGGCGATGGCGGAAGCGGGGACTACCTCGGAGCCGGCGCATACGGCCTGGGCTCCGGCGGCCAGGAACTGGGCGGCGTTGGCGCTGTTGACACCGCCGGAGGCGACGAGGGGGACGCCGGGATAGGGGCCGGCGAGGTCCTTGAAGTAGCGGGGTCCCAGGGAATGGGCCGGGAAGATCTTCACTGCGGCGGCTTGGAGGTCCAGAGCGTGAGCGACCTCCGTCGGCGTCAACGCTCCCATGACCACGGGGATACCGGCTCGGGCGGCGGCCTCGGCGACCTCTTGGCGGCAGCCGGGAGTGACCAGGTAGGTGGCTCCCGCCTCGATCGCCGCCTGGGCCTGAACGCCCGTCATGACCGTGCCGGCGCCTATGCGGGATTCGTCGTGTGCTGAGGCACGCTGCAGGTGGGTGGTGAGGTCGGGGGTGGTGAAGGTGAACTCGACCCACCGGATTCCTCCTTCTGCGAGTGCGGCGCAGAGCGCCGCGGCGTCGGGGATCTCGGGGGCCCTGATCACGGCGATGACGCGGTCCGCGGACAGCGCGGGCAGGAAGGAGGAACTCACGGCGGCTGACTGCTTTCGGTCGGTCATCAGAAGAAGGTCCTCACCATGTCGACGATGTGAGGCTGCGCGGCGTCCGCGTCATCGATGACGGGGATGAGGTTCCACTTGTCGAAAGCTGTGCACGGGTGCGACAGGCCCAAGCGGACGATGTCGCCGACCCGGACGTCGGCGTCGCGCAGGAAAGTGTGCTGGTCGTTGAGGGCGGTGACGCGACCGCGATCACGCAACCGGGCGGCTCCTCGCACGAGTTGAGGTTCGGGCAGGCCTTCATCGAAGGGGAAGTCCCGCTTTCCTCCGTCCAGCAGTGCGAGGGCTCGTTCGGGTTGGGAGATCACCCGGGCCCAGCCGTGCATGGCGCTGCGCAGCGGTACAGGACCCGCGCCTCGGGCGAGCGGCGAGATGGTGCGGTAGAAGCCGTCGTCGTGAACGATGTAGGCGCCTGACCGCAGGAGGATCCGGGTGCCCGACCTTCGGACGGGGGCGAGTTCGCGTACGACGGTGTCGAAGTACGCGCTGCCTCCCGCTGTGATCACTGTGTCTGCTGTGGCGTCGGCAGCGTCCAGCAAGCCTTCGTCGCGCAGCCGGTCGTGGAGCTCGGCCATCTTGCGCAGGTAGTTCTCGACTGCCGTGAGAGAGGCCGGTGAGGCGTCGTGGGCGAGTGCGCCTTCGTAGCCGCTCACGCCGACCAGACGCATACCGGGGGCGGCGTGGATCGCCTGAGCCGTGGCCAGTGCCTTCTGCAGGGTGCGGGCTCCGGTGCGGCCGCCGTTGGCGCCGAGTTCCACGCACACGTCGAGTGGCCGCGCGCTCGCCGGTCGGTCGGTGAGGGCCTGCCGGACGAGGCCGACGGTGAGGACTGAGTCGGCCCAGCAGGTGAAGGAGAAGAGCGGGTCGCGGTCCAGCTCGGCCGTGATCCAGTGCAGCCCAGCCGGGTCGAGGAGGGAGTTGGCCAGGTGGATGCGCTGTACGCCGAAGGCGCGGGCGACGCGGACCTGGGCAAGGCTGGCGAGGGCGATGGCCCGTGCCCCGGTGGCCAGTTGGCGCTGCCAGAGTGCCGGTGCCATGGTGGTTTTGCCGTGCGGGGCGAGGTCCACGTCGGCCGCGGCGCACCAGGCGGCCATGGTGTGCAGGTTGTGTTCCAGCGCGGACGCGTCGAGGGTGAGCAGCGGGGTGCCGAGGTCGTCCAGCGTCGGCTTCGTGGCCAGGAATTGCGCCACGGTACTGCCCCACGCGTGGGCGGGTACGGCCTTGAACCGCCAGTCCAGGACGTCGCCGGCCAGGGCCGTGACCCGTTCGGTGTCGATACCGGGGGTGTGCGGCGTCGTCGTGTTCATGGGCTTGGGTGTCCCGTTCGTCAGGCGACGACGGCCTGGGCGTCGATCTCGACGAGCATGACTTCATGCGGCAGTTCGACGAAGACCGTGGTGCGGCACGGCTTCGGCCCGTCCTTGACGTGCTCTTCGATGAACTGGGCGTAGACCTCGTTCATCGCGGCGAAGTCCGCGCGCCGAGTCAGGTAGACACGGAACATCACCACGTCGGAGACCTGGGCGCCGCCTGCTTCGAGGATGGCGCGGACGTTCTCCAGGGTGCGGCGGGTCTGGGCTCCGACGTCGCCTTCGTGGAGGTAGGCGCCGGTGGCCGGGTCCTGGGGTCCCTGACCGGAGACTTGCAGGATCGGTCCCTTGCGCACGCCCTGGGAGAAGACCCAGGCCGGTGCGGGGGCCTGGTCGGTGCGGATCTCGCTCGTCGGGATCGCGGTCTGGCTCATCGTGGGTGCTCCTTGTGGGGAAATGGGGGGGTGTCAGGTCAGGCGCAGGGCGGACCAGGCCTCGTTGTCGAGTGCGAGGTGGCGGTCGAGCGTGTCGCGGGTCAGGACAGTGGGGACGTCCTCCCGGGTGCTGAGCGTCGCGGCGGCCACGAGGTGGCCCAGGCGTAGTCCGTTCGCCGGGGTGCGGCCTTCCAGGAATGCTGCGAGGTAGCCGGCAGCGAAGGCGTCGCCGGCTCCGACGGGTTCGACGACCTGGGCGGCGGGGGTGGGGACGAAGGTTTCCTCACCATCGGCGCCATACGCCGTGGCTCCGTGCCCGGCGTCCTTGACGACCAGTACGGGCCCGGGGCCGAGCAGACCGCGGACTTCTTGCGCCGTGCGGGTGTCCCACAGGGTCTCGGCCTCGTCGCGTCCGACGAACACGAGGTCGGCGCCGCGGGCCAGCTCCAGCAGCGCCGGAGCGGCCTCGGCCGGGCGATGCCGCCACAGAGCCGGGCGGTAGTTGACGTCGAAGGAGATGACCGGACCCGGGACGGCCCGCCGGGAGATGATGTGGGTGACCAGCTCGGCGCAACTGTCCGAGAGTGCGGGGGTGATGCCGGAGAGGTGCAGCACCCGGGCCCGGTGCAGCAGCGGAAGGCCCGCCAGGCCGGGGTCCATGGCGGCTGCCGCGGAGTCCCGGCGGTAGTAGTACGTGCCGGTTCCCTCGGGGCCGGTGTCCTTGAAGTAGACGCCGGTCGGCCGCACCGGGTCCGTCTCGACGGCGGAGACATCGACGCCGCGGGCGGTCAGGTCTTCCAGGACGCGCCGTCCGAGGGGGTCGTCGCCCACGCGCCCCAGCCATGCGGCGCTGTGCCCCAGGGCGACGAGAGCGCTGGCCACGTTGGACTCCGCTCCGCCCACGGCCAGCGCCAGTGCTCTCTGGAGCGCGAGAGGCCGGGCGTCCGGGGGGCTGAGAACGGCCATGGTTTCCCCGATGCACACCACGTCGGCTTTGGACTCGGAGCCGGAGGGCGCGCGGGGAGAGGTGGGTGGCATGAGCACGAGGGTTCCTTCTGCGGGTTTTCACAAAGAAGTGTCGGGACGGAAGGAATGCCTCTCACGTGTCCAGGACGCGGTGCAGGAACTGCTGGGTGCGCTGCTCGGCCGGGTTGCCGAAGACCTGCTCGGGCGAGCCCTGCTCGAGGACGACGCCGCCGTCCATGAACACGACCCGGTCGGCGGTGTCCTTGGCGAAGCGCATCTCGTGGGTGACGACGACCATGGTCATGCCCTCCTCGGCGAGGGAACGCATCACACCGGTGACCTCACCGACGAGTTCGGGGTCGAGAGCGGAGGTCGGTTCGTCGAAGAACATGATCGCTGGGTCCATGGCCAGCGCGCGTGCGATGGCGACGCGCTGCTGCTGGCCACCGGAGAGCTGGGCGGGGTAGGAGTCGGCCTTGTCGGCGAGCCCGACCCGCTTCAAAGCGGCCCGGCCGCGCTCCTCTGCCTCGGCGCGGGAGAGCTTCCTGACCTTCAGCAGGGCGAGCGTGACGTTGCCCAGAGCGGTCTTGTGGGGGAAGAGGTTGAACTGCTGGAAGACCATCCCGACGTGCCCGAAGATCTCAGGCGCGCGCTTGCGGTCGTGCAACGGGACACCGCCCACCCACACCTCGCCGCTGTCCGCGCGCTCCAGGTCGCACATGATCCGCAGCAGGGTGCTCTTGCCGGAGCCGCTGGCGCCGATCAGGACGACGACCTCGCCCGGCTCGACGTCGATGTCGACGCCCTTGAGGACCTCCAGTTCGCCGAAGCGCTTGTGAACGCCGGACAGTGAGATCCGCGAGGTGGTCACCGCCTTCTGCTGGGCGGCGGGGTCGGTGATCATCATGCGGTGACAGCCTTTCGCTCCATGCGCCGCACAAGCAGCGACAGCGGGTAGCAGACAACGAAGTACAGGACGGAGACGGCGAGGTAGGAGGTCGCCGGGTCGCCCACGCGGTCGATGACCGCCTGGCCCTGGCGGACCAGTTCGACGTAGCCGATCACCACGGCGATCGAGGTGTCCTTGATCAGGGAGAGGTACTGGCCGACCAGCGGGGGCAGGACGATCGCCCGGGTCTGGGGAAGGATGACGCTGACGAACGTCTGGATGCGGGGCAGGCCCAGCACCCGTGCCGCCTCCCACTGGCCGCGGGGCACCGCCTCGATGCCGGCCCGGAAGATCTCCGCGATGTAGGCGCCCTGATAAAGGGTCAGGGCGAGCAGGGCGGCACCGAAGACGGTGATGCCCACGAGGCCCAGGTAGGCCGCGCCGAAGTAGATGAAGAGCATCTGGATCAGCAGCGGGGTGCCGCGGAAGACCTCCAGATAGCCCCGGGTGAGCTGGGCCAGGACCGGGATGCGGCTGGTGCGTACGGCCGCGACGACCAGCCCGAGCAGGGTGCCGGTGGCGATCGCCGCGAGCGAGAGCAGCACGGTGGCCCACAGGCCGGAGACATACAGTTCACGGTTCGACCAGATGACCGACCAGTCCATCACGCCTCCTTCTGGACGGGACGGGTGGAACGCGCCGGCAGCAGACGGCGTACAGCGCTGAGAGGACGGGTCCGCTCCGAGGGGCGCAGGGGAGGCTTGAAGGCGACCCGCCCGATGAGTCCCGCCACGAGGACAACCGCGTTGGTGAGGACCAGGTAGAGCACCGCGGCGATACCGAACACCTGCACGGTCAGCAGCGTGCGGGAGTTGATGACCATCGCCGTGCCGGTCAGCTCGGGAACGGAGATGGCGGACAGCAGCGACGAGCCCAGGATGATCTGGACCAGCTGGTTCACCACCGCCGGGTAGACGTTGCGCAGGGCCTGCGGAAACACCACGTGCGCGAAGGTGCGAGTCGGGCTCAGTGCCAGTACCCGAGCTGCTTCACGCTGGCCGCGGGGCACGGCCTGGATGCCGGCGCGGAAGATCTCGGTGAGGTACGCGCCGACGTTGACGCCGAGGGCCAGCACACCCGCCTGCACCGGGCTCAGCCGCAGACCGGCCGAAGGCAGCGCGAAGTAGGCGACGAACATCTGCAGCAGCACGGGGGTGTTGCGGATGACCTCGACGTAGACCGCGGCGGGCGCGCGCAGGAGCGCGTAGCGGGATCTGCGGGCCGGCGCGCCGAGCAGCCCGAGGACGAAGGCCAGGGCGAACGCTTCGAGCGAGAGCTTCAGAGACAGCCAGGCCGCGTCGAGATAGGTGGCCCAGTCCCTCAGGGCGTAGGTCCAGTCAACGAACATGGGACTCCTCCCTGGGCGGCGGCAGGGGAGGGGCCGCCGCCCAACCGGACTCAGTAGGACGGGTTGAGCGGGAAGACACGGTCGACGCCGAACCACTTCTTGTAGAGGGCGTCGGCCTGTCCGGAGGTGTTGAACTCCCGCAGCCACGTGTTGACCCACTGCAGCCAGGTGGCGTCGCCCAGCGGAACGCCGATGCCGTTGTACTCCAGCGGCACCACGGAGTCCTCGGTGACCTTGAGGGAGGAGTCCTGCTTGGCCTGGAAGTTGAGGAAGTTGGAGTCCTCGACCATGGCGTCGGCCTGGCCCTGCTTGACGGCGAGCACGGCGGCGGCGGAGGTGTCGTACTCCTGGATCTTCGCCTGGGGGTTGCCGGCCTTGACGGCGTCGCCGTTGGTGGAGCCCTTGGTGACGGCGACGGTCTTGCCGCTGAGGTCCTTGAGGGTGGAGATGCCGCTGGCCTTCTTCACGAGCATCACCTCGCCCGCGACGATGTAAGGGCTGCTGAAGGCGACCTGCTTGGCCCGCTCGGCGGTGGTGGTGAAGTTGCAGACCACCGCGTCGACCTTCTTGGTCTGCAGGTTGGGGATGCGGTTGGCGGACGTGGTGTCGACGATCTTGACCTTGACGCCGAGGGCGGTGGCCATGGCGGTGGCGACGTCGACGTCGAAGCCCTGGGGCTTGTTGTTCTTGTCCATCGAGCCGAACGGCGGGAACGTCAGGCAGCTGGCGACGTTGAGGGTGCCGCGCTTGACGACGTCCTGCAGCGTCGAGGACTGCTGGTTCGCAGCCGAGGTGGCGCTGCTGGAGGTGCAGGCGGCCAACGATGCGACAGCGGTCACACCGATACAAATCGCCATCAGATTGCGAGTACCGTGACGAAATCTCATGCCAGGCATTCCCTTCCGGGAGGGTTTGAGGGTGAGCCGGGACGGCCGGAGAAGGGGGTGATCACCATCGACCGCCAGCTGTGTTCCGCTATGCAAAATCGCGTTTCGCATAACGTTGGGGAGAAGTTAGCCCGGCGCCCCATGGTCGTCAACGGTCGATTTCAACATGTGACATTTCGTTTTGCTATGCAGTACGGTAGGCTGCCGGTTGGGTCCCCGCAGTGGGCCCGCAGGGGCTGATCGCCCTCGCAACGCATCTCCGCGGGAGGAACCGGCGTGCCTTCGCCCGACAGCGCGAACCAGACCCCTGACGTGCCAGGGGCCCGTCGCAACTCCTCGTCATCCCTGCGACGTGCGCTGAGCATCCTGATGTACCTGGCCGAAGACGGCGGCCATCCGCAGGGGACCTCGCTCACCGACCTCGCCACCGGGCTCCAGATGAGCAAATCCACCGTGCTGCGGCTCGTCGGCCCTCTGCGTGAGACGCGGCTGGTGGACCAGGATCAGGAAAGCGGCCACTACCGGCTCGGGCCGCAGAACGCCCTGCTCGGGCAGCTCTACCTGGAGCGCCTCGACATCCGGCGCACGGCGTCCCCACTGCTGCACCAGCTCGCCCAGGACGTGCGCGAAGCGGTGCACCTGGTCAGCTTCGATCCCCCCGAGATCGTGTACATCGACAAAGTCGAGAGCCCCCAGGCCGTACGCATGCACTCCCGGGTCGGCGGGCGCCAGCCCGCCTACTGCACCGCCACTGGAAAGGCCTTCCTCGCCCACGCCGCCGACGATGTCCTCGACAAGGTGATAGCGGCCGGCATGCCCGCCCGTACACCAGCCACCCTCACCTCGCCCGAGCAACTGCACGCCGAACTCGCCCGCATCCGCGAGCGCGGCTACGCCATCGACGATGTGGAGAACGAACTCGACATCCGCTGCGTGGCGGCACCGGCCTTCAACCACAGCGGGGCCGTTGTCACGGCGGTCAGTATCTCCGGCCCGGCTTCCCGCGTGACACACGACCGCCTCGAAGAGATCGGAAGGCAAGTCATCGAGACGGCGCAAGCTCTCACCGACCGCCTGGGCGGAATAGCTCCGGCACCTCGGTGAACAATTCTCAAGTGTCGGCCCCAGTGACGCGACACACTATTGCAAGCAGGTGCTTGCAATAGTTAGCGGCGTTGGTGCACAGTGGAGGCATGGCATCGCTCAACGTCGGCAACCTCGGTGACTACCTGCGCGAGCAGCGGCGCAACGCAAAGCTCTCGCTCCGGCAGCTCGCCGACGCCGCCGGGGTGTCCAATCCCTATCTGAGCCAGATCGAGCGCGGGCTGCGCAAGCCGAGCGCGGAGGTGCTGCAGCAGGTCGCCAAGGCCCTGCGGATCTCCGCCGAGACGCTGTACGTGCGGGCCGGCATCCTCGACGCGGAGCGGGACCGGGACGAGGTCGAGACCCGCGCGGTCATCCTCGCCGATCCCACCCTGACGGAGGCGCAGAAGCAGGCACTGCTGCAGATCTACGAGTCCTTCCGCAAGGAGAACGGATTCGAGATCGGCCAGGAGAGCCCGCCGGGAGACGACGGCGACGCCGATCCGCAGCAGACGGCCAGTTGACCGGACCAGGGGACCGGCCGCCCGACTGCGGACCCGTACGACTTTCAGCCGAAGACGACGAACACGCGCAATACGCAGACACGCGAAACACGCAGACACGCGAAACACGACGAACGTGAATCCGGGAGGATCTACAACCATGGCCATCACCGACGACCTGCGCAAGACCTTCAGCGACCCCACCCCGCTCTACTTCGCCGCAGGCACCGCCGACCTGGCTCTCCAGCAGGCGAAGAAGGTGCCGGCTCTGGTGGAGCAGCTGCGCGCCGAGGCCCCGGCCCGTATCGAGGCCGTGCGCAACACCGACCCCAAGGCCGTGCAGGAGAAGGCCGCCGCCCGTGCCAAGGAGGCCGGTGCCAAGGCCAAGGAGGCGCAGGAGACCTTCCAGACGAAGGTCAACGAGTTCATCGCCACCCTCGACGGTGACATCAAGAAGCTCGGCACCACGCTCGACGCCGACATCAAGAAGCTCGGCGAGTCCGCCCAGGACCTCGCGCTGCGCGGTGTCGGTGTCGCCGCCGAGTACGCGGTCAAGGCCCGCGAGACCTACGAGAAGGTCGCCGAGCACGGCGAGCAGGCCGTGAAGACCTGGCGTGGCGAGGCGGCAGACGAGATCGAGGAACTGGCGATCGCCGTCGAGGGCAAGGACGAGCCCAAGGCCGCGAGCACCACCGAGGTCAAGGCCGAGCCGAAGCCCGCCCCGGTCGCCGAGGCCAAGCCCAAGGCCGCGCCCGTGCCGGCGCCCACGCAGAAGACGGCCGCCAAGAAGGCCCCGGCCGCCCGCAAGGCCACCACCGCGAAGAAGACGACGCCTCCGGCGAAGTGAGACGCGCCGCCGGCGTCGAGGCCGACAGGGACATCAACGCGGACATACGGTCACGGGCCGGGCACTCATTCGGTGCCCGGCCCGTTGTACGGGTAACGAGAGCGCGGTTGCGGGTACGGTGACCGCGTAAGGACGAGCCGGGTCGTGCCGAATCGGGTGGTGGATGTAGTGCTGATGCAGGGGTTCGCAGGGTTCATGTCGCTGCTGAGCCTGGCCCTGATCGTGTTCAGCGGCTTCGCTCTGATCGACGCGGCCATCCGCCGCGAGGACGGCTACCGGGCCGCCGACAAGCAGACCAAGCCCTTCTGGATGATCATCCTCGGGATCGCCTTCGTGGTGAACCTGATCTTCCCGATCCTGTCGTTCCTGCCGGTCATCGGCCTGGTCGCGACGATCGTCTACATGGTCGACGTCCGCCCGGCCCTCCGCTCCCTCCCGGGCGGCGGGCGCAGCCAAAGAGGCGGCGGCTCCAGCAGCGACGGCCCGTACGGCCCGTACAACGGCGGCCGGTAGAAGGGGATGGGGGCGCCCCGCAGGGGCGCAGCCCTCAGGGGCGCGGGGCTGCGTTGATATGCGGCTCCGCCGCGTGGGCGCGACCAGCCACAAACGGCCCGCACACGGCAGCCGACCCGCAACACCCACGGTGACGCCCCGATTTCGGCTCCCCCAGCGGAGCGCTACGGCACGCGATCCAACAGCACCACAGCCACATCATCCGTGAGCTCCCCCCCATTGAGCTCCCGCACCTCACTCACCGCGGCCCGCAGCAGCTCCTCCCCGCTCAACCCCTCCCCGAGCTGCCGGCGGATCATCTCCACCATCCCGTCCTGCCCGAGCCGCTCCTTGCGCCCCGCGCCGACCCGCCCCTCGATCAGCCCGTCGGTGTAGAGCATCAGGCTCCACGCCGCCCCGAGCTCCACCTGCATCCGAGGCCAGCGGGCGCCCGGCAGCAGCCCGAGCGCGGGCCCGTTGTTCTCCTGCGGCAGCAGCCGCGCCGGCAGGCCGGGCCCGGCGACCAGCGGCGCCGGGTGCCCGGCCAGGTACAGCCCGGCCCGTCGCCCGTCCGGCGCGATGTCGACGGTGCACAGCGTCGCGAAGATCTCGTCGTCGTCCCGCTCGTGCTCCAGCACCTGTTGCAACGTGTTGAGCAGCTCGTCGCCGGACAGCCCCGCCAGGGTCAGCGCCCGCCAGGCGATGCGCAGCTCCACGCCGAGCGCCGCCTCGTCCGGGCCGTGCCCGCAGACGTCGCCGATCATCGCGTGGACCGTGCCGTCGGGCGTGCGGACGGTGTCGTAGAAGTCACCGCCGAGCAGCGCGCGTGAGCGGCCGGGGCGGTAGCGGGCGGCGAAGCGCAGCGGGGAGCCCTCCAGGAGGGGTGTGGGCAGCAGTCCGCGCTCCAGCCGGGCGTTCTCCTGGGCGCGCAGCTTGCCCTCGGCGAGCCTCCGCTCGGCCGTGTCGGAACGTTTCCTCTCAACGGCGTAGCGGATCGCGCGGCTCAGCAGCCGGCCGTCCAGCTCGTCCCGGAAGAGATAGTCCTGGGCGCCGACGCGCACGGCCTCGGCACCGCGCTCGGCGTCGCCGGAGGCGGTGAGCGCGAGCACGGCGTGCCGGGGCGCGAGCCGCAGGACGTGCCGCAGGACGGCGAGTTCCTCGTCGGTCTCGCCGGCCTTCGCGGCCCGGCCCGGCGCGGGCAGCGCCAGGTCGAGCAGGATGCAGTGCACGTCGTCGGTGAGCAGCCGCTCGGCCTCGGTGAGGTTGCGGGCGGTGCGGACGCGGATCGGCTTGCCGTCCGAGTCGACCAGATCGGGGACGATCGGCGCGGCCGTGGGGTCGTCCTCGATCAGCAGCAGGGTGAGCGTGGTGGGCGCGGGGTCGTTGTCGGCCGTCGCGGCGTCGCGAACGGTCTCGTTCTTGCGGGCGGCTTCCCGCCGGGGCGGGTCCACGTCGTCGGAGGGGCCGCCTGCGGCGGGCACGGCCTGCGCCTGACCACACTCCGCGGCCGGGATCGCTCTCTGCCGCGGTACGGGTGCGGACATGGTGTCGGGTTCCTTCCCTCCCCCCGAGGGCACGGCGGGGACGAGGGACCTCGACCCACCGACCGGGACCATAGCGGCAGAAGGCGCCGCAGCGGAATGGTGTACGGCACGCCGTTTGATCTCAGGCCACTGTCATATGCCGCGTTCCCTACCGCAGTTGGGCAGGCCGGTACGGGGGCGGGGATGACGAACGTCACGTCCGTAAGGGGTTTGGGGTACCGAGGGAGGTGCCCTGTGTCACGTGCCGGGGGTCACGAGGTGGGCGATTGAACCCTTTTGGGGATTTCGCCTCATGCGTCCGGTCGCACCACCGCGAGGATCGGCATCGTGCCCGCACCGGCGAGAGTGACCGTACGGCCCGGACGCGGGGCGTGGATGATCGCGCCGTCGCCCACGTACAGCGCGACATGGCTCGCGTCGCCGAAGTAGATGATCAGGTCGCCGGGGCGCATGTCCTCGATGGCGACGTGCTCGAGCTGCTTCCACTGTTCCTGGGAGGTGCGCGGGATCGTCTGCCCGGCGCTCTTCCACGCCTCGGAGGTCAGCCCGGAGCAGTCGAAGGAGTCCGGGCCCTCGGCGCCCCACACGTACGGCTTCCCGATCTGCGCGGTCGCGTACGCGATGGCCTGCTTGCCCGCCGCGCTCGCCTTGCCGTCGATCTCGTCGAGGATGCCGGTGTCCAGCCAGGCGGTCTGCGCCTTCTGGTCGGCCTGTTCCTGGAGCTTGGCGAGGCGTTCCTTCTCGGCCTTCTCCAGCTGGGACTCCAGCTTCTCGGCCGCCGCGATCTGCTTCTCGACCTTCTTCTGGGCCGCCGCCTTGGCCTTGCGATTGGCCTCCAGCTTGGTCCACTGCGCCGAGGCGTCCGCGGAGTACTGCTCCAAGTCCTCCTGGGTGCGGGTCACTTCCGCGATCAGGCCCTTGGTCGCACGCTGGCCCTGAAGCACCCGGCCGGCACCGTTGAGGAAATCGCTCGGGTCGTCGCTCAGCATCAGCTGGGCCTCGTCGGGCAGCCCGCCCGTGCGGTACTGGGAGCGGGCGGCGGCTCCGGCCCGGTCCTTCAACTCGGCGAGCCGTTCCTGGCCTTCGACGATCTTCTGGGCCAGGGCGACGATCTCCGCGGACTGCTTCTTCGCCGCCTCCTCCGCCGCGTTGTAGGCGTCGGTGGCGACCGCGGCGTCGTGGTAGAGCGTCTCCAGCTTCTCGCGGACCTCTTCCAGGTCCCTGCTGGGCGGGAGGGTCAGGTCGGGGGCGGTGGTCGCCGTCGGGGACGGCGTAGGGCTGCTGGGGCTGCTCGGGCTCGCGAACGCCGCGCCGGGTGCCCCCAGCACGGTCACCGCGCAGACGACCGCCACCGCGATCGCGAACAGACCGCGCTTGCCCGGACCCATACCTCGTCCCCCAAACTGATTTCCCGTCAGTAACTTACGGCGCTCGGGGGATCGTGCCACGTCACGGCCGAAAGTGACAGAGTCAGCCCCGGAACCGACAGGTACCGAACAGCTGAGCCCTTCCAGCCGACAGGTGGAGCCCTTCCCCCCTCACTCCGCGGCACTCCCCGGAATGATGATCGCCCCGCCAATGTGACGAACGACTCACGGAGATCGTTCCCGGGGACCACGAAAGAGTTAACGGCCGGCGATACGGATCCGTACGCGACGAGATCCGTACGCGGCGAAACGGACCCGTACGCGGCGAGATCCGTACGCGACGATACGGATCCGTACGCGGCGAAACGGACCCGCACTCGGCGATACGGCCCTCAACGGCCCTCACCGAAGCGGCGCCAACGCCCCCCATCGCACCGTCACTTCCCCCTGCCGCCACCGCACCGGCCCGTCCGTCACCGGCCAGTCCGCCGTGAGGTCGCGCACCGCGCGGATCCAGCGCTGGCGGGCGCCGTACGACGCGTAGGGGGCCGCGGCGGCCCAGGCGCGGTCGAAGTCGCGCAGGAAGGCGTGCACCGGCTCGCCCGGCACATTGCGGTGGATCAGCGCCTTGGGCAGCCGCTCCGCGAGGTCCGAGGGCCGTTCCAGGGACGCGAGCCGGGCCGCGAAGGTGACCGTGCGCGGCCCCTCGGGCCCGAGCGCGACCCAGACGTGCCGGCGCCCGATCTCGTCACAGGTCCCCTCGACGAGCAGCCCTCCTCCCGAGGCCCCGTCGTTCCCCGACGCCCCGCCGGCCGGCGCGAGCCGGGCGCACAGCCGCTCCCAGACCCCGGCGACCTGCTCCTCGTCGTACTGCCGCAGCACATTGGCCGCGCGCACCAGGTGCGGCCGCTGGGGGAGGGGCAGCTCGAACCCGCCGTGCCGGAAGGACAACCCGTCACGCTCGTACGGCTTCGCGGCCGCGACCCGCGCGGGTTCGATCTCGACGCCCACGACACGCACGCGTGGCGCGACGGAACGCAGTCGGCCGAGCAGTTCGACGGCCGTCCAGGGCGCCGCCCCGTACCCGAGGTCGACGGCCACGGGATCGGCGGCGCGCCGCAGCTCGGCGCCGTGCGTCGCGGCGATCCAGCGGTCCATGCGGCGCAGCCGGTTGGGGTTGGTGGTCCCGCGCGTGACGGTGCCCACAATGCGCAGGGACGCGCGGGAGGTCATGACATACGAGGGTAGGCGGTGCGCCGGGCGGGCGATGACGCGCCCGGCGGACGCCCGCGAGGCTCGAACGGTTGAGCGATCCTGGTAACGCTCAGGCAAAAATCCCCTCCCCTCCGGTCCCGCCCGGAATGGGAACGCCTCCCTCCGGCGTTCCAGCCCCCTGGGAGGGCTTTCGCCCCCTCCGTCCGGCATGCCCGCAGCAAGGAGGAACGCCACGTGAGCCAGTACGCCAGCAGGTTCGGGCGTCGCTCTCCGGCAACGCCCCCGCGGCTCAGGCTCCACCGCCGCCCCCGCCGTGTCGCGATGCTCTCCGTGCACACCTCACCGCTCCACCAGCCCGGCACCGGCGACGCCGGCGGCATGAACGTCTACATCGTGGAGCTCGCGCAGCGCCTCGCCGCGATCAACATCGAGGTGGAGATCTTCACGCGCGCGACCGCCGCCGCGCTCCCCCCGAAGGTGGAGATGGCCCCCGGCGTCCTCGTCCGCCACATCGACGCCGGCCCCTACGAGGGACTCAACAAGGAGGACCTCCCCGCCCAGCTGTGCGCCTTCACGCACGGCGTGATGCAGGCCTGGGCCGGCCACCGCCCCGGCCACTACGACCTCGTCCACTCCCACTACTGGCTCTCCGGCCACGTCGGCTGGCTCGCCGCCCAGCGCTGGGGCGCCCCCCTGGTGCATGCCATGCACACCATGGCCAAGGTCAAGAACGCCAACCTCGCCGACGGCGACACCCCCGAGCCCGCCGCCCGTGTCATCGGCGAGACGCAGATCGTCGACGCCGCCGACCGCCTCATCGCCAACACGGCGGAGGAGGCCGACGAACTCGTACGGCACTACAGCGCCGACCCCGGCAAGGTCGCGGTCGTCCACCCGGGCGTCAACCTCGACCGCTTCTCCCCGGCCGACGGCCGCGCCGCCGCCCGCGCCCGCCTGGATCTCCCGCAGGACGCCCTGGTCCCCCTCTTCGCGGGCCGCATCCAGCCCCTGAAGGCCCCGGACGTCCTCCTCCGCGCCGTGGCCGCACTCCTCGACGTACGCCCCGACCTCCGCTCCCGGCTCGTCGTACCGATCGTCGGCGGCCCCAGCGGCAGCGGCCTCGCCAAGCCGGAGGGCCTGCAGAAGCTGGCCGCCCGCCTCGGCATCGCGGACGTCGTACGGTTCCGCCCGCCCGTCGGCCAGGAGAAGCTCGCGGACTGGTTCCGCGCCGCCTCCCTCCTCGTCGTCCCCTCCTACAGCGAGTCCTTCGGCCTGGTCGCCATAGAGGCCCAGGCGGCGGGCACCCCGGTGCTCGCGGCGGCGGTCGGCGGCCTCCCGGTGGCCGTACGCGACGGCGAGACGGGCTTCCTGGTCCAGGGCCACGACCCGGCGGCGTACGCGCGCGTACTGGAACGTTTCGCCGACACCCCGGAGCTGCCCGCCCGCATGGGCACGACCGCAGCCGCCCACGCCCAGTCGTTCGGCTGGGACACGGCCGCGGCCGCCACCGCCGACGTCTACACGGCCGCGACCTTGGCCCACCGCCGTCACGTACGCTCCCAGCATGGGTGACGCGGACAAGAGCGCAGCACAGGTCATCGAGGCGTACCTGGAGGACGCGGAGCTGGAGTGGGAGAGCCCCCGCCCCGGCTCCTACGTCGTCCAGCTCCCCGGCACCCGCAAGCTGAAGACGACGGTCTCCTTCCTCGTCGGCCGCCACTCCCTCTCACTCAACGCCTTCGTCATCCGCCACCCCGACGAGAACGAGCCCGGTGTCCACCGCTGGCTCCTGGAGCGCAACCTCAAGCTGTACGGCGTGAGTTACGCCGTCGACCAGCTCGGCGACGTGTACGTCACGGCCCGCCTCCCTCTGTCCTCCGTGACGCCGGACGAGGTGGACCGCCTCCTCGGACAGGTCCTGGAGGCGGCGGACGGTGCCTTCAACACCCTGCTGGAGCTGGGTTTCGCCTCCGCGATCCGCAGGGAGTACGCGTGGCGGGTCTCCCGGGACGAGCCGACCCGCAACCTGGACGCCTTCGCGCACCTGACACAGCGCCCGGCCGACCGACCCCGGAAGTCCCCGAGCGCCACGGACTACGGGTCGAGCTGATCGGCGAACGCGCGCAGGGCGTCGGCCAGCTCCTTCTTGGTCGGCAACTGGTCGACCTTGGCGTCGAGTTCGGCGATACGACGGTTCAGCTCCTCCAGATCCGCCGGTGAGCCGGTGCTGGGCTGCGGGTCGACGGGCGTCTCGGTGGCGTCGGGATCGGTGCCGCCGTCGGTGCCGCCCGTACCGCCCGCACTGCCGTCGGTGCCTTCGCTGACGCCGACGGATCCACCGTCGTCGCCTCCCGTGCTGCCCCCGGTGTCGGCGGGCTGGGTGGACTCGCTCACCGTGGGCAGGGGGGTCTCGCCGTCGTCCTCACCGGCCGCGAGGGCGGCGCCGACGCTCAGCGCCACCAGGGCCGCCGCCCCCGCGACGGCGGCCGTGAGACGCCCGACGCGACGGCCGCGCCGGCTGGAGGGGGTGAGGGAGGTGCCGGAGTCGATGCCGTGGTCGTTGCCCTGGTCGTCGTGTGCTCTCTGTGTGTTCTGTGTCTCGTCCATGCCAGGACGCTAGCCGGGGACGATCAGCGGACGGCGGACTTCCGCGCATACCGCCCCGGGGCCGGCGCGTCCGCGGTCGGCGCGTCCGCGGACGGCTCGTCCGAGGGCATGCCGCGCATGAGGACGGCGTACCCGACCCCCGCCGCCGTACCGAGGACCGCGCACGCTCCCCACAGCCACTCCGCCCCGAACCGGTCGATGACGAACCCGGACATCACGGGCGCGACCAGCGAGGCGACGGCCCAGGACAGGGTGTACATGCCCTGGTAGCGCCCGCGTCCGTGGGTGGGGGACAGGGCGACGACGAGCCCGGTCTGGGTCGGCGCGTTGACGATCTCGGCGAGGGTCCACACGCAGACGGTGAGCGCGAACACGCCGACCGACCCGGCGAAGGCGGTGAGCCCGAAGCCGTATCCCGCGAGGACCGAGGAGATCACGAGCAGCCGCCGCGGATCCCGGTGCTCGATGAACCGGGTGACGGGAATCTGGAGCACCACGATCAGCACACCGTTCACGGCGATGGCCAAGCCGTAGTCGGCGGGCGTGAACCCGGCGGCGCCCATGGCCACCGGCAGCCCGACGGCCCCCTGCTGGAAGACGAGCGCGACCAGGAACGACAGCCCGACGACACTCATGAACCGCAGATCGCGCACCACGCTCCCGAGCCCGGCGGACTCCTCCCGCACCGCCTTGCTCTCCCGCTCCGGCCGGGACTCGGGCAACTTGAGGAAGATGACGACGGCGCACACGAAGGTCATTCCGGCCTCGAGCAGGAACCCGGCGCGGTAGCTGACCTCGGCGATGAACCCGGCGGCCATGGAGGAGACGGCGAAGCCGAGGTTGATCGCCCAGTAGTTGAGGGAGAAGGCCCGCACCCGGTCCTCGGGCCGCACGATGTCGGCCATCATCGCCTGCACGGCGGGCCGCGAGGCGTTGGACGCGGCACCGACGACGAACGCGACACCGGCGATGGCGACGGGATCGGTGACGAACCCGAGGACGGCGACGGACGCGGCCGTGGACGTCTGGGAGAGCAGCAGCGTGGGCCGCCGCCCGATCCGGTCCGCCATCACCCCGCCGCCCAGCGAGGAGACGACCCCGCCCAGCCCGTGCAGCGAGACGACGAGCCCGGCGTAGGAGGCGGAGTACCCGCGGTCGAGCGTCAGATACAGCGCCATGAAGGTGGCGACGAAACCCCCCAGCCGGTTGACGAGCGTGCTGGTCCACAACCACCAGAACTCACGAGGCAGCCCGGAGAGGGTCTCGCGGGCGGCACGTCTGAGTGCGGTGACGGACATGGCGAAGCCCCCGTTGGTAAGTGCCGTAAGTAATGCTGAGACCTTACGAAGCCGAAGGTGCCGGAGGCGAGCCGATTAACAGAACCAGTCAACCGTCCGAGGAACCGTCCGAGGTACGAGCAGGGGCGCACCGCATCAGGACGGTGGATTACGCTCATAGCCATGGCCGACGCACCGTACAAGCTGATCCTCCTCCGCCACGGCGAGAGCGAGTGGAACGCGAAGAACCTGTTCACCGGCTGGGTGGACGTCAACCTCAACGAGAAGGGCGAGAAGGAGGCGGTCCGCGGCGGTGAGCTCCTGAAGGACGCCGACCTGCTGCCCGACGTGGTCCACACGTCCCTCCAGAAGCGCGCCATCCGCACCGCGCAGCTCGCCCTCGAGTCGGCGGACCGCCACTGGATCCCGGTCCACCGCTCCTGGCGCCTGAACGAGCGCCACTACGGCGCCCTCCAGGGCAAGGACAAGGCCCAGACGTTGGCCGAGTTCGGCGAGGAGCAGTTCATGCTCTGGCGCCGCTCCTACGACACCCCCCCGCCCCCCCTGTCGGACGACTCGGAGTTCTCCCAGGCCGCCGACCCCCGCTACGCCTCCATCCCCCCGGAGCTGCGCCCCCGCACGGAGTGCCTGAAGGACGTCGTCGTCCGCATGCTCCCCTACTGGTACGACGGCATCGTCCCCGACCTCCTGGCCGGCCGCACGGTCCTGATCGCGGCCCACGGCAACAGCCTCCGCGCCCTGGTCAAGCACCTCGACGGCATCTCCGACGCCGACATCGCGGGCCTGAACATCCCCACGGGCATCCCCCTGTCCTACGAACTGGACGCCGACTTCAACCCCCTGACCCCGGGCGGCACCTACCTCGACCCCGAGGCAGCAGCCGCAGCAATCGAGGCGGTCAAGAACCAGGGCAAGAAAAAGTAAGCGGACACTTTAAGCCCCCGACCTGCGACTTCCTCGCGGGACGGGGGCTTTCTGCTGGCGCTGGGCCGTCAGGCGTTTGTGGCACGCCGCCACTCGTAGGAACCGGGTGACGTCTCGACGACCTCTCGCGGATAGACCTCGCGTACCCGGGCGAGCAGGTCACGCTGCTCGCCGGCCCATGCCTCCGGTGGCGCGAACAGCGGGATGGTGACAGTGACTCCTGACGACGGCCCGTCGTGAACGGACACCCAGAACCCGCGGCTCTCGTCGGGCTTGAACTTCATCGAGGGGGTCCGCCCGGATTCGAGCCACAACGCGCATCGACCGGACTCCAGGGTTGCCAAGGCGCTCTCCCAGTCCTCCAGGTCCTCAGGGAGGAGGGTCACGGAGAAGGAGGCGTTCACCGATTCCGCCACGACGACGATCTCGCAATCGAGGAAGTCGTGGCCGGTCAGAATTCCGGGTTGAAAGCGACCCAGGACGCGCACGGAGACACTGTGGCCGCTGGTGCCGGGCAGGTCGGCCAGGTGGATCAGATTGATGACGCCATCCGTCGAGTCCATGGGTTCCTTCCCCGAAGTGATGAGGCCCGAGCATCCTGCCGTACTGCCCGCTACAAGAAGTCACTTAGGTTGCGTCCCATGGCGGATCCGGCAGGTTGTGCCACGCGTGACCACATCCCCCGGCGCAGTACAGCATCCGCCTGCGGGTGTCCGCGATGCTGAAGAGGGCGACGAGAAGGCGGAAGGAATCTCGGCAGACGGGACGAGGCGCTCTCGCTCCTCCGGTCTACGGTCGCCGGCCGACGCCTGACGCTGGGCCCTGAGCACCCGTTGACCCTGCGTTCCCGCTCAAGCCTGCTCGTCCTGCTGTCCGCCTCCGAGGTCGTGCTCGGTCATGTGGACGCGGGGACACAGTTGATGACGGACGTCGTGGCCAGACGGGAACGCAGTCTGGGTTCCGACCACCCGTTCACGGTCGCCGGTCGGCAATTGCTGAGCGCGTTCACGTCGGGGCAGTGGCGCCCACCCGAGGTGGAGGCGTGACGGGCGTGCCCACGGGTGGGGCACAGTCTCACTTCGTGAGGCGCCGGGCTTCGTTCAGCGTAGGTGATCGACGAAGGCGGTCCATGCGCTGGGGGAGAAGGCGAGTGCGGGGCCGGTGGGGCGCTTGCTGTCGCGGACGGGGATGAGAGTGAGGTAGTTGGCGGCGACCTCGACGCACTCGCCTTGTCCGCCGCTGTAGCTGCTGACGCGCCATATCGCTTCTGCGACGACATGCGAGGGGCGGCGGTCCAGGCTCATGGTGTGCCCTCCTTGGCGATGTGACGGATCAGCCCGAGAGATTCTGTGGGCGGCAACGCGGACGTGCGAGCGTCATCGAAGAGTTCGCGGTAGTGGGCTACCTCGGACTCGTGCTCCATCCAGATGTTGCCGATCGGGGTCTCTGTCAGGACGAGGTCCAGTGAGGACACCCGCGGGAAGCTCAGCAGCAGGTACGGGCCGAACATACCCGAGTGCGCACCGCGCGAGAACGGCAGTACCTGGACGGTGATGTTGGGCTGTTCGGCCATTGCCGCCAGGTGTTCAAGCTGGTCACGCATCACGGTGGGCCCTCCGACCGCCTGGCGGAGTACGCCTTCGGCGAGTACGGCCCAGAGCTGCAACGGGGCCTCACCAGTGAGCCGTTCCTGCCGGGTGATGCGCACTTGCACGAACTGATCGATCTCCTCCGCTGTCTGCCACGCGCGAGAGGCCACTGTGACTGCCCGTCCGTATTCGGGTGTCTGGAGGAGCCCCGGGATCAGCTGAGCCTGGAATGTCTTGATGCCGTCGCAGATGTTCTCCATCTCGATGTAGTCGCGGTACGTGTCAGCGAGGACGGCACCGTACTGATGCCACCAGCCCTCGCGGCGACGCCGGTTGGCTCTGCGCGCGAGGGTGCCGAGACGCTCGCGTGTCTCCGGGTCCTCTACCCCGTACGTCTGCATGAGAGCGATCAGGTCCGGGGTGCGCACGGGCACGTGGCCGTTCTCGATGCGGCTGATCTTCCCCTTGGTGCAGTCGAGCGCATCGGCCGCCTGCATGGTGGTCAAGCCTGTGGCTTCACGCAAGCGCCTTAGCTCGTCGCCCAGTTGGCGCCCAAGCACGGTGGATGGTTTGACATTTGCCATACGTGACTCCCTACCAGGGCTGTCGCTGGGCTGCCCGCAGATTACTCGAAAGGGTGAATTGAAGCCCAGCCTTACCTTCAACGTTGCGCAGTCCTGCTGTTTCGCGGCACGCTCGTCACGGCGGGAGTCGGAACTTCTCTCGGCTCGCGGCAACTTGATCAACAGCTATCGACCCTCAGGGGGCGTCATGCCAGAGAGCTTCAGCTCGAACGAAGTCACCTTCCGGCTGTCCCGGTCCCGTCGAAGCGTGCCGAGGTCCCGGGCCGCGTTACACGCCGTACTCGGCGGGTGGGGTGTCGGCCAGGACGTCCTGGAAACCGCGGAGTTGGTGCTCTCCGAGCTGGTGACCAACGCGCTGCGCGTGCCCGTACCGAGCGACCGGCAGGTGGGCGTCCGGATCGCGCGCTCGCCGGCGGAAGGGCTGCTGCGGCTGGAGGTCAGCGACGCCGGTTCCGGCACGCCCGAAGTGCGGGCGCCTGGCGACGAGGAGACGGGCGGGCGCGGGCTGCTCCTCGTGGAGGCGTTGGCGCATCGATGGGGCGTCGAGAAGCGCGCGGGTGGGATTGGGAAGACGGTGTACGCCGAGTTGAAGGCACCGGACATCGTGGCCGAGCCCGTCGAGAGTGAGGTCGCTGCGGCCCTGGTGCGGCCTGGCCAGTGGGTGAGAGCGTGGGGAGCGTGGCGCGTCGTCGCCAGCGTACGGAGTGAACAGTGTCACGGGCGTGACCCCGCCGTGGTGCTGGGGCTGGACGAGGGTCCATCGCTGCGCGTCCAGGCAACCGTGGCGCTCGCCGTGCGGCAGCGCGAGGACGTATGAGCGTGGCCGTCCCGCTCGTGATCGACCCGTGAGCGCGACTACGGTCGTCGGGCGCATACCTGGCCCGAGGAGGATGTATGAGTGCGCAGTACGCCGAGACACCGCACCCGGGACCGCCGCACCTCAGGACTGTGGCCGACATTCGTTCCGCGTTGCGGGACGGGCGGGGCTTCCCGGGTGACGCCGAGAGCTTTGAAGCCGACCTCGCTCGTGCCCTGGACACTGCCACGGCCACCGACCTCCACCAGGTCGCCGACGTCATCAAGACGTATGCAGGCAGCATCCGCGCCTTCAACGACCCCGAGTTCGACGATGCGTTGCAGGAGGGTCTCGACCTCATCGCCGAGATCAAGAAAGGTAGCCTGGAGTGAGCCGAGCATGGCCGTGATCACCGGGTAGGGAGCGCGATGGGTGCGCTGCGCCTCTCGGAGGGCTACCCTTAGTCCAGTACTTAGTCCACCAGTCCAGCGCTTGGTCCACTCGCTGGTCGCATCGTGAGGCAGCCATGGAAGCAGCCCGTCAGTACAACGTTCATGAGGCCAAGACGCACTTTTCGCGGATCTTGGAGCAGGTCGCGACCGGTGAGGAGGTCGTGATCAGCAAGGCGGGGGAGCCGGTGGCCAAGGTCGTGCCTCTGCGTCCCAAGGTGAAGCGGACCGGTCGGGGCTCGCTCCGGGGACAGATCCGCATCCCCGACGATTTCGATGAGCTGCCCGACGACATCGCCGACGCTTTCGGGATGCGCTGATGCGACTGCTACTCGACACCCACGTGGTCCTGTGGTGGCTGGACGACTCCGCTGAGCTGTCTGGTGAGATCAAGGATCTCCTCGACACCGAACCCGCGGTGTACGTCAGCGCGGCATCACCGTGGGAGATCGCCATCAAGCAGTCCCTCGGGAAACTGGAAGGGCCGGAAGACCTGGCCGAGCGGGTACGCGACAGTCAGTTCACCGGCCTGCCCATCACAGCCGGGCATGGGGTACGGGCAGGCCGGCTTCCGGCGCATCACCGGGATCCCTTCGACCGGATACTGGTCGCCCAGGCCCAGATCGAAGGAATGACCCTGGTGACGCGGGACAAGTGGATCCCGCAGTATGACGTTCGGGTCATGACCGTGTGAGGGGCAGTCCACCTCCGCACGGTGCACCGCCGGTCGAGTTCGTGCCAGCGGCGCCCAGCCACTGCGGTCACTGCCCCGGCAGCGCCTCCGCGACCTGGCGAGGCGCGCGGACAGCGCCACTACCCCCCGAGGCGTCCCGGCTCCTGATCACCGTGACACCGGCGGGTCCGACAGCTCCCGTCAGTCATGGTGTCCACCCCGACATGACCGACGGCGTATACAGGCGTCCGATTCACAGCAGGCCCAGGTCGCCGAGTTCCTTGTGGAGGTCTGCCCTGGGGTTGCCGGTGGTGCCGGGAGAGGACGGCTTGTCCCGCATCTTCCTGGGATGGCGGGCGCGGAAAAGCCAGGCGCCCAGCAAGCCGCCGACGAGGCCGCCCAGGTGGGCCAGCCAGCTGATGCCGGGCGTGCCGGGGACCGCCACCGTCAGCATGTAGGCGAAGGACGCCGCCATCACGATGCCGATGAGCGTGTCTATCAGGTGGCGGTCGAAGAGGCCGCGGACGACGACGTAGCCGAAGTAGCCGAAGATCAGGCCGCTCGCGCCGACCGTCTCCACGTTCCCGCCCTCGAAGAACCAGACCGCCAGCCCGCTGGTCACCGCCACCAGCAGGCTCAGCCCGAGGAAACGCAGCACCCCGCGGTACGCGGCCAGGAAGCCGAAGATGAACAGCGGGCCGGAGTTGCTCTCGATGTGGGCCCAACTCCAGTGCAGAAAGGGCGCGGTGAGGATGTGGGGGAGTGTGCCGAGGTCGCCGGAGACGACGCCGTACTCGCGGGCCGGGGCGTAGTCGTCGGCGAAGTTGGCCAGTTGCGTCAGCCAGACCAGCGCCAGGAACCCGAACATCACGAAGAACGCCTTGCGCGCCTCCGCGACCATCACCTGCGCATCGGAAGTCGGCCTGTCCATGGTGTGTCCCCCTCCACCTGACGGACCTCCATCATGCAGGTTTCCCCCCGGTGCACAATGAGCCGCTCACACCCGGAGCGGGACCGGGTGGACCTCGTCGGCCCTGTGGCCCGTGCGCTCGTGGATGCGCTGGACCGCCTCCGCCGACGGGGCCTCGGAGAGGCAGTAGACGACGCCGGACTCGGGGTCCGCCCAGGCGGCCTCGAAATGCACGCGCTCGTCCGCTTCTATCGCGAGGTCGTTCTGATGCGCCTCGATGAGCTGCTCGCGGGTGATGCCCTTCATGTTGTGGTGGACGTCCATGAACTTGGCCATGGTGTCCACCCCCTTTCTTCGTGCTCGTGCCCGCCCCTGTCGGTGTCCGTCCCCTCCATTCCATTCCATGCTGCGCTCGGCCCGGCCCATCCGCGACAAGAAGGGCGGGGCCCGGTGTGGTCACCGGGCCCCGCCCCTCGTACGTACGACGACCTTGCTCAGCCGCACTGGCACGCGCCGCCCGACTGGCACCCGCAGCCGCACCCCGAACCGCAGCCGCACGCGCCGATCAGCATCAGGTTCCTGATCTCGGCGGGCTGCTCGGTGGGGCGTTCCTGGGTGGGGTCGGGCTGAGGGGTGCTGGGGGACTCTGCCATGGGTTCCTCCCGGAGGCGTAGGGCCTGTGCCCATTCCATGCCCGTTGTGCCGGGCGCATCAACGGCGCACAGTGGCGTCCGCACGCCCTCCGGAAGCCCATCGGACGCCGGGGGCGTGACCCTGGCATCCCTGGCAGACCTACGCCCCCTCGGTCCCCGTCGCCGGCTGGATGTCCGGCTGGATGTCGGGCTGGAGTTCGTCCGCGTGCTCACCCGTCACCAGGAACACCACGCGCTTGGCGACCGCCACCGCGTGGTCGGCGAACCGCTCGTAGTAGCGGCCGAGCAGGGTCACGTCGACGGCCGTCTCGATGCCGTGCTTCCAGCGGTCGTCGATCAGGTGCTGGAACAGCGTGCGGTGCAGTAGGTCCATCGCGTCGTCGTCGGACTCCAGCTGGAGCGCCAGGTCGACGTCCTTGGTGATGATGCACTCCGCCGCCTTCGCCATCAGGCGCTGCGCGAGCTGGCCCATCTCCAGGATCGTGGCGTGCAGGTCACGCGGCACGGCACGGTTCGGGAAACGCAGCCGGGCGAGCTTCGCCACGTGCTGGGCGAGGTCGCCCGAGCGCTCCAGGTCGGCCGACATCCGCAGCGAGGTGACGACGATCCGCAGGTCGGTGGCGACCGGCTGCTGGCGGGCGAGCAGCGCGATGGCCTTCGCCTCCAGGTCGTGCTGCAGCTCGTCGACCTTCTGGTCGTTCTCGATGACGCTCTCGGCCAGCTTCAGGTCGGAGTCGAGGATGGCGGTCGTGGCGCGCCCGATCGCCGACCCGACCAGCCGGGCCATCTCCACCAGGCTGTCGCCTATCGAGTCAAGTTCCTCGTGGTACGCGTCCCGCATCAGGATTCCCTCTCGTACGTACGTATTCTCCGGGGTGAACCCCACGGTGCCACGGTCCGCCCGCTACGCGTCGGATTCAGTCACCTCAAATGAACCACCACTGGCTCCAAGGTGAACTCTGGGCGACGAGTGTTCGAGGTCGCACGTTCATGGCTGTGGCCACGCCGGAACCCGTGCCTAACCTGGACGCATGGACGTGAACGCGGCGGTCGCCGCAGCGGCAGCGATCGCCGGGGTGCTCACCGGTGTCATCGCCATGCTGGCGTTCCGCTGGAGCGAACGCGACCAGGCACGCCCCACCCGCACCTCCCTGCACACCGACCCCGTGCTCCCGCCCGGCGTGGACACGGTCCTGTCGGTGCTGCGCTCGTCGGCCGTCGTCCTCGACGAGGCCGACGCCGTCGTCAAGGCGAGTTCCGCGGCGTACGCCCTCGGACTCGTCCGTGGCGGAAAACTCGCGGTCGAGCCGATGCTCAAGATGGCCCGGGACACCCGCCGCGACGGGGAGATACGCCAGGTCGAGCTGGATCTGCCCCGGCGCGGGACCGGGCGCGGCGAGGCCCTCGCCGTGTCCGCGCGCGTGGCGCCGCTCGGCTCCCGGCTCGTGATGGTCCTCGTCGAGGACCTCACCGAGGCGCGCCGGATCGAGGCGGTGCGACGGGACTTCGTCGCCAACGTCAGCCATGAGCTGAAGACCCCGGTCGGCGCGCTCTCCCTGCTCTCCGAGGCGGTCATGGACGCCGCCGACGACCCGGAGGCGGTGGAGCGGTTCGCCGGGCGGATGCAGATCGAGGCCACCCGGCTGACGAACCTGGTGCAGGAGCTGATCGACCTCTCGCGGGTCCAGAACGACGACCCGCTGGAGGACGCCGAACGGGTCGGCGTGGACGACCTGGTCACCGAGGCCGTCGACCGCTGCCGGCACCAGGCCGGTACCAAGCAGATCACCATGGCTACGAGTGTGGCGGCGTCCGAAGGACTCGAACAGGGTGGTGGTGGGCGACGGGCGGGCGGCACCGCCGACCTGCGTGTCTGGGGCAACCGCGGCCAGCTGGCCGCCGCCCTCGGCAACCTCGTCGAGAACGCCGTCAACTACTCACCCGCCCGCACCCGTGTCGGCATAGCCGCCCGCCGGGTGACCGCGCCCGGCGGGGACCTGATCGAGATCTCGGTGACCGACCAGGGCATCGGGATCTCCGACAAGGACAAGGAGCGCATCTTCGAGCGCTTCTACCGAGTCGACCCGGCCCGCTCCCGCCAGACGGGCGGTACGGGTCTCGGGCTCGCGATCGTCAAGCACGTGGCCGCCTCGCACGGCGGGGAGGTCACGGTGTGGAGCGCCGAGGGACAGGGCTCCACGTTCACGCTGCGGCTGCCCGAGGCCGCCGCGGCCGCCCGCGACCGCGATCGCGCCCACCAGCATCCGGATCCCGACGACCCGGAAGGCCTCGAGGGTATTGACACCTTCGACGACCTGGACGACCTCAACGACGAGGACGGGCAGGCCGGCGGCATCTCTCCCACTCCATCCCACACCCCGTCCCGCCGCTCATCCCCCGATTCGACCGCGTACCAGACGCTTTCCGCCCCGGAGGTCCTTCCGTGACCCGAGTGCTCGTCGTCGAGGACGAGGAGTCCTTCTCCGACGCCCTGTCGTACATGCTCCGCAAGGAGGGCTTCGAGGTCGCCGTCGCGACCACCGGGCCCGACGGACTCGACGAGTTCGAGCGCAACGGCGCCGACCTCGTCCTCCTCGACCTGATGCTGCCGGGTCTGCCCGGCACGGAGGTGTGCCGTCAGCTGCGCGGCCGCTCCAACGTCCCCGTGATCATGGTGACGGCCAAGGACAGCGAGATCGACAAGGTCGTCGGGCTGGAGATAGGAGCCGACGACTACGTCACCAAGCCGTTCTCCTCGCGTGAGCTGGTCGCCCGTATCCGGGCCGTCCTGCGCCGCCGGGGCGAGCCGGAGGAGGTGACCCCGGCCGCCCTGGAGGCGGGCCCGGTCCGTATGGACGTCGACCGCCACGTCGTCACCGTCTCCGGCTCCAAGGTCGACCTCCCCCTCAAGGAGTTCGACCTCCTGGAGATGCTCCTGCGCAACGCCGGCCGCGTCCTGACCCGCATGCAGCTCATCGACCGGGTCTGGGGCGCCGACTACGTCGGCGACACCAAGACCCTCGACGTCCACGTCAAGCGCCTCCGCGCCAAGATCGAGCCGGACCCGGGCGCGCCTCGCTACCTGGTCACGGTCCGGGGCCTGGGGTACAAGTTCGAGCCGTAGACCGGGGCTGACCGGAGCCGCCGGACGGAGTCCGGCGCAGCACCCCGAAGCCCGCGCAGCGGTGCGAGGGGTGCGTCGCGGATGGTGCTCGAGCCGGACCCGGGCGCGCCTCGCTACCTGGTCACGGTCCGGGGCCTGGGCTACAAGTTCGAGCCGTAGACCGGGGCTGACGAAACAGAGGCATACGACAGGGGCGGCACCCTCACCGAGGGTGCCGCCCCTGTCGTATGTGTACGGGGCTCAGCTGCCGGACGCCGACTCGGAGGCCGACTCCGACGCGGACGGTGACTCGGAGGAGCCGGAGCCGCCCGCGGCCGGGGACTCGGTGGACGTGGCGGTCTCGGAGGGGGACTCCGCCGGGGACTCCGACGCGGCGGTCGGGATGTCGCTGGGGCCCCAGGTGGAGAAGTAGCCCTCGGCCGGGACGACGAAGGCCTGCAGGCTCACCGCGCCGGTGTCGCTGAGGGTGAAGGTGGTCTTCTGGGCGTTGCCGTCGATCGAGTCCCCGGACGGGGGCTCCAGGACGGCGGAGGCGTTGCCCTCGCCGCCGATGACGACGACACCGCCGGCCGGGACGGTCAGCGCCTTCTCGCCCTCGGCGGGCGTCAGCTTCGCGGTGCCGAGGCCCTCGACGTCGATCGACTCGACGGTCTGGGCCTGCCGGCCGGTGTTGAAGATGGTCGCGGACACGGCGACCGGGCCCCCCTCGGCGGGCTCGGGCTGGGTGATGACGACGGCGTTCTGGATCTTGATGTCGCCCACGCTGGTGGCGGCGTTGTCCGGCTTGATCTGCAGCGTCTGGCTGTTGTTGCCGGCGCCGCAGGCGGCGAGCGTGGCGATCGAGAACGCGAGGGCGGAGGCGGCGAGGGCGCCGCGTCGAAGGCTGCTGCTCACGGCGGCGGCATCTCCTTGAACGCACAGGGGCAGCTCACCTGGTGATAAAGCCGCCCTAAGGGTCTGTCAGCGGCCTTAGGTTACCGAGCCGTTCCCGAGCCGCCGCACCCGACCCGCCTCTAACGCCTCCGGCGGGCGCCGCGCGCCCTGATCTCCCTGGTCATCACACCCGTCACGACACTCTCGCGCGACCCACCCGTCACTCCGACTTCATCCTTGCTCTTCCTGCTCGTACGTCATTCACATATCCGCGCCCGCGTTCCGGTTAAGCGCCGTCGCGCTCCGCTCGCGGATTTTCCGTGAAGGAATGCGCGACCGTCCGGGAAATTGATCACCGGCCCGCTCGAAGATCCGGTGATCAATTCCGGAAACGACTCGTATCCGGCCACGGGCACCGAACGGAGTAGCGCAAGTCGCACATCTGGAAGCGGACATATGTGGACGTTCGGCCGCCCGGGGTGGGCTCCGGATGCGTGTAACGTGCGGGTTTCACCCCCCTCGAAGAGCCGCTCCGACCTGCGGATACCTGCTTCCGGGAGCCGCCCGCAGCACGTTCCTGTTGCACTTGTCAAGCCCCGAGATATGCCCTGACCTGCGAAAACGCCATTCAGGAACCGCAGTTTCCGTGTTACCCTGGATAGCCACGGAAGGGGTACCTGTCACATGACGTTCAAGGTTGGCGACACCGTGGTCTATCCCCATCACGGGGCCGCGCTGATCGAGGCCATCGAAACTCGCCAGATCAAAGGCGTGGACAAGACCTACTTGGTGCTGAAGGTCGCCCAGGGTGACCTGACGGTGCGTGTGCCAGCGGACAATGCGGAGTTCGTCGGCGTGCGTGATGTGGTCGGTCAGGACGGACTGGACCGGGTCTTCGAGGTGCTGCGCGCGCCGTACGCCGAGGAGCCCACGAACTGGTCGCGTCGCTACAAGGCAAATCTGGAGAAGCTCGCCTCCGGCGATGTCATCAAGGTCGCGGAAGTCGTGCGTGACCTGTGGCGTCGTGAGCGCGAGCGCGGACTCTCCGCCGGCGAGAAGCGCATGCTCGCCAAGGCCCGCCAGATCCTGGTGAGCGAACTCGCCCTCGCGGAGAACACCAACGAGGACAAGGCCGAGGCCCTGCTCGACGAGGTTCTCGCGTCCTGACGCCGGCGAAGGCCGACGCCGACGCACACCGTTGAACACCGAAATGCCGCGGTGCCCGATGACGTATTTCCCGTCGCCGGGCGCTGCGGCATGTTCGCGTCCGGATGCCGTGCGCCCACCTACGGGTCGTCCCACTTCTACGACTTCTACGAGTCGTTTACGACTTCCACGAGTCGTCCCACTTCGGGGAAACCCCCGATACTTGGCGTGCCGAGCCCGGGCAGCGCTCGACCGGCGCGTCACGGAAGGGTCCGGTCAAGGCGTCGCGCCCGGCACGCTGTCTCCGTACCCAACTAGGCCGAGCACACAAACCTGACAGGAACCGATGTCTGACGATTCGCGTCCCTCGCCCGCGCCCGCCCGTACGGCCGCGGTGATTCCGGCCGCCGGCCGGGGCGTACGCCTCGGCCCGGGCGCCCCCAAGGCGCTCCGCGCGCTGAACGGCACGCCCATGCTGATCCACGCGGTGCGCGCGCTCGCAGCCTCCCGCGCCGTCTCCCTGGTGGTCGTCGTGGCCCCGCCGGACGGCGCCACCGAGGTCAAGTCGCTGCTCGACGCGCACGCCCTGCCCGACCGCACCGATTTCGTCGTCGTCCCCGGCGGCGACACCCGCCAGGAGTCCGTGCGCCTCGGCCTGGACGCGCTGCCGCCCGACTACGACATCGTCCTCGTCCACGACGCCGCCCGCCCCCTCGTCCCCGTCGACACCGTCGACGCGGTCATCGAGGCCGTACGCGAGGGCGCCCCCGCCGTCGTCCCGGCCCTGCCGCTCGCCGACACCGTCAAGGAGGTCGAACCGGCCACGACCCCCGGTGACCCCGAGCCGGTCGTCGCCACCCCGGTCCGCGCCCGCCTCCGTGCCGTACAGACCCCGCAGGGCTTCGACCGGGCCACCCTGGTCCGCGCCCACGAGACGGTCACCGACGACGTCACCGACGACGCGAGCATGATCGAGCAGCTCGGCCTCACGGTCGTGGTCGTGCCCGGACACGAGGAGGCCTTCAAGGTCACCCGTCCTCTCGACCTGGTCCTCGCGGAGGCGGTCCTGGCCCGCAGGAGGCTCAACGATGGCTTCTGACGCACCCATGGCGCTTCCCCAGGTCGGCATCGGCACCGACATCCACGCCTTCGAGGAGGGCCGCGAGCTGTGGTGCGCCGGCCTGAAGTGGGAAGGCGAGGGCCCGGGCCTGGCCGGCCACTCCGACGCCGACGTCGTCGCCCACGCCGCCTGCAACGCCCTCTTCTCGGCCGCCGGCCTGGGCGACCTCGGACAGCACTTCGGCACCGGCCGCCCCGAGTGGTCCGGCGCCTCCGGAGTGACCCTCCTGACGGAGGCGGCCCGGATCGTCCGCGACGCCGGTTTCCTCATCGGCAACATCGCGGTCCAGGTAGTGGGCCCGAGGCCGAAGATCGGAAAGCGCCGGGAGGAAGCACAGAAGCTTCTCTCGGAGGCGGCGGGAGCACCGGTGTCGGTCTCGGGCGCGACGACGGACGGACTGGGTTTCCCCGGCCGGGAGGAAGGCCTGATGGCGGTGGCCACGGCGCTGGTCGTCAGGCAGGGGTGAGGACACCGGCCACCGCCCACTACGCTAGGCATCGTGACTATTCGCCTGTACGACACCAGCGCCCGGCAGATCCGTGACTTCACCCCGCTCCAGCCGGGCTGTGTCTCGATCTACCTCTGTGGCGCCACCGTGCAGGCGGCCCCCCACATCGGGCACATCCGCTCCGGCCTGAACTTCGACATCATGCGCCGCTGGTTCGAGTACCGCGGCTACGACGTCACGTTCATCCGCAACGTCACCGACATCGACGACAAGATCATCACCAAGTCGCACGAGCAGGGCCGCCCCTGGTGGTCCATCGGCTACGACAACGAGCGCGCGTTCAACGACGGCTACCACGCCCTCGGTTGCCTGCCGCCCACGTACGAGCCGCGCGCGACGGGGCACGTCCCCGAGATGATCGAGATGATGCGCGGCCTCATCGAGCGCGGTCACGCGTACGAGGCCGACGGCAGCGTCTACTTCGACGTGCGCTCCTACCCCGGCTATCTGGAGCTGTCCAACCAGGACATCGACGATCTGCGCCAGCCCTCCGAGGAGGGCATCACCGGCAAGCGCGACCCGCGCGACTTCGCGATGTGGAAGGCGACCAAGCCGGGCGAGCCCGACTGGGAGACGCCGTGGGGCCGCGGCCGTCCCGGCTGGCACCTGGAGTGCTCGGCGATGGCCCACAAGTACCTGGGCTCCGCCTTCGACATCCACGGCGGCGGCCTCGACCTGATCTTCCCGCACCACGAGAACGAGATCGCCCAGGCCAAAGCCTACGGCGACGAGTTCGCCCAGTACTGGGTGCACAACGCGTGGGTCACCATGAGCGGCGAGAAGATGTCGAAGTCGCTCGGCAACAGCGTGCTGGTCAGCGAGATGGTCAAGACGTGGCGCCCGATCGTGCTGCGCTACTACCTCGGCACCCCGCACTACCGCTCGATGATCGAGTACAGCGAGGAGTCGCTGCGCGAGGCCGAGTCGGCGTTCGCGCGGATCGAGGGGTTCGTGCAGCGCGTCGTCGAGAAGGCGGGGGGCGTCGTAGAGCCGTCCGCCGAGGTGCCGCCGGCGTTCGCCGAGGCGATGGACGACGACCTGGGCGTCCCGCAGGCGCTCGCCGTCGTGCACACCACCGTCCGGCAGGGCAACAGCGCGCTGGCCGCCGACGACAAGGAAGCGGCGGTGGCCCGGCTCGCCGAGGTCCGCGCCATGCTCGGCGTCCTCGGCCTGGACCCGCTCGACGCGCGCTGGGCCGGTGAGGCCGAGAAGGGCGAGGACCTGCACGGCGTGGTCGACAGCCTCGTACGCCTGGTCCTGGACCAGCGGGAGGCGGCCCGCGCGCGGAAGGACTGGGGGACCGCGGACGCGATCCGCGACCAGCTGGGCCAGTCCGGGCTGACCATCGAGGACAGCCCGCAGGGACCGCGCTGGATCCTCGGATCGCGGTAGTTCCCGTCTCCTTGCCGCTCCCCCTTTTCTCCCCTTTTCTCCCCGTTCCCCTTGATCGATTGTGCCGCCCGGCTCCCCGGGCGGCACACTGCATAGACGTACGAACACCTCCGCACAGAATCAGGTAGGTCATGGCAGCCAACAACCGCCGCATGTCCGGCAAGAAGGGCGCGCAGGTCGGCAGTGGCGGCCAGCGGCGCCGGGGCCTGGAAGGCAAGGGCCCGACCCCGCCCGCCGAGATGCGCAAGGGACACGCCAAGCAGCGGGCCGCCGCCGCGAAGTCGCGCCGGGCACAGGGCGCGCGGCCGCAGGCCCGCAGGGGCGGCGGCAAGTCGACGTCCGAGCTGGTCGTCGGCCGCAACCCGGTCGTCGAGGCGCTGCGCGAGGGCGTACCCGCCTCCACGCTGTACGTCCAGCAGTTCATCGACAACGACGAGCGGGTGCGCGAGGCGCTGCAGCTCGCGGCCGAGCGCGGCGGCATCAACCTCATGGAGGCGCCGCGTCCCGAGCTGGACCGGATGACGAACGGCCTCAACCACCAGGGGCTCGTCCTCCAGGTCCCGCCGTACGAGTACGCCCACCCCGAGGACCTGGTCGACGCCGCGCACGACGAGGGCGAGGACCCGCTGATCGTCGCCCTCGACGGGGTGACCGACCCGCGCAACCTGGGTGCCGTGGTCCGTTCCGTCTCCGCGTTCGGCGGTCACGGCGTGGTCGTCCCTGAGCGCCGCGCGGCCGGGATGACGGCCGGTGCCTGGAAGACGTCCGCGGGTACGGCGGCCCGTACGCCCGTCGCCCGCGCCACGAACCTCACGCGCGCCCTGGAGGCGTACAAGAAGGCCGGGATCGCGGTCGTCGGTCTGGCCGCCGACGGCGAGGCCGAGATCGGTTCGCTGGAGGCGCTGGACGGGCCGGTCGTCATCGTCGTCGGCAGCGAGGGCAAGGGCCTGTCCCGGCTCGTCGGCGAGACGTGCGACTTCCGCGTCCGCATCCCGATGCCGGGCGGCGCGGAGTCTCTCAACGCAGGTGTGGCGGCGGGGATCGTCTTGTACGAGGCCGCTCGGCGGCGGGTCTGACGGCAGCCCCGGCAGGCAGGCGGAGCCCGCCGGTCTTAGGCCGGCGCAGCCGCTCGAAGCCGCGCAGCGTGCGAGGGTGGCGGGGGGCGCCCCTCAACGCGGGTGTGGCGGCGGGGATCGTCTTGTACGAGGCCGCTCGGCGGCGGGCCTGACGGCAGCCCCGGCAGGCAGGCGGAGTCAGCCGGTCGGAGGCCGGCGCAGCCGCTCGAAGCCGCGCAGCGTGCGAGGGTGGCGGGGGGAATCGCCCCTCAACGCGGGTGTGGCGGCGGGGATCGTGCTGTACGAGGCGGCACGGCGGCGCGCCTGACGGATGGCCGTCCAGGCCCGGTGGCGGGCCTGGACGCGGGTTTGTCCCGGTGCGGCGGCGGGGTGAACGCCTGTCCGCCGCCTCACCCCGACGGGTTAATTCCGGCGAGGAGCGCAACCTTGACGGAGTCCGGACAGATCCGGCGGGTCAAAGCAGTGTCCTAACCACACGTCACTCGGTTAGATGAGTGTGGACACCAGAACACCCCGCACACCAACGGGGGGCCGCTCGTCGGGATTCGATTCCGGTTTCGACGACGCTCCCGCGCTGAGCATGGTGAAGGTGCCGAGCGATCCGGCGCAGATCATCGTCAATCACGCGAGCTTCCGCGTGCAGCTGGGCGTGTCGGCGCGGCGTAACCAATCCCCGCGGATCGCCCGACATGTGAGCGCCAACCAGGACACCACGCGCATCCCCGTCGTCGGCGCGGTGGGCAGAGCGGGCGCCGCCTCCGGTGCCCGGCGCCGGCCTCTCGTCTGGAGCGGCCAGACCGCCCCGGACGACACCGGCGCCCACCGGCTGCTGCAGGCGGTGCGGGCGGGCAGCGTGGGCCACGGCGCACCGCCCGGGGCCGACGCAGGAGCCACCCAGGTCATCCCCCGTGTCGGCGGCGGCTATGACGGCGACCTCACGGCGCAGACCCTGGAAACCCCCATCGTCGGCGCTCAGCGCGCCCCGGTCGCCGGCGAGCACCGGCTGCTGCCGCAGATGCGTACGGTCGGCAGCGCCTACGACGAACCCCCTTACGGCGAAGCCTCCTACGGCGATGCCCCCTACGGCGATGCCCCCTACGGCGAATCCCCTTACGACGACGCCGAGTTCGAGGACTTCGGGGAGGCGCTCGCGGAGGCGGTCGAGCCGCGTGGCAGGCGTCACGCCGTCGACGCGGAGGCCTCCCGGCACGCGTACTATCCCGGCCGTCGGATGAACCTGGGCGTGGTCCTGCTCCCGCTCAGGGTCCTCCTCGGCTTCATCTCCGTCTACGCCGGCATGAGCAAGCTGTGCGACCCCGTCTACTTCGACGGCGGCAAGCGCGGCTCCATGGTGAAGTGGCTCAACACACTGCACCCGTGGGAAGTCGCCGAGCCGCTGCGGCAGTTCGCCCTGCACCACCCCGTCGGCTCCGGGCTCGTCATCGCCTTCCTCCAGGTCGTCGTGGGCGTCCTCACCGTCCTGGGCTGCTGGCAGCGGGTCGCGGCGTTCTTCGGCGCCGCGATCTCGGCGGCGCTCATCGTCACCGTCAGCTGGAAGACCGTCCCGGTCTACGACACCCCCGACATCATCTGCCTCGCCGCCTGGTCCCCGCTGATCATCGCGGGCGCCCCGGTCTACTCCGTCGACGGCCGCCTCGCCGCCGGGGCCTGGCGCCGGCTCGGCCCGCGCTCCGACATCTGGGAGCTGCGCCGGTACGTCCTGCGCCGCGGCGCCCTGGTCACCACGATCGCCGTCGGTCTCACCCTGCTGATCGGCGCCCTGCTGGGTGGCGCCGTCCGCGACGCCGACCGGGTCGTCGTCCCCGGCCCCGGCGAGGCGCCGCGCAACGAGCTGCCCGGCTCCCCGCTCCCGGAGGAGTCCGGCACCCGCGAGTCGTCCCGCGGCCCCGAGTCGTCCACCTCGCCCACCCAGGGCGCGACCTCGGCGGCACCGACGGCCGGTACGTCCGGCACGCCGACCGCCCGCGACACCGCCACCACGGGGGCGGGAGCGGGCGCGCCCAGCCAGACCCAGGGCACGGCGGGGCAGGCGCCGCCGCAGCAGTCCGCCACGACGGGCAGCGGCCAGGCACCGAGCACCAGCTCCGGGCCCACGTCGGGTGGCTCCACGAGTACCTCCGGTGGTTCGACCGGGGGGACGAGTGGAGGCTCTTCGTCTTCCGGTCAGCCTGGGCTGGTGGGAGGGTTGCTGGGGTAGCGGTTTCGGGGGACGCGCGGGCCGGTGGGGGTTGATCGCGCAGTTCCCCGCGCCCCTAAAAACCACCAGGTGCCGTGCGCTATTAAGCGCACGGCACCTGCATGTACCTCAGGGGCGCGGGGCTGTGTTGATATGCGGCTACCGCCGCGTGGGCGCGAACAGCCCCACCGGCCCGCAGCCGAAAAGACGGCCGAACTGTCAGCGACCCAGCGCCGCCAACTCTTTCGCCGCCTCCGTCAGATCCTTCGCCGTGTCGATGGCCCGCCAGTACGCACCCTGTGGAATCGGGAAGCCGGCCAGCCGCCGCTCACGCGCCAGGTGAGGGAACGTCGTCCGCTCGTGGTCCCCCCGCTCGGGGAGCAGGCCGGCGAACTCGGGGGAGAAGACGTACACACCCGCGTTGATCTCGTACGTCGTCGGCGGCGCCTCGATGAAGTCGGTGATGTGACCGAAGCCGTCGGTCTTCACCGCCCCCCACGGAATGCGCGGCCGCGCCAGCGCGAGGGTCGCGACGGCGTCGCGCTCGGTGTGGAAGTCGGCCATCTCGCGGAGCGAGAAGCGGGTCCAGATGTCGCCGTTGGTGGCGTACCAGGGCCGGTCCGGGTGGGGGAGACGGGCGGCCGCGTACTTCAGGCCGCCGCCGCGGCCGAGCGGCTCGGTCTCGACGACCGTCATGACGTTCACCGGCAGGTCGGCGGAGTTCAGCCAGTCCTGGAGGACCTCGGCGAGATGGCCGCAGGAGACGACGACGTCGGTGACGCCCTCCTCGGCGAGCCACGTGAGCTGGTGGCCGATGATCGGCGTCCCCGTGCCGGGGATCTCGACCATGGGCTTGGGCCGGTCGTCGGTGTACGGACGCAGCCGGGACCCCTGGCCACCGGCCAGGACGACGGCTTGCGTGGGGCGCGACGCGGCGTGCGGGTGTGTCATGGGCGGCACTGTACGCGGCGAGGGCGTACGTGCCGTAAGAGGCGCCTGCGCGGCGCCTGGGCGGCTCCCCCGGTTCACGGCGGGGGAGCCGCGCCGAGCGCGTGGAGGCGGCTCAGCTGTGCGCCGCGAGGACGCCCGAGGCGAAGGAGGTGTCGCAGACCGGGCGGGCGTAGGACTGGGCGCGCGAGGGGCCGTACATACGGACCGCGGCGCGGCCCAGGGCGCGGGCGATGGAGGTGCAGTGCCTGGCCAGCGACGGCTTGCCGTTCACGGCGGCCTGGAGGTGGGTCAGGGCGGTGCCCGGGCCCTTCTCCTGGAGCTCGGTCAGCAGCTGGTCGCGCAGCACGTCCTGAGGGGCCTGGGGGGCGCCGTGGGAGGTGCGGTGCGCGGTGGAGACGTCGGAGGCGGTGAGCACCGAGTCCGAGGGGTCTCCCGACCAGTTGACCCGGGTGACCGCGAGGGTTCCCGAGAGCACCATGACGACGGGCAGGACGAGGGCGAGCGAGCGGCCGATCCGGCGGGCTGGGCCGCCCTGGCCGCGTTGCGTGCGCTGGGTGGAGTGGTTCGCGGAGTGCTTCACGCGTGAGAGGGTAGCGCCCCGTAATCATTCGGCGACATTTCGTCACTCGGACGGGGGATGAAGTGGTGTCCCTTGTGGGGTAGTGGGTTGACGGTCGTTGGTCCGGTCGAGGGATTTGTCCGGTGTGCCGGGGTGTTCGCGGGCAGCGAGAAGGGCCCCGCAGCGCTCTGCGGGGCCCTTCTCGTCAACCTGGCCGAAATGCCCGGGTTCCAGTGGGTCGGCCGGAGAGGTCTCAGTCGGAGAGACGCTCGCCCGTGGAGGTGGAGAACACATGGGTCTCGCCCGCGCGCGGGACGACGTGCAGCGTGCTGCCCTTCTCCGGGACCTCACGGCCGCCGACGCGGACGACCAGGTCCTTGGCCTCGCCGCCGACCTGGGCGGTGCCGTAGACGAAGGCGTCGGAGCCGAGCTCCTCGACCACGTTCACGACGACGCCGAGGCCGGTGTCGGAGTCGGTGGTGACGTCGAAGTGCTCGGGGCGGACACCGACGGTGACCGACTTGTCGGTGGTGGAGGAGAGCGCGTCACGCTGCACCGGCACGACCGAGTTGCCGAACTTCACACCGCCGTCGGCGATCGGCACCTCGACGAGGTTCATCGCGGGGGAGCCGATGAAGCCGGCCACGAACAGGTTGGCGGGCTTGTCGTACATGTTGCGCGGGGTGTCGACCTGCTGGAGCAGGCCGTCCTTGAGGACCGCCACGCGGTCGCCCATCGTCAGGGCCTCGACCTGGTCGTGGGTGACGTAGACGGTGGTGATGCCGAGACGGCGCTGGAGGGACGCGATCTGCGTACGGGTCGAGACACGGAGCTTGGCGTCGAGGTTCGACAGCGGCTCGTCCATGAGGAAGACCTGCGGCTCACGCACGATGGCGCGGCCCATCGCGACACGCTGGCGCTGACCACCGGAGAGGGCCTTCGGCTTGCGGTCCAGGTACTCGGTGAGGTCGAGGATCTTCGCGGCCTCCTCGACCTTCTGCCGGATCTCCGCCTTGTTGACGCCGGCGATCTTGAGCGCGAAGCCCATGTTGTCGGCGACGCTCATGTGCGGGTACAGCGCGTAGTTCTGGAACACCATGGCGATGTCCCGGTCCTTCGGCGGCAGGTGGGTGACGTCGCGGTCGCCGATGCGGATGGCGCCGCCGTTGACGTCCTCGAGCCCCGCGAGCATGCGGAGCGAGGTGGACTTGCCGCAGCCGGACGGGCCGACCAGGACGAGGAACTCGCCGTCCGCGATCTCGATGTCCAGGGAGTCGACGGCGGGCTTCGTGGAACCCGGGTAGATCCGGGTCGCCTTGTCGAACGTGACAGTGGCCATGGCTCAGAGGCCCCCTTCTACCGGCAGGAACGTGCCGGACGATCCGTTGTAGGAAGGTGGTTGGTGTAGTCCACATGAGTGAACTGGCTCAGGACGGTACCTCGGGTCCGGCGGATCTGTCAGTACCTGGAGGCATGTGAACTTCGCGGAAATTTTCGACAGGGCAGAGCAGCCGCCTTTTGACCTTGGTTCCTGCTTCACTGCCCGCCGCCGATCACACACAGCCCTGTGAGCTGCGCCTGACCGGTCTTACGTGGACTCCACAGGCATGACGGCCGACGGCCCGTCGGTCCGTACCGCACCAGCCGCCTACGCGGCCAGCAAACGCATCCCCTCGTCACGCAGATTCACGGCGGCATTCACATCCCGGTCATGCAGCGCCCCGCACTCGGCACACGTCCACTGCCTGACCGACACGTCCAGCCGCGCGCCCACGGCGTGACACGCCGAGCAGCGGCGGGTCGACGGGAAGAAGCGGTCCACGACCACCAGCTCCCGCCCATACCACTCGCACTTGTAGCGAAGCTGCCGCAACAACTCACCCCAGCTCGCGTCCAGGATCGCCTGGTTCAGCTTCGCCTTCCGCCGCCGCCCCTTCCCACGCCCCGCACGTGACAGGGATGCAACGGACAGATCCTCCACCACGAGCACTTGGTTCTCGCGCACGAGGCGGGTGGTCAACTGGTCCAGCATGTCCCTGCGTACGTCGCTGATCAGCGCATAAAGGCGCGCGATCTTCTGCCGGACCTTGGCCCGGTTCCTCGACCCCCTCACCTTCTTGTGCAGCTCCCGCTGCAACCGCGCCAGTTTCTCCGCGTACCGCTTCAACAGCCGCGGATGATCAACCTTCGTCCCATCGTCCAAGGTCACGAGCGACGCCAGCCCCAGATCCAGCCCCACCGCCTTCGGCTCCCGCGTCCCCGGCACGTATACAGGAGGCAGCGGCGATATCCGCTCCTCCACGAGCGTCGACACGAAATACCGCCCCGCCCGATCCCGCGTCACCGACAGCCGGACCGGAGCCACCCCCGCGGGCAGCGCCCTCGACCACCGGACATCCAACGGCTCCGACTGTTTCGCGAGCGTGATCAGCCCCGTACCCGGCCGCTCCGGATCCTCCACCCACCGGAACCCCGTCCGCACATAAGTCGCCGAATCCCGCGACCGCCTCTTCTTCTTCCGCCTCGGATACCTCGCCCCACCCCTGAAGAACCGGCCGTACGCCTGATCCAGATGACGCAGAGACTGCTGGAGAACGGTCGACGACACATCCTTCAACCACGCCGTCTCCTCCCTCCGCTTCCAACCCGTCAGCGCCCGGCACGTCTCCGCGAACCCCACATTCACCCTGTGCCGCTCCCAGGCTCCCGACCGCAGCGCCAGCCCCTCGTTGTAGACCCAGCGACAGGCGCCGAACGTCCGCTCCAATTGCTGGGCCTGCTCCTCGGTCGGATAGAAGCGGAACCGGTACAGCCGGTGGTGGGTGTCGGGCTCCTTGGCGTGGGACTTCAGCCGGGTCGCCTGGCGTGTGTGGTGTTTGCGGCGGTCGCCGATGTCGAGGACCTCACGCTTGATGCGCTCGGCCTCCTCGCCCCGCACGGCTTCCGGCTTCGGGTTCTCCGCCTTCTCGACCGTCTTCCCCATGGATCCCTCCCCGACGATCCGATCTTCGGAACAGCACGTCAGACCGATCAACGAACGGGTGCGCGGTTGGTTACGCGCGGTTTTGGGTCGTGTGGAGTCGAGAAGTCCGTGGCTTGCGGGAACGGGGGCTGTGTACAGTGGAGCAGCCTTCGCGTGCGGCGTTGTGGTGCGCGGTGCCTCCTTAGCTCAGTCCGGCCCAGAGCGGATCACTTGTAATGATCAGGTCGTCGGTTCGAATCCGACAGGGGGCTCTGAAAACCACCAGGTCAGGGGCCCCTCGCTCAAGGAGTGACGGGGCCCCGAGCGCATCAGGGGCACCACCGCCGGCAACCGATCGTCGGCGTGTGCGGCGCGTTTCAGAGTGGACCTGCTCTGCGTCAGGTCAGGCGGTTCCGCAGGCGGCGGCCGATCTCCCATTCGGCCGACGCCAGCTGGTCACCGTCCTCGATCCGCCACAGGGCGTTCTGCAGCAGTCGGCCCAGGGTCCAGGCCCTGGCCCGCTCCCGGTCGAGCCCCAGCACCTCGGTCAGCGCGTCGAAGCGCCAGAGGACGTCGTCGGGATCGAAGCGGTTGGTCAGGGCAGGCCAGAGTTCGAAGCCCGGGTCGCCCCCGAGGGGCTTGGGGTCGATCGCGAGCCAGGGGGCCCGGTCGGCGGCGAGGACGTTGTCGTAGTGGAGGTCCCAGTGCAGCAGCCGGTCGCCCGGCTCGGCTGCGACCTCCCGTAGGGCGGCCGCGCAGTCGGCGAGCAGACGGCGTGCTTCCGGATCGGGGGTGCGGGCGAGCGCCCCCGGGGTCCGCTTCAGCAGGGACTGCGCGATACCGCCCAGTTCCCGCAGGCCCTGCGGCGCGGGGACGGACGTCAGACGCGCCAGCAGGCCCCCGATGACCAGCACCGCCGCGTGGACGTCCGCGACGTGGGACAGCGTGCGGTGTGCGTCGAGGCGTTCGAGGAGCAGGGTGCCGGTCGGCTCGTCGTGCCGCAGCAGCCGTACCGCGTGCTCGCCGTTCCACGCCCGCAGGGCGACCGGCTCGCCCGCCGTCTCCTCGTCGAGGAGCTGCAGCTTGAGCACGGCCCGGGTGCCGTCGGCGGCGGTCACCGGGACGACCAGCGCGCACACGCCGTGCATCGGCGGACCGTCGATCCGCAGCTCCCAGCGCTCCAGGAGGGCGGCCACCAGGTCCGGCAGCCCCGCGACGAACGCCCGCCCCGCCTCGCCGTTGTTCTTTACCTGTTCTGTCACCAGTGCGCCCGGAATGTCGATCACCTCGCGGACGATACTTGCCGGTGTGAATCGGCTCCCGCGGTTTTCCGGTGTGCGGCGGGCGGTGTGGTCGTACGTCCGCAGCGCGCCCGGCACCTACGTGTGGCTGACGGTGCTGTTCTTCACCACGGTCGCGCTGCACCACATGTCCCCGGAGTTCGAGCGGGAGTTCCTGCGGCAGCGGTCGACGAACCTCCACGAGCTGTCCCGGCACCCCGTGCGGGTGCTGATCGCGAGTGCGATGTGGATCGACGGCGGGTACTGGCTGCCGTACGCGGTGCTGTACTCCGTCTTTCATGCCCGGGCCGAGCGCTGGCTGGGGACCTGGCGCTGGCTGACGGTGTGCGTGGCGGCGCATGTGCTGGCCACCCTGGTCAGCGAGGGCGCGCTGCTGAAGGCGATCCGGGACGGGATGGCGCCGGCGTCCTCGGTCAACACCCTGGACGTGGGCGTGAGTTACGCGCTGGCCGGGGTGGTGGCGGTGCTCGGCTACCGGATCCGCGGGCCGTGGCGGTGGGCGTATCTGGCGGTCGTGCTCGCCTTCTTCGCGGTGCCGCTGGCCGCCGGGCCGACCTTCACCGACTTCGGCCACTTCGTCGCCGCCCTGATCGGTCTTGGCTGCCTTCCCCTGGTCAGGGGGCGGGAAATAGTACGGAATCCGAAGGAGACAGGGGGCGTTTCCCCGGATAACGTCCGGCCATGAGCACCTCGGCAAGCGATGTCGTGAACGGCGGGATCTCCTTCTGGTACGCGGACGACGGACTCCCGGCGGTACGGGAGCCGCTGGGCGGCGACCGGTCCGCCGACGTCGTGATCGTCGGTGGCGGCTACACCGGGCTGTGGACGGCGTACTACCTCAAGAAGACGGCCCCCGACCTGCGGATCACCGTCCTCGAGCAGCGGTTCTGCGGCTACGGCGCCTCCGGCCGCAACGGCGGCTGGCTCTACAACGGCATCGCGGGCCGCGACCGGTACGCCGCCCTGCACGGGCACGAGGCCGCCGTACGGCTCCAGCGCGCCATGAACGACACCGTCGCCGAGGTGGTGCGGGCGCTCGCCGAGGAGGGCGTCGACGCCGACGTCCATCAGGGCGGGGTCCTGGAGGTCGCCCGCACTCCGGCCCAGCTGGCCCGCCTGAAGGACTTCCACGCGCACGAACTGTCGTACGGGGAGAAGGACCGCGAGCTGTACGGCGCCCGCGAGACCGCCGAGCGGCTGCGGGTCGCGGGCGCCGTCGGGTCGACGTGGACCCCGCACGGGGCGCGCGTGCACCCGGTGAAGCTGGTCAAGGGGCTCGCGGCGGCCGTCGAGGCGCTGGGCGTCGAGGTGTACGAGTCGACGCCGGTCACCGAGATCCACGCCGGGCGGGCCGTGACCCCGTACGGGACCGTGCGCGCCCCGTACGTGCTGCGCTGCACCGAGGGCTTCACGGCCGCGCTGAAGGGCGAGAAGCGGACCTGGTTGCCCATGAACTCCTCGATGGTCGCCACCGAGCCGCTCACCGACGAGCAGTGGGCTGCCGTCGGCTGGGAGGGCCGGGAGGCGCTCGGGGACATGGCGCACGCCTACATGTACGCCCAGCGCACCGCCGACGGTCGTATCGCGCTCGGCGGGCGCGGAGTGCCGTACCGCTTCGGCTCGCGTACCGACCACGACGGCAGCACCCAGCCCGCGACCGTCGAGGCGCTGCGGGAGATCCTCGTCGCGTTCTTCCCGGCGCTCGCCGGGGTGCGGATCGAGCACGCCTGGTCCGGCGTCCTCGGCGTGCCGCGCGACTGGTGTGCCACGGTCACCCTGGACCGGGCCTCGGGCCTCGGCTGGGCGGGCGGTTACGTCGGTTCGGGGGTCGCCACCACGAACCTCGCCGGGCGGACCCTGCGCGACCTGGTGTTGCTGGACTCCGGGCGGGGCGGCAACACCGAGTTGACCGTCCTGCCGTGGGTCGGGCACCAGGTTCGCCGCTGGGAACCGGAACCGCTGCGCTGGCTGGGCGTCCAGGGCATGTACGCCACCTACCGCACCGCCGACCGACGTGAGACGCGGGCGCACAGCGTGGGGTCCTCGCGGCTGGCGCGGATCGCGGACCGGGTGGCGGGGCGGCACTGAGCGCTCCGCTTTGGGGGGGCGATGTGTCGTCGTTCGTCTGCGGCGCCGTTGTGGCTGGTCGCGCCCACGCGGCGGAGCCGCATATCGATACGGCCCCGCGCCCCTTTGGGGCGCTGCTCAGCGCACCGATTCCGGTACCGCCTCCTGGGACGGGACCTCGTGTTTCGGGGGTTTCGCCGTCACCATGAGGCCCGCGATCAGGCCCGCGAGGAGCATGATTCCGGCGGCCCACCAGATGGCGACCGTGTAGCCGTGGACGATGCCCGCGCGGGTGACCACGCTGCGCTCGGCGGGGTTCGTGAGGTGGGCCGTGATGTAGGCGGCGCTGCTGGTGGTGGCGATCGTGTTGAGCAGCGCCGTGCCGATGGAACCGCCCACCTGCTGTGAGGTGTTGACGGTGGCCGAGGTGACGCCCGCGTCCTTGGGGGCGACTCCGGCGGTGGCCGTGGCGAAGACGGGCATGAAGGTCAGGCCCATGCCGAGGCCCATGAGGAGCAGCGCGGGCAGGATCTCGCTGGTGTAGGAGGAGTCCACGCCGATCTGGGTGAGGAGCACCATGCCGCTCGCGGCGAGGATCATGCCGGGGACCATCAGGGCGCGCGGCTGCACCCGGCTCATCAGCCGGGCGGAGATCTGGGTGGAGCCGACGATGATCGCGAGGGTGAGCGGCAGGAAGGCGAAGCCGGTCTTCATGGGCGAGTAGCCGAGGATGACCTGGAGGTAGTAGGTCATGAACAGGAACAGGCCGAACATGCCGATGATGGCCAGCATCATGGTCAGCAGGCAGCCCGCGCGGTTGCGGTCCTTGATGATGTGCAGCGGCAGCAGGGGGCTCGGGGCGCGGGTCTGCCACCACACGAAGGCCGCGAGCAGGACGGCCCCGCCCGCGAACAGCGACAGCACGAACGGATCGCTCCAGCCGCGCGACTCGGCCTCGCTGAAGCCGTAGACGATCGCGAACAGACCGCCGCAGCCCAGGATCACCCCGGGCACGTCGAGGCGGGCCGGGTGGCCGGGGGAGTCGTGCAGCAGGACGGTCGCGCCGAGCACGGCGATGATCGCGATGGGCACGTTGACGTACAGGCACCAGCGCCAGTCGAGGTACTCGGTGAGCACCCCGCCGACGATGAATCCGATCGCGGCGCCGCTGCCGGCCAGGGCGCCGTAGATGCCGAAGGCCTTGCCGCGTTCCTTGGGATCGGTGAACGTCGTGGTCAGCAGGCTGAGCGCGGAGGGCGCGAGGAGGGCGGCGAAGACTCCTTGGAGGGCGCGGGCGCCGAACAGCATCCCCGGGCCGGCGGCCGCCCCGCCCAGTGCGGAGGCGCCGGCGAAGCCGATCAGTCCGATGACGAAGGTGCGTTTGCGGCCCACGAGGTCGGCGATCCGGCCGCCGAGCAGCAGCAGGCCGCCGAAGGCGAGGGTGTAGGCGGTGATCACCCACTGGCGGTTGCCGTCCGACATGCCGAGGTCCCGCTGGGCGGAGGGGAGCGCGATGTTCACGATCGTCGCGTCCAGGACGACCATCAGCTGGGCGAGGGCGATGATCACCAGACCCCACCAGCGGCGGGGGTCGGATTCCGTCGAGGGTTCACCTGTCCGGGTGACACTCATTTGCCCAGAAGACCATGAATAAGGATGTATTGCATCCCTTTGCTGAGGGTCCGGGGCAGTCTTTGCCGGGGCATGAGCAGTCTTTGCCGAGGGTGTGGGCGGTCATGGTTCCAGGACCACCTTGCCGACGGTCCCCCGGTTCTCCAGGGCGCGGTGCGCGGCGACCGCCTCGGCGAGCGGGAAGCGCTGGACGGCCGGGGTGAGCCGGCCGGCGGCGGCCTCGGCGAGGGCCCGCTCCTCCAGGGCGCGCAGACCGCCGGCCCGCTCCAGCATCACCGGCCCGAGGACCGACCGGGAGACGCCCTCGACGAAGTGCCCTTTTCCCTCGCGGATCCCCTCGGCGGACCAGCCGAAGACGAGGTGCTGTCCACCGGGGCCGAGGAGGGCGACGGCCTCGCGGGCGACCTCCCCGCCGACGCCGTCGAGGACGACCGTGACGGCCCTGCCGCCCAGGTGGGCGTGGACCTTCTGCGGCCAGGACGGGTCGGCGTAGTCGACGGCGAGGTCGGCGCCGTTCGCCGCCACCAGGGCCGTCTTGCGGGGCCCGCCGGCGAGACCGACGACCGTGGCGCCGGTGGCGCGGGCGTACTGGACGAGGAGGGTGCCGATGCCTCCGGCGGCCGCCGGGACGAGGACCACCGCGTCCGGCCCGAGCTCGGCGAACTGCAGGATCCCCAGCGCCGTACGCCCCGTGCCGATCATCGCGACGGCCTCGGCGAAGTCCAGGCCCGGCGGGATGTCGTGCAGCCGGTCGGCGTCGGTGACGGCGAGCTCGGCGTAGCCTCCCGGCGCGAAGCCGAGGTGGGCGACGACCCGGCGGCCGAGCCAGGAATCGGGGGTGCCCGCACCGAGCGACTCGACGACTCCGGCGACCTCCCGTCCGGGGATCGTGGGCAGGGCGGTCGGCGCGGGGGCCGGCCCCCGCATACCCTCACGCAGGGCGGTGTCCAGCAGATGGACGCCCGCGGCTCGTACGGCGATACGGACCTGGCCGGGGCCGGGGGCGGGGTCGTCCGCCTCCTCGTGGGAGAGGTTCTCGGCCGGGCCGAAGGCGTGCAGACGGACGGCGTGCATGTGGGGTCCCCCATCGGTGTTCCGCTCAGGGGACCCACTCTTCGACCTCAAGCGGACTTGAGGTCAAGGGCGGGCGGGAAGGCGCAGGTCAGGGGGGACTGTCAGTGGCGCGGTGCACGATGGGGGCATGGCGAAACGAGCGAGCGGTGGGACCGGCGGGGCGGGAGTGAAGGGGGCGCGGCGGCCGGGGATGCGGCTGCCCGCGCTGGAGCCGTTCGGGGGAGGGGAGCTGGAGCCCGACGGGGACTACGACGGGGTGGAGTTCCGGGAGCTGGACCTCGCCGGGCAGGACGGCGCGGGCGCCCGCTTCATGGACTGCGCCCTGACGGAGTGCGCGCTGGACGGCGCGCGGCTCGGACACGCCCGCTTTCTCGACTCGGTCCTCACCGGCATACGGGGCGTCGGCACCGATCTCGCGGACGCGACCCTGCGTGACGTCGAGCTGGCGGAGGCCCGCCTCGGCGGTACGCAGCTGTACGGCGCCGTGCTGGAGCGGGTGCTGGTCCGCGGCGGGAAGATCGACTTCCTGAATCTGCGGCAGGCGCGGCTGCGGGACGTAGTGTTCCAGGGCTGTGTGCTCGTCGAGCCGGACTTCGGCGGGGCCCGGCTGGAGCGGGTGGAGTTCGTGGACTGCGCGGTGAGGGCGGCGGACTTCACGGCGGCGACCCTGACCGACGTCGACCTGCGAGGCGCGGCCGAACTGGGTGTCGCGGCCGGCGTGGACCGGCTGTCGGGTGCGGTGATCAGCATGGCCCAGCTGCTGGATCTGGCGCCGGTGCTGGCGGGGCAGCTGGGGATCAGAGTGGAGGGCTGAGATGGAGGGCTGAGATGGAGGGCTGAGGCGACGGCCGCCGCCCGGACGCCCGACGCCACAGCCCTCCGTTCAGCAGCCCTGCCGGTTCAGCCGACCTTGCGGAAGGTCCAGGCCTGGTAGGGGTCGCCGTACTCGGGGGCGAGGGCCACGCGCGGCGGGAAGATGCGCAGCAGGCTCATGCCGAGCCGCATGGGGGCGTTCGGCACGCCGATGCGGAAACTGTTCGGCTCCGCCGAGGGGAGCAGATCCCAGGTGCGCTCGTCGGCCCGCAGCATCGTCAGCTCGTGCAGGTCGGGCTCGCCCTCGTAGCTGACGAAGAGCGGCAGGTGGGTGCTGATCGACGAGATCATGTGCCCGGAGTTGCCGTCGCTGCGGACCTGCCACTCCTGGAGGCCCTGGCCCTCGGGCAGCAGCGCGAGGGGGGCACCGGGCTCCGGCCCCAGCGCGGTGAGGAGTTGTTCGTCGGTGAACGCGATCTGGTAGAGACCGTCGGGGACAGCGGCCATGGCACGCCCTTTCGTGGGTGTCGCAGGTTCGGCGCACACGTCCGTGCCGTACGCCGGGGGCCGCCACGGTGACGGCCCCCGGCGGAGGTGTTGCCGTTGGCGTATGCCACGTATCAGGGACAACGACCGCTTCACCGGAACGGCAGGGGGCGCAAGGGCGCACACCGGCAGGCCGCGCGGTCAGCGCAGCCGGGGGAAGCGGGCCTGGAGGGTCCAGATCGCCGGGTTCTCGCCCAGGTCCTCGTGGAGGTCGATCAGATCGGCGAGGAGGTCGTGGAGGAAGTCGCGGGACTCGCGGCGCAGTTCGGTGTGGGAGAAGGTCAGCGGGGGTTCCTCGGCCGGCATCCAGTCGGCCTCGATGTCCACCCAGCCGAAGCGGCGCTCGAAGAGCATGCGGTCGGTGGACTCGGTGAAGTCCAGCTCGGCGTACTGGGGGCGGGAGGCGCGGGAGCCCGCCGGGTCCTGGTCGATCCGCTCCACGATGTCGCACAGCGCCCACGCGAAGTCCAGCACCGGCACCCATCCCCAGGCTGTGGACAACTCCCGGTCCGCCTTGGTGTCGGCGAGATAGACGTCACCGCAGAACAGGTCGTGCCGCAGCGCGTGGACGTCGGCGCGGCGGTAGTCGGTCTGCGGCGGGTCCGGGAAGCGGTTGGAGAGGGCGTAGCCGATGTCGAGCACGAGGGTGATGGTGTCATGCCCTCGTAGGATCGCGGTTGTGCCCCGATACGTGCGCTCGGTCCTCGTGCTGCTCCTCCTCACGGCCTGCTCGGGCGGCGGCGGACAGGGAGCCGACGGGGCGGCGGGCGTCGGCGACCCGTACTTCCCCAAGTCCGGCAACGGCGGATACGACGTCACGCACTACGGCCTGACCCTCGCCTACGACCCGGAAGGCGCCCCGGCGCTGACCGCCTCGGCGGCGATCACGGCCCGCGCCGGCCAGGACCTCGACTCCTTCCACCTGGACCTGAAGGGCCTGGACGTCAAGGAGGTCACGGTCGAGGGCACCCGGGCCGACTGGAGCCGCAGCGGCCAGGAACTCAAGGTCCGCCCGGCCCATCCCCTGGACAAGGGCGAGACGTTCCGCGTCACGGTCGCCTACTCCGGCACCCCGCGGCCGATCAGCGACCCCGACGGCTCGACGGAGGGCTGGCTGCGCACCGCGGACGGCGCGCTGGCCCTCGGTGAGCCGGTCGGCTCCATGGCCTGGTTCCCCGGCAACCACCACCCCTCCGACAAGGCGTCGTACGACATCGCGGTCACGGTCCCGAAGGACCTGACGGCGGTCTCGAACGGCGAGCCGGCCGGCGAGAGGACGACCGGCAGCCGCAGGACCTTCACCTGGCACACCCGCGAACCCATGGCGAGCTATCTGGCCACCCTCGCGATCGGCCGCTACACCGTCACCCGCTCCACGACCAAGGACGGCCTGCCGGTGTACGTCGCGGTCGACCCGTCACAGAAGTCCGCGAGCCGCGAGGTGCTCGCCCGGCTCCCCGAGGTCATGGACTGGGCGCGGCTCAACTTCGGCCCCTACCCGTTCTCCTCGACCGGCGCGATCGTCGACCGCCCGGAGGACGCCGGCTACGCCCTGGAGACCCAGAACCGCCCCGTCTTCCCCGGCGCCCCCGACACCGCCACCCTCGTCCACGAGATCGCCCACCAGTGGTTCGGCGACTCCGTCACCCCGAGGACCTGGCGGGACATGTGGCTCAACGAGAGCTTCGCGACGTACGCCGAGTGGCTGTGGGAGGAGGACGAGGGCGGCGCCACGGCGGAGGAGACCTTCACCGACCTCTACGACAACGGCGAGGACGACTACCCCGACCTGTGGGACTTCCCGCCCGGCGACCCCCCGACCGCCGCCGACATCTCGTCCGACCCCGTCTACCAGCGCGGCGCGATGATCATCCATCGCATCCGCCGGACCGTGGGCGACGACACCTTCTACGACCTCGTCCAGGGCTGGACCGCCACCCACCGCCATGGCACCGCGGACACCGACGACTTCACGGCGTACGTCGAGAAACAGGCACCCGACGAGGACTTCGACGAGATCGAGGAGATCTGGGACGACTGGCTGTACGGCAAGGGCAAGCCGGAACTGCCCTGAGGGTGTCAGGGGCGGAGCTTCTTGCGCAGCACCGCGCAGGGCCGCCCCAGTTGCAGATCCCGCCGGTGCCCTGCGACCTCGTACCCGAGGGCCGTCCAGAAGGCGAGCCCCTTGGGATTGGCGTCGAGCACGGCGAGCCGTACAGCCGTACGGCCGCCCTCCCGGAACCGCTCCTCGACCCGCTCGGCGATCCGCCGCCCGTACCCCTGCCCGTGCGTCCCGGCGTCGACCATCAGCAGCCCGATCCAGGGGTCCGGATCGGCCGGGTCGGGATGGTGGGCGAGCGTGATCGCGACCCCGACCAGCCGCCCCTCGCTCCGCGCGAGCAACACCTCCACCTCTGGATGGGCCAGCTCCTCCGCCAACGCCGCCGCCACCTGCTCCGGCCGGATGTCGTCCGGATCCGGGAAGTCACCGCTGAGCGCCTGGAACTCACGGTTCGAGGCGTAGAGAGCGGTGAGTTCGGTGAGGAGCGGGGCGGGGATGTCGTGGTCGGGGGTGAGGGGGAGGGATTCGAGGATCACGGGGGCAGGCTAGTCGGGGGCGGCGGGCCGGGGGGTACGGAGTTCGAACCAGACACGCTTGCCGTATACGGGTGGTGCGTGACTCGGGTATCCGGCGCCCCAGTCGGCCGCGAGGGCGTCGACCAGGAGCAGACCCCGACCGCTCTCGCTGTCGCCGGCCGGCGCGGGTGCCGCAGGCAACTCCGTGGCCCCCTCGTCGTAGACGAAGACCCGCACCCTGTCGGCCGTGACGGACGTCAGAAGGCGCAGATTCGGGGTGGTCGTATGCACGACGGCGTTGGTGACGAGCTCGGAGACGAGGGGGCGAGCGGTGTCGGCGAGGTCGAGGGTGTGGCCGTGGGCGGTGAGGAAGAGGGCGACGGTGTCTCGGCAGATCTTGGGGGTGAGGGGGGGTGGAGGGGACGGTGAGGTGGTAGTTCTGCGGGTCGATCGGTCTGGGGTGCATGGGCTTCAACTTCCTTGTTGAACCGTGGGGTTGCGCGGGTGGGCCGCCGTGGCTCGGGCACGCGGGGGTGACTGCACTGCGGGATTACCGGCTTGCCGCGTTGCCATGAACGTAGGGGGCAAGATTGCTACGTAGCAAGGTTGCCTCCGGGAGGTTCACTCGTGTGAGTGGAGCCAGCTGCCCGCAACCAACCGGAGGCGGTCGCTGAGAGGATCGGGCCATGCCGCAGAGAGATATCCCCACAGCCCGTCAGGCCCGCCTGGGTGCCGAGTTGCGGAAGCTGCGTGAACTCGCCGGTAAGACCGCACGTGAGGCCGCCGGGCTGCTCTCCGTCGACCAGGCGAAGATCAGCCACATGGAGTCGGGGCGGATCGGCGTCAGCGAAGGGCGCATTCGGCGACTGGCTGTCTTCTACGCATGTGACGACCGCGACCTGATCGAGGCCCTGTGTGCCATCGCCCGGGAGTCTCGGGGAAACGGCTGGTGGGATGAGTACCGGGGATTGCTTTCGCCCGGCTTCCTGAATGTGGCGGAACTTGAGCATCACGCCCGGTACCTACGGAGCGTCCAATTGGTGAATGTGCCCGGGATTCTCCAAACCGAGGGCTACGTCCGATCGATCCACCGCAGTTACACGCCGACGCTTCCCGATGGGGAGGTCGATGTGCGGGTCGAGTTCCGTATGAGGCGGCGAGGTGTGCTGGAGCGGGAGTCACCTCCCCCCTTCCAGGTGGTGATCCACGAGGCGGCTCTGCGGATGCGCTTCGGTGGACGCGCGGTCGCCAAAGGGCAGTTGGAGTACCTGCTGGAGGCCTCGGAATGGCCTGCGGTGTCGCTGCGGGTCCTGCCCTTCACCTGCGAGGAGTTCATCGAGGCCACCAATCAGCCGATGTACGCCGGAGGTATCGTTCCGCAGCTCGACACCGTGCAGTTGGACAGCCCGAGGGGCGGCGTCTTCTTGGGAGCGGAGGCCGAAGTCAAGCGCTACAGGCTTCTGCTCGACAATGCCGAGAGGCTGTCGCTCGGGGAGTCCGGGTCCCGGCAGTTCATCCATGACATCGCACACGAGCTTTGAGGATCCGCACATGACAGTGCAGTGGCAGAAGTCGACCTTCTCGGGCGTCGAAGGCGAGAACTGCATCGAACTCGCCGACGTCCAAGGCGACATACTCCTCCGCGAAGGCGAGGCGCCCGGCGACGTACTCGCGGTGGCTCCCGTCGGGATGCTCGCCTTGATACGTTACGTCAGGGCCGCACCTCGTCGCGCCGCCACCGCGCCCGTATAGGTTTCCCGCGTCAGGTCCTCGGGCCTGAGCCCGAGCTCAAGCAGAACGGAGCGGATGTCGTCCAGGGCCGCGTTCACCTCGTCCTCGTCGACTAGGGTCTCCAGCTCGAGAAACGTGCCATTGATCTCAGGCACGCGCACGAGGGTGGCGAGCATCTGGCGACCGCGTGCTTCGAACTCGTAGTTGCGGCAGTGCTTCTCGAACGCGATGATCTCCACGTGCCCGAGGCCACGCAGGATGGCGTGCATCGCCTCCGCATCCTCGACGCGGGTTTCGTGCTCAGGTTTGGATCCGGACTCCTCGTCAACCGCAGCGCCCTTGAACGTGAGTACCGTCCGCGTGCAGTCGGCACCGTGTACCGTCCTGACCCGCAACTCCTCGTCCGCCTTCTTCAGCGAACCATCGGGGCGGTCGTAGTAGGTGTCTCGGTACATCTCGACACGGGCCGTTGCGCGCGCGTCAAGTTGCTGCACGACCATCTCGGGTGCGTGCACCCTGGCTTTCAACTCCGCTTCGATCACGAACCGCTCCCCTTCCAGGTCAGACCGTGCGTTGTGCACCGGCGACGACTGCCTCGAACATCCTCCGGAAGCCGCGAAACAGCGGTCCGTGTGGAGTTTCCATGACCTTGTACGTCGCCGACTCGTGTCCTTCCCGTCCTGCGTCGAAGGCTCCGACAAACATGGTGGAGTCCATGCGAATGAGCCGCCAAGTCGGCAGCGTGTGGTAGCGCCAGACGCTGATGTCGCAGGAGCCTGCCAGCTCACGCAACCGCGCCTCGGCCAATCGCACGCCGCCGGCAAGAGATTCGGCGGACTCTCCGATTTCGGCCGCGCGTTGTGTCAGGGCATCGCTGTCTGGATCGAGGAGTGCGACCCTGACCTTGAGGCCACTTCCACCTTGCTCTCGCGGCAGGCAGGCACGTAGCAGGCTGTCGTTGAGCCCGATCAGTCCGAGCCCGCGAACAGCCAGTACATCCAGCTCCGTTGCTTCACGGGCCTGCTGCTGTATCTCGATGGCCGCAGAGTTCTGAGCGGCGTAGACACGGACGACTTCAGGGAAGGCGGCTAGATCGAAGGCGGGGCCTCCGGTCCGCTTCTCCCGGCTCGCGGCCAAGCCGAGTAAGTGGCGGGCGTCGTCCGGCATGCGCAGACCGTCGGCGATGCGTTCGTAAACGTCCAGCCGGGATACCTCCCGGCGACCGTTGATGATCTCGTTGACTCGGGCCTGTGTCATGCCTGCCGCTGCGGCGATGCGGGACTGGCTGGCACCGGCGTACTGCTGCGCGTATCGAAACACGGCTCCCATGTTCCGCGCAGAGCAATTGTCAAGACCTGTGGATCGCTGAGGAACCCACTGCTGGCGCTGCAACTACACGCCATAGGCGGGAAATGCCGCGACTTCCTCGTGGAGCTCAGCGGCCTTGACGGCGGTGTGCGTCGAACCGGAGCAGTACCGACACCAGACGCCATGTCCAGGCAGCCGCGCCGGCCAAGGCGCCTCCCATCAGCATGGCCTTCCTCGTCGACTCAGATACGCCGAGGAGCAGTGCTGGGATCAATGCCACCGCGAACACGGCCACAGCCAGTAGGGTGCCCGTCACGAAGGCGAAGACGATCTCCACCGTCATTGCGTCCTTCTCCCAGCGTGACTCCCGCCCCATGTCCATGCCGCAAGTCTCACACGATGCCCATCCGCAGCCGAGCAGTTGCCAGCTTCTTTGACGCGGCCGGTCTTTCACGCCACTGCCTCGGCGTGCTCGACCAGGGCGCCGTTCTCGAACCGGGCCCCAGACCGGACCAGGGGCACGAGGTGGGCGCCGGTGATCGCGCGCCAGCGTTCCTGGGCGGACTCGACGAGCTTGAACACCATGGCCCGGGCGGCGGCCGGGCTGCCGGCCCCGCGGGTGACTTTGGTGCGGAGCTTGACCGTGGTGAACGTCGACTCGATGGGGTTCGTGGTTCGTAGATGGAGCCAGTGCTCGGCCGGGAAGTCGTAGAACGCCAGCAGCTCGTCCCGGTCGTCGGTGATCTTCACAACGGCCTTTGGCCACTTGGCGCCGTAGGTGCGGGCGAAGGCCTCGATCGCCTTCTCGGCGTGGGCGCGATTCTCGGCGTTGTAGATCTCCTGCATCGCCTTCGTCGCGCCCGGCTGTGCGGACTTCGGCAGTGCGTTCGTGACATTTCGAGCCTTGTGGACCCAGCACCTTTGATGCCGTGCGGCGGGGAACACCTCGGCCAGGGCCTTCCACAGGCCCATCGCGCCGTCGCCGACCACCAGCTCCGGGTCGCGCATGCCGCGGCGGCGGCAGTCGCGCAGCAGGTCCGCCCACGACTCGGTGGACTCCCGCAGCCCCTCGGCCAGGGCGATCAGCTCCTTCGTGCCGTCCAGACGGACGCCGAGCAGGACCAGCACGCACGAATGTGCTTGGCCGAGCCGGACCTTCGGGTGCACGCCGTCGGCCCACACGTAGACGAAGTCGCGGTCGGACAGGTCGCGGTCTTGGAAGGCGGCGTGGTCGTCGCTCCACTGCTTCGTCAGCCGGGTCACTGTCGCGGGCGACAGCCCGGCCGTGCCGCCGAGGAACTGCTCCAGCGCCGGGACGAAGTCGCCGGACGACAGTCCGTGCAGGTAGAGCAGCGGGAGTACCTCGGAGATCTTCGGCGACTTGCGGCACCACGGCGGCAGAATCTTCGAGGGGAACCGCTTGCGCTCGCCGGTCTCGTCGTCGACGCGGCGGTCGTTCACCCGCGGTGCCTTCACCTCGACCGGACCTGCGGCGGTGACCACGGTCCGAGGCCGATGGTGGCCGTTGCGGACCACCATGCGCCGTCCGCGCTCGTCGGTCTCGGCCGCCAACTCGGCTATGTACTGGTTGACTTCCGCCTCCAGCGCGGCGGCGAGCATCCGGCGGGCGCCCTCGCGCACGATCTCGTCGATCAGGGAGCCGGACTCGGTGGAGCCGGCGGCGTTCACTACGCTGAGCACGGGCGTGCCTTCCCGACCCGCGCTGCAACGCGGGCCTACTCGGTGACCATCAAAGGATCAATCGGGAAGGTACGCCCTCCGCGTCCGTCCCTGGGCCGATCCACAGGTCTTGAGCATTGCTCGCCCGAGCGGGGGAATCCGGCTGGCCGCTGACGCGCGGGGGGAGAGCGGAGCTCATCGGTCCCCTTGGTGCAGTCACGAACAGGTTGTACCGGCTACATGTTGTCACGTACGGACTGACCCCAGGACGCTCCGTCTGTGTGGGTGCCTGCGAAGTCGGGGTCTTCGTAGATGTGGAGCCTCTTGATCTTTTCGCCCTGGAACTCGAACACGTTGCAGAAGAGTCCGAAGGATGAGGATCCGTCGGGGAACTCCACACCGGATGTCGTCTCTCCCTTGACAGCCCCTTCGACGACGACGTAGTCGCCGGACGTGAGGACGTTGAAGTGCGCGATGTCGTGCTCGATGTCAGCGATGCCCCGGGCGAAGCCTTGGGCGAAGGCCCCGATCTGCGCCAGGCCCTTGGCGGTTCCGAACTTCGGGAAGAACATCTGCGCGTCGTCCGCGAAGAGTTCGAGGAGTGCCGGATCGGCGGCATCGACCAGGCGGAAGTACTGGATGGCTGTTGCTTCGCGCTGCGCGTGGAGGTCGTTTTCGTTCATGGTCCGTTCCGCTTTCCGTGTTGCCGATGCTCGTGGTTTCCATAGGGCACCGTTTCGACCTGATTCGTTTGAGGAGTCGCGTCGGCCCGCCGAGGAGTACGCGGCATGGCACTACCTGGTCTGACGACTGGGGACGCCTGCATGCGACCGGGGAGAGAGATCCGCCGACAGCTTCGGCCGTGTCTCGGCTGACCCTCTACGCACATGCCCGGCTGCCCCGGGCCGCGGGGGTCCCTGAGCCTCCGCTCAGCCGGCGTTGAACGCCTCGGCGACGGTCAGCGTGTCCTCGTACAGGTGCATGCGAGCTATCCGGCCGTCCTCGACCGCCAGGTGCATGGCGACCGGTGTGGTGAACTCCTTGCCGCTGGCCGCGGCGGTGTGTGTGAAGATCGCCAGCAGCACCACGTCACCACCGTCGACGATGAAGCGCTCCAGTACGACCTTGCTCTGGCCGTGGGCGAAGTGCGGCCACATCGTGGTGAAGTACGGCGCGACCTCCTCCCGGCGGGTACGGCGCCCGGTCCAGGGCAGCGCGTCACTGCCGGGGACGTGCCAGTCGATCTCCTCGGAGAACAGTTCCTGGATGCCATCGGGGTCCTGCCTGCCGAGGCGCTCCAGGAACTCCTCGGCCACGGTCCGCGAGGTCTGAGTGTCTGTTGTCATCGTCCTTGTCTTCTATCTCTTCGTTGGCGTAACCGTTTTGGTTACATCAATGGGCGTGGAATGCGACTCCCCTCGATCGAGGGAAGTCGACGGTCCGAGGTCAGGCGGCTTTCAAGACGTCCCGCAGCACGTCCTCCAGCGTGGTCTTGGCCAGCTCCCTGCACAGGGCGGCCTCCACGTCGTCGTACACGGCGGTCATTGCCGGCCCGATGCCGTGCCCTACGACGCACTCGGGGTCCGGTGTCGCGCGATGCAGGGCGAAGACCGGCCCCGGTTCGATCGCCTGATAGACGTCGAACAGAGTGATCGCCGCCAGGTCCCGCGCGAGCATCCAGCCCGCCCCCGCTCCTCGCCGCGAATCGGCCAGGCCGGCCTTGCGCAGCTCACCCAGCAGGCGGCGGATCACCACGGGGTTGGTGTTGACGCTCGTCGCGATCTGCTCGGAGGTGGCGACCTCGTGGCCACGCCGCTGATACAACCCGATCCATGTCAGGGTGTGCGCCGCGATGGTCAGCCTGCTGTTGGCACTCATGTCGGACTCCACCTCCCGTACCGCTCCATTCTGGTCGTAACCATATTCGTTACAACTGCATGTGGCAAGTCCTGTGGGGCTGGCTGGACCCGCCTCGTCAAGGAGCACGCCACCCACAGGACCCCAAGATCACCCGGTGGCGGGTTTCTGGCGTATCTGGGTCATGCCCGGGGTCAGGGGCAGTCCGTCCCACCGGGCGGCACCTGACCGAGCTGCGCGGCCGGCTGCCTGCGGTGATCACGATCGACCCGGCCAAGGAACAGCGCCTGCACCGGGCGCTGGACCCCTTCTTCGAGGCCGCCGTCACCGAACAGGTGGAGTACCACGCGACCCTGACCAGGCTCGATGCCCTGGACCTGGTGGCGATGACGCCGAGCGCACGCCACGTGAACCGTGCAGACCTGAACGGTGACGGCTTTCTGCCCGATCAGGTCACCGTCTCCGTGCTGGCCACCGCCTGCCAACCTCGGTGACCACGAGCGGGACGTATGCGCTTGGCTGACCGACGAGCAGTGGGCACGGCTGGCGCCCTGCCTTCCCCTCAAATTGGCGCGAGAGTCTCAGCGACACGCCGTCCGCACGGCGTGTCGCTGAGACTGTGCACACACTGTCAGGACAGCGTCGTCCGTCAGACGTTCACGCCGAAGTCCTGGGCGATGCCGACCAGGCCGGAGGCGTAGCCCTGGCCGACCGCGCGGAACTTCCACTCCGCGCCGTTGCGGTACAGCTCGCCGAAGACCATGGCGGTCTCGGTCGCCGCGTCCTCCGAGAGGTCGTAGCGCGCGATCTCGGCGCCGCCGGCCTGGTTGATGATGCGGATGTAGGCGTTGCGGACCTGGCCGAAGTTCTGCGAGCGGTTCTCCGCGTCGTAGATCGAGACCGGGAAGACGATCTTGTCGATGTCGGCGGGGAGGCCCGCCAGGTTGACGTTGATCGCCTCGTCGTCGCCCGCGCCCTCACCCGTGCGGTTGTCACCGGTGTGGACGATCGTGCTATCCGGGGTCTGCTTGTTGTTGAAGAAGACGAAGTGGGCGTCGGAGTAGACCTTGCCCTGGGGGTTGACCGCGATCGCGGAGGCGTCGAGGTCGAAGTCCGTGCCGGTGGTGGTGCGGACGTCCCAGCCGAGGCCCACGGTGACTGCGGTCAGGCCCGGAGCCTCCTTGGTGAGCGAGACGTTGCCACCCTTGGACAGGCTTACAGCCATGGTTGGGAGTCCTTCCCTCGTTGCGTACGGGCTTCGTACCGACTCGTGCGGCACGAAGCTACAGCTATCCCAAGGAACGCAGGCAAGGGTGCTGAAGGTTCCCGTGTCTTTACTTTCTTTACTTTCCCGTCTCCGCTAATTCGCGTGACGTGGACCGGTCAGCGACGGGAACATGTACGGCATGTCCGGTCCCTATCTCATCCGCGGCTCCGTCTCCCTCCCCGAGGCCGAGCTCATGTGGCGTTTCTCGCGGTCCTCGGGGCCGGGCGGGCAGCACGTCAACACCAGTGACTCGCAGGTGGAGCTGCGGTTCGACCTCGCCCGTACCGAGGCCCTTCCCGAGGTGTGGAAGGCGCGGGCGCTGGAGCGGCTCGCGGCACGTCTCGTCGACGGGGTCGTCAGCGTGCGTGCCTCCGAGCACCGTTCGCAGTGGCGCAACCGCGAGACCGCCGCCGTACGCCTCGCCGCCCTCCTCGCCGAGGCCGCCGCGCCCCCGCCGAAGCCGCGTCGGCCGACCAGGATTCCGCGCGGGATCAACGAGCGGCGGCTGCGGGAGAAGAAGCAACGGTCCGAGACCAAGCGGGGGAGGACCGGCCGGGACTGGGCGTAGCGGGGCCGGGCACAGGCCCGGAACGCGCGCTCTGAACGGGCTGTCGTCGCCGCGCACGCCGTCGAGGCCGGTGTGACAGTGGACGGCAGAGCCTGGACCGAGGAGACCACCCCATGGCGCAGCCCGTTCCGGAAACGACCACGACCACGACAACAGCCGCAGCCGTGGGCACAGGCCCAGCGACGGTCACGGCCGCCGACGCGCAGCCGCCCGTTCGGCTGGTCGAGCTCCCCGCCGGGAACATCCGCCTTTCCGGGCTGCTCGCGCTTCCCCCGGTCGCCCCGCCCCGCGCCGTCATCGTCGCCCTCCACGGCAGCGGGATGGCCGCCGGTTACTTCCACGGGCAGGCCGACGCCTCCACCTCCCTGCTCTCCCTCGCCGCCGACGCCGGATACGCCGCCCTCGCCCTCGACCGTCCCGGCTACGGCATCTCAGCGCGCCGTCTGCCGCACGGACTGCGCCTGGCCGAACAGGCCGGCTACGTCCGGGCGGCCCTGCGCGGGTACGCCGCCGAACGCCTCACGGGGGCGGGTTTCCTCCTCGTGGGTCACTCGTTGGGCGGCAAGGTCGCACTGACCACGGCGGCGACGGCGCGGCGGGACGAGCGGCTCCTCGGCGTGGACGTCTCCGGGGTCGGCGCCCGCTGGGCCGTACCGCCCGAACGGCTGGCCGCCCTCGGGCACCGCCCCGACCACCGGCTGCACTGGGGGCCGCTCACGCTGTACCCGCCCGACACCCTCCGGCTGGCGCGGGACTTCGTCGCCCCCGTCCCGCGCCGCGAGGCCGAGGAGATCCCCGACTGGCCGGGCCGGTACGCAGAGGTGGCCCGGCGCATCCGTGTTCCGGTGCGCTTCACCTTCGCGGAGTACGAGAGGCTGTGGGCCTGGGATCCTGACGCCTTGCGGGAGCTGACCAACTGCCTCGCCGCGCCGCTGGTCCGCGTCGACCACGAGCCGGGCGCCGGCCACAACATCAGCCTGGGCCGCGTCGCCCGCCGCCACCACCTGCGCCTGCTGGACTTTCTGGAGGAGTGCCGGGCCCACGCCCAGGGCACCTGCTGAGACTCAGCCCAGCGCCAGCACGCCCACCGCCTGGTCCCCGCTCATCTCCCCGGTCCTGCGGAAGCCGAGCCCGAGGTAGAAGCCCTCCGGGCCGTGTCCGCCCTCGTGCCACGTGACGTAGAGCTCCTTGCCGCCCCGGTGGCGGATCTCCTCGGCGACCGATTGCACCGCGAAACGGCCGTAACCCCGTCCCTGTTCCCCCGCCGCGATGTTCAGGCGCCACAGGCCGGAGCGGAACACGCTGCCGTCGAGATGCCAGTCGATGTCGAAGAAGGCCATCAGGAAGCCGACGGGGCGGTCGCCGTCCATGATCAGCCGGGGCCAGGCCACTCCGGGATGCGCATATGCCTCGGCGAGCGACTTCACAACGGGTGCGACTGCGAATTCCTGCTCGGGGCCGACCTTGACGGCGAGAGCCGCGTCGAGATTCGTGGAGGTGATTTCTTCGAGCCTGAGAGAAGTCCCCGATGTGTTCGTCATCCGGGGAAAGTAAGACGGCCGGTCAACACCCGGCCACTGAATTCCGTTCAGTCCAACTGCCGGTACCGGCCCCGGAAATACACCAGCGGACCGCCGTCCGCACTCGGCACCCGCGCCGTCAGCACCCGCCCGATCACGAGCGTGTGGTCGCCCGCCTCCACCCGCTGTTCGGTGCGGCACTCCACCGTGCCCAGCGCACCGCCCACCAGAGGCGCCCCGGTCGCCTCGCCGCGGACGTACGGGATGTCCTCGAAGAGCAGCCGGTCGCTGAGCCGGCCCTTCATGGAGAAGCGGCCCGCGATGTGCCGCTGGCTCTCCGAGAGCACCGACACCGCCCACAGCGGCTGCTCGTCCAGTACGTCGTCCATCCGGGAGCCCGTGCGCAAGCTGACCAGCACCAGGGGCGGGTCCAGGGAGACCGAGAGAAACGCCGTCGCCGTCATGCCGGCGTACTCGCCGGAGGGCGCCCCGGGGTCGTCCGGGTCCAGCGGCGGCTCCTGCGCGGTCACCAGGACCACCCCGCCGGCCAGCCGGGACATCACCGCCCGGAACTCTTCGCTGCTCACTCCCACAGGATGCCCAAAGGCGGGGACGGGAGAGGTCTTCAGTACGTCGGTAGCCACGCCCGGAACGCTAGTGTCGGAGCCCGGCGCGCCGCATCGGACCTCGGGCCGAGTAGGGTCGTAGGACCGTGGACCGACGTGGACCGATTTGTTGTGCGCTTGTTGTTGTGCGCTTGCTGTGTTCAGTAAACACACAGGGAAAACGCAGAAACTCCACTCAAATGTTCACGTTCATCTGTGACTTGAGTCACAAGACGCATTAATTGTTGACCCTGTGTACCGAGTGGGCAGCGCGCTGTGATTCAGTGGCGGAGGTGTCACTAGGACATACGCAACGGACTGGAACGACAGAAACGAACGTTACGCCGAAGACAACCCTTGATTCGCTGCGAAGTCTCGGGGGGAGGGCGAAGCATGGAGACCGAGTCGGAGCCGTACGTCCGCCTTGCGTCCCTGCGACAGCTGCACCAGGTCATGGCCGACATGAACAGGGCCCGCAGCCTGGCCGAAACACTGCAGACCGTCGCCGACGGCGTGGTCAGCGCGCTGGGCTACGAGCTCGCGTGCGTCAACCTCGTGCGCCCCGACGGGGATCTCGTGGTGGCCGCCTTCTCCGGCAACCCCGCCGCCGAGGCCCTCATCACCGGCCGGGTCGGCTCGCGCACCTCCTGGGAGCGCCGCCTGGCCATGGGTGAGACCTGGGGCGATCTGATCTACATACCCCATTCCGAGGGCTGGATCCTCGACGACGACGACGTACCGCAGTGGTACACCGACGGGCCCGCTCCCCGCTTCGAGGGCGAGTGGCACCCCTCCGACCGGCTCTTCGCCCCCATGTACACCCCGGCCCCGCCCGGCGGCGGCACCTGCGGCGAGCTCATCGGCGTCCTGTCCGTGGACCGGCCGCGCAACGGCCGGCTGCCGGGCGCCTGGGGCCGCGAGGCGCTCCAGATGTACGCCTTCCAGGCCGCCATCGCCATCAGCAACGCGCGTCTACGTGCGAACATGCAGCGGGCGCTGGTCCGCCTGGAGCGTGAGCAGCAGGCCCTGCGCGCCAGCGAGGAGTCCTTCCGCCAGGCCTTCGAGTACGCCCCCTCCGGCATGGCGATCGCCGAGATGGGCGGCGACCAGCACGGGCGGATCCTGCGCACCAACGACGCCCTGTGCCGCCTCCTGGGCCGCCCGGCCTCCACGATGCGCCGCTACTCCTTCTCCGACCTCGTCCACCCCGAGGACATAGGCACCCTGCTCCGTACGTCCGCCGAGGGCGGGCGCGCCGAGCTGCGCCTCGGCCGCCGGGACGGCACCTACGTCTGGGTCAGCCTGCGCAACTCCGTCGTCGCCGACGCCGCCGACGGGCCCCGCTTCCTCCTCACCCATGTCGAGGACATCGAGGAACGCAAGCGCCGCGAGCTCCAGCTCGCCCACCGCGCCTCGCACGACTCCCTCACCGGGCTGCCGAACTCGGCCGAACTGCGCTCCAGGCTCTCCTCCCGGATCTGTTCGCGCCCCCAGTCGACCCACCCCGCCGCCGTCGACGCCATGGACCAGACGTACGGCCACCCCGCCTTCGACGCCAACGGCCACGGCTTCGACTACCGCCCGGGCGGCGCCGAGTCCTACGACGGCTACGACCACCACGTCCACACCGCCGCCCCCGAGGACGCCGCGCGCGACGACGGCACCAAGGGGCTCGCGGTCCTCTTCTGCGACCTCGACGGCTTCAAGTCGATCAACGACCGGTTCGGGCACAACGCGGGCGACGCCGTCCTCATCGAGGTCGCCCGGCGCCTGTCCCGGGCCGTCCGCGACGGCGACACGGTCGCCCGGCTCGGCGGCGACGAGTTCGTCATCCTTGCCGACGGCCTCGGCCGCGCCGACGCCGCCGACCTCGCCGTACGCCTGCGCAACGAGATCATCCAGCCGATCCGCGCCGAGGGCCGGGCCGTCCGGGTGGGCGCCAGCTTCGGCATCGGATGGGCGCACTGCGGGATGACCGCCGACGAAGTCCTGAAGTCCGCCGACGAACGGATGTACGTCGAGAAACGATCTCGTCCCAAACAGCACAGACGTGCGGGGTGAAACACCGACGAACCACCAGGCCAGCCCCCAGGTCGCCGAGCTGATGCGATCCGGGTCACCCGTTCGGGGCAGCTGGACCGGGTAGGCTCGCCATCCGCACCTTGCATCGCATCAGCCCCGCACCTGTTGAGGAGTACGAAGGGATGACGCCCGGCAACAACGGCGCGAGTCCGCCCGAGGACGACGACCCGTTCGGCTACCTCTACGCCGACGGCCAGGCCAACGGCGCCCAGCCGCCCTCCGGTGGCTACGGCTACCCCAACTCGGTCAGCAGAGTGCGTGCGGTCGGTGAGCGCCAGTACGGACAGCCGCAGCAGCAGACCGCGCAGTACGGGCAGTACGGCCAGCCCACGGCACCCCAGCAGGGCGCCTACGGCCAGCCCAACCCGACCTACGCCGCGCCCGAGGCGTTCCCCGGCGGGGGCGGCGGCCCGACCGTCCGGCAGCACTCCGCCCAGGGCGGGGGCGGCCGTGGCGGCGGCCCCAACACCAAGGGTCTGCTGATCGGCGCGGTCGCCGTGGTCGCGGCCGTCGTGATCGGTATCGCGGTGGCCATGGCCAACGGCGACTCCGGCACCGACGACAAGAACCAGGCGAGCGACCAGGCCTCCACCTCGGCCTCCGCCTCCGCGAACGCCTCACCGAGCGAGTCGTCCACCAGCGAGGTCGCGGAGGATCTGCCGACCATCGACGCCAAGGCGCTGAAATTGGGCGGCACCGCCTTGCTCGCCTCCGATGTCCAGGGCGCGCGGGCGGACGGCGGGATCTACGTCAACAACCTGAACAACCAGGGTGCCTCGGTGACCTGGACGGTCAACGGGATCCCGTCCGACGGCGCCTACACGCTCTTCGCGCACTACAGCGCCGCCGGTGAGGACCAGTCGATGACGCTCACCATCAACGGTAAGAAGTTCGGCAGCCCGATCAGCATGAAGAACTACGCGAACGCCGCCGACGGCGACTTCGCCAAGGGCTGGACGACCACTTACTCGTACCCGACGCTCACCAAGGGCACGAACACCATCTCGATCTCCTGCGAGAGCGGCGACAAGTGCGACGTCCTGCTCGACCAGCTGTGGCTGAAGGAAGGCCAAGTCAAGGAGTAGCGCCCGGAGGGGGATCCGTGCCGATGGCCGCCGAGGTGCTCGAGCACTCCGACGGCCATCGTGTCAGATCCTTCAGATACGGCCGGCCTCAACGCACCTGATGGCCACCCAGCCAGTCCTTCCGCTCCACGTCACCTTGACCCAGTCATTGTCCGAAGGGCCGCCGGACCAGCAGGTGTACGAGCCGCCGTTGTTGTTCCTCGTGCACGGAGTCGTGGTGCAAGGAACCCGTGTGTCAGGGTCGCCGATGCTCGCGATCGCCGTCGAGGAGGTGCTCGCGCTGGCACGTATGGTGAACCTGTGGCCGTCCGTCATCCACACGCCGGCCCTCTCGGTCGCCGCAGCCGGTGTGGCGAAGACGCCGCCCAGCAATGCGCCGGTCACTGGCCACCCGGTGTTCGAAAGCGGCGGACAGGCAGGCTCAGGCCGCGGTGGCCTCGCCGGTCACTGTGATCCGGTCCAGCAGTTCCTCGTAGGCGGGGCGGTCGAAGTCGCCGGCCGTCGGGGCGAGGACGGTCGCCGTGGACAGGGCGACGGCCCGGGTCAGGCGGTCTGCCCAGGGCAGACCCTCCACCAGGGCCGAGAGCAGGCCGGCCGAGACCGAGTCGCCGGCGCCCGTGGGGTTGCCGTGGACGCGGGTGGGCGGGGTGGCGCGCCAGCGGCCCTCGGCGGTTGCCGCGATCAGGCCCTCGGGGCCCAGTGAGGCCACCACGGCCTGCGCCCCGCGCCGGCGGGCGTCCTGAGTCGCCCTCAGTGGCTCGTGCGAGCCGGTGAGTTCGGCCAGTTCGTCGGCGTTCGGCTTGACGATGTCCGGGCGGGCGGCGACCCCTCGGCGCAACGGCTCCCCGCTCGTGTCCAGCAGGACCGGCACCCCCGCCGCCCGTGCCGTCCGCACCAGGCCCGCGTACGCCCCCACCGGCACCCCCGGCGGCAGACTCCCGCACAGGGCCACCGCGTCGGCGTCGGCGACCAGATCCTCGTACGCCTCCTGGAAGGCCGACCACTCGGCCGGGGTGATGAGCGGGCCCGGCTCGTTGAGCTGGGTGGTGTCACCGGTGCGGGCGTCCACGACGGCGACCGTGCGGCGGGTGGCGCCGGTCACGGGCAGGAGCGCGTCGCCGATCGACATCGGGAGCCGTTCCCGTACGGCCCGGCCCGTCGCCCCACCCGCGAAACCGGTGACCGTCACCTCGTGCCCCAGCGCGGCCAGTACGCGCGCCACGTTCAGCCCCTTGCCGCCCGGACGCTCCGTCACCTCCGTGACCCGGTGCGCGGCATGCGGCCGCAGGACCGGGACGCGGTACGTGATGTCGAGAGCGGTGTTCAGCGTGACCGTGAGGATCACCTGTGCCGACCTCCCCCGAGTTCTGCGGCGCGCGACTGTTTCCGGGGCCCGATCATGCCAAATGGAGGGCGACCGGCCCAGACCTTGGGACGGTCACCGTTCCTGTGGGAGGGGATGTTTCAGGCCAGTTGGGGATCGACCACCCAGTCGCCCTTGCGCATCACGCCCTTGACGTCGAAGTTCTCGTCGAGGAGGACCAGGTCGGCGTCCTTGCCCGGGTCCAGGGAGCCGATCGTGTCGTAGAGGCCGAGGACGCGGGCCGGGGTCACGGACAGGGCGGTGACGGCGTCCTCGACCGAGAGGCGGTCCACGGTCACCGCGCGCTTGAAGGCGCGGTCCAGGGTCAGGGTCGAGCCGGCGATCGAACCGCCCTCCACCAGCCGGGCCACCCCGTCGCTGACCTCGACCTCCAGCGGGCCCAGCAGATAGCGGCCGTCGCCGATGCCGGCCGCGTCCATCGCGTCCGTGATGAACGCCACCCGGTCCGCGCCCGCGTGACGGAACGCCAGCTCCAGGGAGGCGGGGTGGAGGTGGGTGCCGTCGTTGATCAGCTCGACCGTGACCCGCTCGTCCTCCAGGAGAGCGGCGATCGGGCCGGGGGCGCGGTGACCGAGCGGCGGCATCGCGTTGAACAGGTGGGTGGCGACCGTCGCGCCCGCCTCGATGGCGTGAACCGTCTGCTCGTACGTCGCGTCCGTGTGCCCCACGGCCGCGATCACACCGTGTTCGACGAGCAGACGTACGGAGTCCAGGCCGCCCGGGAGCTCGGTGGCGAGCGTGACCATACGCGCCGCGCCGCGCGCAGCGTCCAGCAGCTTGCGTACGTCCGCCGGGTCCGGGTCGCGCAGCAGCGCCTCGGAGTGGGCGCCCTTGCGGCAGGGCGAGATGAACGGCCCCTCGAAGTGGATGCCGGCCAGATCGCCCTGCTCGGTCAGCTCGCTCAACAGGCCGGCCTGGCGGACCAGGACGTCCATGTCGTCGGTGACGGTGGAGGCGACGAGGGTGGTGGTGCCGTGCGCGCGGTGCGTGCGGATGGCTTTCTGTACGTCCTCCGCTGTGCCGGAGAAGGAGGCTCCGCCTCCGCCGTGGTTGTGGAGGTCCACGAAGCCGGGGACCAGCCAGTGGCCGGAGACGTCGATGACCTGAGCGTTCGCCGGCGCGGCGCCGGTGATGCGCTTGCCGTCGACGGCGACTTGGCCGTCCTTGACGGTTCCTGTGGGCGTGACCACGTTGGCACCGGCGAGCACCAGGGGGGTGTCGGCCGCTGCGGGCTGCGGGTGCGTGGTGGCTGGTCGCGCCCACGCGGCGGAGCCGCATGATGTAGCGCCCCGCGCCCCTAGGGGGGTTGACATCAGGTCAATACCTCCATGCCGTCAGTGGTGTTGAGGAGATCCCAGGCCAGCAGGCCCGCGCCGCGGCAGCCCGCGGTGTCGCCCAGGGCCGCCGGGACGATCTCCGGGAGTTTTTGGAAGGTGACCCGGTCGCGGACGGCGTCCCGGAGGGGGGTGAACAGGGTTTCCCCCGCCTCCGCGAGGCCGCCGCCGATGACGAGGGTGCGCGGGTCCAGCAGGGTGAGGGCGGTGACCAGGCCGTCGGCGAGGGCGTCCACCGCCTGCCGCCAGACCCGGACGGCGTTCGGATCGCCGGACGCGACCGCCTTGGCGCAGTCCGCCGCGTCCGCCTCCGGGTCTCCGCAGGCCGCCGCCCAGGCCTCGGACACCGCCGCCGCCGACGCGAACCGCTCCAGACAGCCGCGCTGCCCGCACGGACACGGGGTCCCGCCGGGCCGTACGACGACATGGCCGATCTCACCCGCGAAGCCGTGCGCGCCCGCCTCCACCCGGCCGTCGACGCCGATCGCGCCCGCGATGCCGGTGCCCAGCGCCACGAACAGGAAGCGGTCCGCGCCTCGGCCCGCGCCGACCCGGCCCTCGGCGAGCCCGCCGGTGCGGACGTCGTGGCCGAGGGCGACGGGGATGCCGAGCCGTTCCGTGAGGAGCGCGCGCAGGGGTACGTCCCGCCAGCCCAGGTTGGCCGCGTAGGCGGCGATGCCGGCCGCCTCGTCGACGATGCCGGGCACGGCGACACCGGCGGCCGCCGCGGGCTCGCCGAGGTGCTCGACGCCGTGTGCGCGCAGGTCGGCGGCGAAGCCGAGGATGGCGTCGACCACCGCGCCCGGGCCGCGCTCCCGGCCGGTGGGCCGGCGGTCCTGGTGCAGGAGGGTGCCGTCGGCGCCGACCAGGGCCGCCTTCATCCCGGTGCCGCCCACGTCGAGGGCGATGACATGTCTCACGGGAACAGTGTGGCCCGAGACCCGCGAGAGGTCTAGTCCACTTCCGGCTGTCGGTGGCCGGGGTTACGGTGCGGGTATGCAGGAGCAGCTGGAGAACATCCTCGCGCTGGAACGCCGGACCTTCCCTGGTCCCGGCGCCAAGGAACGAGCCATCCGCGAGGAACTCGACCTCTCCCCGGTCCACTACTACCAACTCCTGAACGCCCTCCTGGACGACCCAAGAGCCCTGGCCCACGACCCGGTAACGGTGAACAGGCTGAGAAGGGTCCGAGAGACCAGACGCTCGGAGCGCTAGCTGCGGGCAGTCGTGCCTCCCCCAGTGCCTTAAGGGCCTGGGAGGTACCCCCAGGCGGCACGGGTGGGCGGTGGGGGTCCCCCCGCTCGAGCGAAGCCGAGAGTGGGGGAGGCACCCCGCAAGCGCGGGTGAGTGAGACCCACCCCCGCCCAGCATCAGTGCCCCGCGGCTATCGTCACCGTATGGGCACCCAAGAGACGCACTCAACGGACCCCGCACCCACGACAACGGCCGGCCGCGAGGCCCTCGCCGCGATCCTCGCCCGCCCCTCCACCACCCTCGTCGCCCTCGACTTCGACGGCACCCTCGCCCCGATCGTCGAGAACCCCGAGGACGCCCGAGCCCACCCCGACGCCCTCCCCGCCCTCACCGCCCTTGCGCCCAGGGTCGCCGCCGTGGCTGTCATCACCGGCCGCCCCGCCGACGTCGCCGTACGCAACGGCGGCTTCGAGGGCGCCGGCGGTCTCGGCCACCTCACCGTCCTCGGCCACTACGGCGCCGAACGCTGGGAGGCGAGCACACAGCACATCACCGCCCCCGCTCCCCACCCCGGCATCGCCGCCGTACGCGCGGAGCTGCCCGCCGTCCTGGAGGCCGCGGGCGGATGGCAGGGCGTGTGGGTCGAGGAGAAGGGCGGCCGGGCGGTCGCCGTGCACACCCGCCGCGCCGCCGAACCCCTCGCCGCCTTCGAAGCCCTCCGCGAGCCCCTCGCCGCCCTCGCCGCCCGCCACGGCCTGATCGTCGAACCCGGCCGCTACGTCCTGGAACTGCGCCCACCCGGTATGGACAAGGGCGTCGCCCTCCTCGACCACGTCCGCGCCACCGGCGCCGAGTCCGTCCTCTACGCCGGCGACGACCTCGGCGACCTCCCCGCCTTCGCCACCGTCGAGAAACTCCGCCAGGACGGCATCCCCGGCCTCCTCGTCTGCAGCGGCTCCACCGAGGTCACAGAACTCGCAGCCCGCGCCGACCTGGTCGTCGACGGCCCCGCCGGGGTCGTACGACTGCTGACCTGGCTGGCGGCAAGGGCGGCTCTCTGAAGCATGCCTTTGCGGGCCCTGGCCTGCATGCTTCCCCATTTCTCTCCCAGACCGTCTGGCATGCGGGGGCGCTGCGCTGCGCCGTAACATCACCCGCATGGTCGACGTAGGTGTGAGGCGGTTGGAGCGCAGCCGAGACCGACTTGAAACGGGGGGAGAGAAGCTCTTGGGCGGCGATGACCAGGCGACCGGAGGGCTTCTGCTGTTCTACAGCGCCGAGTGCGGACTGAAGGCTGAGGTGATGCGCCGACGAAGCCTGCGCGACACCTCACAACTCAGTGAGGACCTGCGCACACATGACCTGCGGTCCTTGGCACGGGAACTCAAGCTGTCCCCGGAGACTCAGAATGCCCTGAAGGGGTGCGCCCGACCACGTGTCAACGGTCGTGCCCTCCAGAGGGTCGAGTCCCACGCTTTGCATGAGGCGTGGCGGTACGGTGCGGATCTGGAACCGGATGATCAGAAGCTCGCGTTGGGCGCGCTGCGTACCTTGATTTCGGAGTCTCGGAAGTGATGGACGGCGTGAACAGCGGAACGGGAACACAGCTCGACCTCGGGGACCACAGAGGCTTGGTACCTGGTCGTCTTTTCACATGGGTGGACGTCGACGAGCACCTTGCCTACCTGGCTGCGGCCGGTCACTGGCCCGAATGGCTGCTCGAGGCGGATGCCTGGTGGGACCAATTGGTGTTGTCGATCCGACCCGAAACATCCGAGGACGTGGTTCGTGGCTGGCTGGACCGGGCCTTCGGCCGGGGATCGGTCAGGGGCGGTGAGGGCGAACTGGTGCTTGCTCTGGACCGGCCCAGTGGTCTCGGTACCGAAGGTATCCCGGTAACCCTCGACGTGGCAGAAGGCCGGACCGTCAAGCGGAGGGTGCCTCGTCTCGCGGAGCGCCGGACAACGGCCGAGCTGGCATTGAGTCTCGCCCGGCCGCTCATGGATGGATTCGCCGGTGGCGTACAGCTGATCGCGTTCCACTCCTTCAAGGGGGGTGTGGGACGCACCGTGCATGCGGTCGCCCTCGCCGATCACCTCGCGCGAGTGGGACACCGAGTCCTGCTGATCGACGCGGATCTTGAAGCCCCAGGCATCACCTGGATGCATCAAGCCCAGGGCGGGACGTGCGACATCGGCTACGAGGATGTCCTGGCGCTTCTGCACGGCACGACCGGTGGAGACCTTTCGCCGGTGGCCGACATCGTGCGCGGTTACCTGGCGGGCCAGTACGTGGTCGGTGGTACCAGCCAGGGCAGGCTCGCGATTTTGCCCGCCACGCGCAGGTCTCGGCTCGGCCCGCCGCGCATCGAGCCCGTTGACCTCCTCACCCCCGATCGGTCCAGCTACTTTCTTACCGAGTCACTGGCGGAGGTCGCGTCTGCGGCCGACTTCGACGTGGTGATCGTGGATCTGAGGGCCGGAGCGTCCGAACTGTCCGCGCCCATCCTCCTCGACCCACGGGTGCAGCGGGTGTTCGTCACCACGCTCAGCAGCCAGTCCCTGGATGGAACGGTCCGCATGATCCGGCAGCTGGGCGCAAAAGCTCCCTCCCTCCTGGGCCGCGACCCCGCGCCGGCAGCCGTGGTGACGCAGTACCGCATGGACATCCACGATGCTGATGCGGAGACCGCCCGAGGCGTGCTCACAGAAGCCCTCGATGACGCGCTCGGCGTAACGGAGGGCGATGAGCATGAACCAGCGTTCTCGCTCGACTCCCAGGCGGTGACGGTCGCCCTGGCCAGCCCGTTTCGGGACGAGCTGATTGCGCTGCCGCGTAGCTGGGACGACGTGGTTGAGGTGGTACGTCGCTGTGGTCTCGGGGACAGAGTGGTCGAACTGGCCCCACAGCTACCGTCGGCAGAGGCTGTGGGGAGCGAAGCGGACGCTCCTGCGAGCGTCGAGGAGCGTAGAAGCGCCCTGCGTGATCGTGCGGCGTCGCTTGTCTTTGCCGAACGGACAGGCCTGGACGGTGCGCTGGGCTTCCTCTCCACCGAGCCGCTGCAGCGCCTGATCGGCGATCACCGCAGTTCGCTGCCCGTTACGGTGGTGGTCGGGGCCAAAGGTGCTGGGAAGACATTCACGTTCGCACGAATGTGCGCTGCCGGCAGCTGGTCCGACTTCGCCCGCAAAGCCGGCATGCAGGTCATGGACGACGCCCTCGTGGTGCCCGTACTCGACCCCGCCAATCTTGATCAGCAACCCACCGGAGACGGACGCACCGGACCGCAGGATCTGCGTGATCGCGCTGCCGAAGGCCAGGGAGCCACTCGCAGTCAGATTCTCAAGGTGCTCAATGATGCCCTCCGCGCAGGCGAGGACAGCACGGACTCGTATGTCTGGCTCAATGTCTGGCTGCGGTGCATGGCGATCGCCGGCGGTCGCGAAGCCGCCCCGGACAACGGCTTCGACGCGGACCGGGAACTTCTTGAACTCGGTCGGCAGCGGAAGCTGCTCTTCGTCTTCGACGGGCTGGAGGACTTTCTTCAGGAACTCGAGGGCGAGGCGAAGCGCGTGGCGTTGCGCACCCTGTTGGTCGAGGTGCCGGACTGGTTGCGCTCGCTGCGTGGACGTCCGCTCGGCGTCGTCGTGTTCGTCCGACGTGACCTGGCGACTTGGGCGATCCGGCAGAATCTCGGCCAGTTCCTGGACCGCTACGAGGCTTACGCCCTGAAGTGGGACGCTCAGGAGGCGCTCCGGCTTGCCTTGTGGGTTGCTGTGACCGCACGGGCCGTGGCGGAACCTGACAGAGATCTCATGGAGCTGTCGTACGAGGACATCGCTCATGCACTCCGCCCTGTCTGGGGCGCGAAACTCGGCTCGGACAGCTCACACGAAGCATGGTCGGAACGATGGGTGCCTGCCGCTCTGGCCGATCTCAATGATCAGGTGCAAGCCCGGGATGTCGTGCGCTTCCTCAGGCAGGCTGCGGACCTGTCTGCGGGAGACGAGCAGACAGACCGCCTGCTCGTCCCGATCGCCATGCGCAACGCGCTTGCCATGTGCAGTTCCGAGAAGGTCAAGGAGATCGGCCAGGAGAACAAGCGGTTGGGTGAACTGCTTCGTGGCCTCGAACGGTACGCGCCGGAGGTCCTGATCCCCTTCAGCGCCGAGGACGTCGGGCTGGACGCTCCGGGTATTGCCGCCCTTGTCGAAGCCGGGGCGCTGGCCAGGGACTCGGATGGACGTTACCGGTTGCCGGAGATCTATCGGCACGCACTCGGATTCAGGACGCAGGGGCGGGCACGCGTCGTCCGCAGATGATTCATCGGCCCCGCAGGCGTCGTGCGACTCCTGCGGAGCCTGGTCGGTCAGCTCGGCTGAAGTTCCTGGAGGGCCGTCAGCTGGTCCAGGAACCACTGGGCCGGGGGCAGCGCGGTCGCGGCCGCCGCGAGCCGTTTGGCGCGCTCGGTGCGCTCCTCCGGCTTCATGGTCAGGGCCTCGTGCAGGGCGCGGGCCGTCTCCAGGATGTCGTACGGGTTCACGACGATCGCCTCCTCGCCCAGCTCCCAGTACGCCCCGGCCTCCCGCGACAGCACCAGCGCGCAGCCCTCGTCGGAGACCAGCGGGACCTCCTTGGCGACCAGGTTCATGCCGTCCCGGATGGGGTTGACCAGCGCCACGTCCGCGAGGCGGTACGCGGCGAGGGAGCGGGCGAAGTCGTCCTCCAGGTTCAGCAGGACCGGGGTCCAGCCGGGGGTGCCGTACCGCTCGTTGATCTCCGCCGACAGCCGCGCCACCTCGGCCGTGTAGTCGCGGTAGACGGCCAGGTCCTGGCGGGAGGGGTAGGCGAAGGCGATGTGGACGACCCGCTCGCGCCACTCGGGGTGGTCGTCGAGCAGCTGCCGGTACGCCAGCAGGCCGCGGACGATGTTCTTGGAGAGCTCGGTGCGGTCCACCCGCACGATCGTCCTGCGCCGCTCGCCTCCGGACTCCGCACCGCCGATCTCCCCGCGCAGGGCGGTGATCCGCTCCTCCACGTCCGGCCGGTGCGAACGCTCGCGCAGGAAGTCGGCGTCGGCGCCCAGGCCGTGCACCCCGATCCGCGTGCCGCCGACGCCGCCCACGTACGCCGCGCAGCACGCGGTGAACGCGTCCGCCCAGCGGCGGGTGAGGAAGCCCAGCCGGTCCGCGCCGAGCATCCCCCGCAGCAGCCGCTCCCGGATGTCCGCGGGCAGCAGCCCGAAGTAGTCCACCGGCGCCCACGGCGTGTGCGAGAAGTGGCCGATGCGCAGGTCGGGGCGGAGCCCGCGGAGCATCCCGGGGACCAGACACAGGTGGTAGTCCTGGACCAGGACCGCCGCTCCCTGCCCGGCCTCCTCCGCGAGCGCCTCCGCGAAGGCGCGGTTGTACGTCTCGTACGACGCCCACTGGCGCCGGAACTCCGCGTCGAAGGACGGTTCCAGCGGGGTCTGGTACAGCAGGTGGTGGATGAACCAGAGGACGGAGTTCGCGATGCCGTTGTAGGCGTCCGCGTGCACGTCGGCCGGGACGGGCAGCATCCGCACGCCCTCCTCGCCGACCCCGCGCCGGACCGCCTCCCGGTCGCCGTCGGACAGCGCCGAGCACACCCACAGGGCGCCCGCCTCGGGGCCGATGGCCGACAGACCGGAGACCAGCCCGCCACCCCCGCGTTTGGAGTGCAGCGAGCCGTCCTCGCCCACCGTGTAGGAGACCGGGCCGCGGTTGGACGCGACCAGCACCTGAGCACCCCGAGCACCCCGAGCAGCAGTGTCGTGCGTGGAAGCCATACGCCTCAACCTAGCCCGGTCGGGAAACGCTCAAACGTACGCTCGCGCTGCGTGGACGGGCCGTATCCGGCCGTATCCAGCCGTGTATCGCCGTATACGACCCGCCCCCGGTGTTACGCGGCCGGGCTCACCACCGGCCTACGCGACCTTGCGGGACTGGTACTCCGCGATCTCCGCCATCGGCGGCCGCTCCTCCGTGTCCACCGAGTACGTCCGCGGTTCGAACCCGTCGGCGCCGCGCTCGAACTGGGTGAGGGAGGGGCGGACGAGGTGGCCGCGGGCCAGGCGCAGCTGGGCGGTGCGGTAGATCGCCGCCGCCATCCGGCCGAGGGCCTGCCCGTCCTGGTGGCGGTGCTTGCGCACCCCGACGTCGACCTGGGCGAGGGCGTCGAGGCCCACCAGGTGCAGCGCGTCTATCAGCATCCCGAGCTCGACGCCGTACCCCACCGGGAACGGCAGCTGTTCGAGCAGCGAGCGGCGGGCCGCGTACTCGCCGCCGAGTGGCTGCACGAAGCCGGCCAGCTGCGGCCAGTGCATGTTCAGCAGGGGGCGCGCCATGAGCTCGGTCACCCGGCCGCCCTGCCCGGCAGCGCCGCCCAGGGGACGGTCGTACATCCCCTTGACGAGGTCCACCGCGGGGTCGGTGAGCAGCGGGCCGACGATGCCGGAGACGAAGTCCGAGGAGAACTCCCTCAGGTCGGCGTCGATGAAGCAGACGACGTCGCCGGTCGTGACGAGCAGGGAGCGCCACAGGACCTCGCCCTTGCCGGGCACGGCCGGGATGCGGGGCAGGATCGTGTCGCGGTGGACGACCCGGGCGCCGGCCGCCGCCGCGACCTCGGCCGTGCGGTCGGTCGATCCCGAGTCGACGACCACGAGCTCGTCGACGAGCGGGACCTGCTGCATGAGGTCATGACGGATGATCGCGACGATGTCGCCGACGGTCTCCTCCTCGTTGAGTGCGGGCAGGACGACACTGACCGTCTGCCCCGAGGACCGTTTGGCGGCCATGATCCGGTGCAGCGGGCGATCGCTCACGGTCCAGGAGCGGGTGGCCAGCCAGCGCTCGACTTCTTCCAGCACAGTCTGCGGCTCCTCACTGTCACGACCACACTGCAGGGTGTGATCCATCTCGCGGTACGGACGACTATCTCAACTGTCCTGGCCGTCGGTTACAGTCTTGAACAACGCGGATGACCATCGCATGTCCGGGGTCATCCGGCGTTCAGCGTTCAACAACCACATACCGCTCATCCAGAGGGGCAGAGGGACACGGCCCGATGAAGCCCCGGCAACCCTCCAGCCGGTCTGACCACGTCGTCGTGGTGAGGCTCCCGGCTAGGGAAGGTGCCAAATCCGTCTCACGGCGAGATGCGTCGTGAGGAAGATGAGGAGAAAGGGCCTCGCCTCACATGGCTGCGCAGACTGTTGCAACCGGATCCACCGATTCCGTCGCTTCCACCACTTCCGTCGCCTCCACCGTGGACCTCGGCCCCGCCGCCGCGCTGAGCTGCCGCGAATGCGGTCACCAGGTCCCCCTCGGCCCGGTCTTCGCCTGCGAGGAATGTTTCGGCCCGCTCGAGATCGCATACGACTTCTCCTCCTACGACACGGAGGAGCTCCGCAAGCGCATCGAGGCGGGACCCGCGAACATCTGGCGTTACGCGCCGCTGCTGCCCGTCCCGGCGGACGTGGCCGACAAGCCCAACATCAACCCCGGCTGGACCAAGCTCGTCAAGGCCGACAACCTGGCGCGCGAGTTCGGCGTCGAGGCCGGCAAGCTGTTCGTCAAGGACGACTCCGGCAACCCGACCCACTCCTTCAAGGACCGGGTCGTCGCCCAGGCCGTCGAGGCGGCGCGGGCCTTCGGGTACACGACCCTGAGCTGCTCCTCGACCGGCAACCTCGCCGGTGCCGTCGGCGCCGCCGCCGCCCGCGCCGGCTTCCGCTCCTGCGTGTTCATCCCGCACGACCTGGAGCAGGGCAAGGTCGTCATGGCCGCGATCTACGGCGGTGAGCTCGTCGGCATCGAGGGCAACTACGACGACGTCAACCGCTTCTGCTCCGAGCTCATCGGCGACCCGGCGGGCGAGGGCTGGGGCTTCGTCAACGTCAACCTGCGGCCGTACTACGCCGAGGGCTCCAAGACGCTGGCGTACGAGATCGCCGAGCAGCTCGGCTGGGAGCTTCCCGACCAGCTGGTCGTGCCGATCGCCTCCGGCTCCCAGCTCACGAAGATCGACAAGGGTCTGCAGGAGCTGATCAAGCTCGGGCTCGTCGAGGACAAGCCGTACAAGATCTTCGGCGCGCAGGCGGAGGGGTGCAGCCCTGTCTCCGTCGCGTTCAAGGCCGGGCACGACGTCGTACGGCCGCAGAAGCCGAACACCATCGCCAAGTCGCTGGCGATCGGCAACCCGGCGGACGGTCCGTACGTCCTCGACATCGCGCGTCGCACGGGCGGTGCGGTGGAGGACGTGACCGATGAGCAGGTCGTCGAGGCGATCAAGATCCTCGCCCGGACCGAGGGCATCTTCGCGGAGACCGCCGGTGGTGTGACGGTGGGTGTCACGAAGAAGCTGATCGAGAACGGGCTGCTGGATCCGACGAAGACGACCGTTGTGCTGAACACCGGGGATGGTCTGAAGACGTTGGATGCGGTGGCCGGGACCGGGCTCACCGCGACGATCCGCCCCAGCCTTGAGTCCTTCCACGAGGCTGGGCTCGCCTGATTTTGTTCGTCTGCGGGCCGGTGGGGGCTGGTCGCGCCCACGCCGCGGTAGCCGCATATCAACACAGCCCCGCGCCCCTTTGGGGCGCTTCCACTGACCGGAGGTCACGTCGTGAGCGTCAACGTCCGCATCCCCACCATTCTCCGCACCTACACCGGTGGCCAGGCCGAGGTCACTGCCGAAGGGGCCACCCTTGGGGAGGTCATCTCGGACCTGGAGAAGAACCACACCGGGATCGCCGCCCGTGTCCTGGACGATCAGGGCAAGCTGCGGCGGTTCGTGAACGTGTACGTGAACGACGACGACGTCCGGTTCGAGCAGGGGCTGGAGACGGCGACCCCGGACGGGGCGGGCGTGTCGATCATCCCGGCCGTCGCCGGCGGCTGAGCCGTGATTGACCTTCGGTCAGTACCCACCGGTAGTAACCGTCGGTAACAGTGATTACGGATTGTTCATCGAATTGCCCCCTCCGTAAGAGAAGCGGAGGGGGCAATTCAGTGTGGTTGAGCGCGGTACAGTTGGGGAAACGGGTCACGAAACCCCGATCCGGAGTCTTTGATTTCTGCCTGACGCCCGACAAGAAGTAGCCAAAGTGCGTGCCTCTTGCGTGGCATTTGTGGCTTTTATGGGGCCCGACTTGCCCTGAATTCTGGCGAATTCTCGCCACATTCCGGATCGCGTGCGTCCAGAATTCTCGTCCGAGTGACCTGTTGCAGACGGCAGTTGGACAGATACATTCAGCCGCGGTCGACGCGTTCCGGCGCACGCCCCCAACACCAACTGGGGGGTGAGGTCTGACCCGGATCCGCGAAGTGTGGATCTGTGCAAGGGCCAGTAATAGGGGAGTTAGGCATGGCTCAGGGCACCGTCAAGTGGTTCAACGCGGAGAAGGGGTACGGCTTCATCGCGGTCGACGGTGGTGCGGATGTTTTCGTCCACTACAGCGCGATCCAGATGGACGGGTACCGCACCCTGGAAGAGGGCCAGCGGGTCGATTTCGAGATCTCGCAGGGTCAGAAGGGGCCGCAGGCGGACATGGTCCGGCTGGCGACCAGCTGAAGCACGCGCCGACTGAAGCGTCGTTCTTCTGTTTCATCTTCGAAGGGCTCGTACCTCCCGGGGTACGGGCCCTTCGGCGTGCCGGGACACCGGCCCCCCGTGCGCCCGCCCGTCACCCGACCGCCACCCCTCAACGAGCCCGCTTCGCGGGCGCACCTTGCACTCGGGCATGCCGAGTGCTAATCATTGGCGTTAGCACTCTGAAGGTGAGAGTGACAAAGAAGGACCGGGTCGGTGAGGCCCGCAGGCCAGGTGGGGCAAGGAACCACGGGGCATGCGAGCCGTCCGTCGCGGGCGCGGGCGCGGTCCGAAGGAATCACCCCCAGTCCTGGAGGGACCACTTCACATGGCCAAGATCATCGCGTTCGACGAGGAGGCGCGGCGCGGCCTCGAGCGCGGCATGAACCAGCTCGCGGACGCCGTCAAGGTGACGCTCGGCCCCAAGGGTCGCAACGTCGTCCTCGAGAAGAAGTGGGGCGCCCCCACGATCACCAACGATGGTGTGTCCATCGCCAAGGAGATCGAGCTCGAGGACCCGTACGAGAAGATCGGCGCCGAGCTGGTCAAGGAAGTCGCGAAGAAGACGGACGACGTAGCCGGTGACGGCACGACGACCGCGACCGTCCTGGCCCAGGCCCTGGTGCGCGAGGGTCTGCGCAACGTGGCCGCCGGTGCCAACCCGATGGCTCTGAAGCGCGGTATCGAGAAGGCCGTCGAGGCGGTCTCCGGTGCGCTGCTCGAGCAGGCGAAGGATGTCGAGACCAAGGAGCAGATCGCTTCCACGGCCTCCATCTCCGCCGCCGACACCCAGATCGGCGAGCTCATCGCCGAGGCCATGGACAAGGTCGGCAAGGAAGGCGTCATCACCGTCGAGGAGTCCCAGACCTTCGGTCTGGAGCTGGAGCTCACCGAGGGTATGCGCTTCGACAAGGGCTACATCTCGGCGTACTTCGCCACCGACATGGAGCGTATGGAGGCCGTCCTCGACGACCCGTACATCCTGATCGCGAACTCCAAGATCGCGAACGTCAAGGACCTGCTCCCGCTCCTGGAGAAGGTCATGCAGTCGGGCAAGCCGCTGCTGATCATCGCCGAGGACGTCGAGGGCGAGGCCCTGTCGACCCTGGTCGTCAACAAGATCCGCGGCACCTTCAAGTCCGTCGCGGTCAAGGCCCCGGGCTTCGGCGACCGCCGCAAGGCGATGCTGAACGACATCGCCATCCTCACCGGCGGCGAGGTCATCTCCGAGGAGGTCGGTCTCAAGCTCGAGAACACGACCCTCGACCTGCTGGGCAAGGCCCGCAAGGTCGTCATCACCAAGGACGAGACCACCATCGTCGACGGTGCCGGGTCCTCGGACCAGGTCGCGGGCCGTGTGAACCAGATCCGCGCCGAGATCGAGAACAGCGACTCGGACTACGACCGCGAGAAGCTGCAGGAGCGCCTGGCGAAGCTCGCCGGCGGCGTCGCGGTCATCAAGGCCGGCGCTGCCACCGAGGTCGAGCTCAAGGAGCGCAAGCACCGCATCGAGGACGCCGTCCGCAACGCGAAGGCGGCCGTCGAGGAGGGCATCGTCGCCGGTGGTGGCGTGGCCCTGCTCCAGGCCTCCCAGGTCTTCGAGAAGCTGGAGCTCGACGGTGACGAGGCGACCGGCGCCAACGCCGTGAAGCTCGCGCTGGAGGCCCCGCTCAAGCAGATCGCCGTCAACGGTGGTCTCGAGGGTGGCGTCGTCGTGGAGAAGGTCCGCAACCTCCAGGTCGGCCACGGCCTGAACGCCGCGACCGGTGAGTACGTCGACATGATCGCCTCCGGCATCATCGACCCGGCGAAGGTGACCCGCTCTGCCCTGCAGAACGCCGCCTCCATCGCCGCGCTCTTCCTCACCACCGAGGCCGTCATCGCCGACAAGCCGGAGAAGGCCGCGGCCCCGGCCGGCGGCGGCATGCCGGGCGGTGACATGGACTTCTGATCGACCTGACGGTTGATCTACGTCCTTACCGAGGGCGGTATCCCCAGTTCCGACTGGGGGTACCGCCCTTCGTCATGTGCGGCCGACTTTCAGCACGTACACGGTGACCGTTGCGCCGTCCGGCCGATACAGCACCACGTCCCGACGCGCAACCAGAAGTAGCCGGAGGCGCCCAAGGCGCGGGCCTCCTCCGGCCGCGGATCGTCGGCGAGGGCGCGCACCGCCGCAGCGGTCGCCTTCGCTCCCACGGGGTCGATCGCGCGGAGCCGTCGGAACTCGTTCATGGCGTAGTTTTCCCACACCACCGCGTAGGTCACGAAGCGGCCTCGCGGCGGTCTTCTTCCTCCAACTGGGCCATGAACTCGTCGTGCGTCATGGAAGGACCGGACGGATCCGCCTCACGGGCGCGGGCCTCGGCGATGTCCGCCTCGTCGCGCAGCCGCTGCAGCTCTTCCAGCTCGCTTATCGGGATGAGCGCGGCGGCAGGCTTGCCGTATTCGGTGATCAGGATGTGCTCCTGGCCGTGCCGAACCCGGCCGACCAGCTGACCGAGCTGATTACGGGCTTCCACGAGCGGATACGTCTCCATGAGCAAACTTTACAGACCTGCGGGTGTGTGGGCTGTGTACATTCGGTTGTTCCTGTGGCGGTCAACGCGGACTGTTAGTCGGCGTACTTCTTGAGTCCCTCGGTGTCGAGGGTGATGCTCACAGGGGGCGGGAGTTCCATGGTGGTGCCCCAGGGGCAGGAGGTGGAAAGCCGGTAGTGACCGTCCTTCGGCCGGCTGACCGGGATGCCGACTGCCGCGTAACCGATGGGCTTGTCGATGCGGGCGCGTTCGTTGGTGTCGCGGTCGCGGGAGGTGATTTCAAGGGCCATCAGGATGCCTTCCGAGTCGGACCACTCACCGAGTCCCTTGAAATGACCCCGCCGCGCGAGAACTCCGTCGGTGCGCGAGCGTCCTTTTCTGGATGTCTCCGTCCTGAGGCCGGACGGCGGGTAGAGGCCCAACTCGGGACGCTGTTGCATGCATCGCCTCAGCAGCCACATGTAGATCGAGCTGTGGTTGCCGTCCTGAAGGGCCTTGACCTCCAGTTTTCCACTGATGTACTCAAGCCGGACGGTTTCCGGCGCCCGCTGCTCCAGCTCTTCGAAGTCCGCGACGCTGAGTGCGTCCTTGGCGCGGACGCGCCCGTCGACGAATTCGAGCCGCACGTGCTCGGGAGCAGCGGCGACCAGATCCTCGAAGTCCTCGATGGGCATCTGCGGGTGTTCTGCACTGCGAGAGGTCTCCGTCATACGGGTGTCCCTTCCTGGTGTTGCAGCGTCATCGCCGCACGGATCTCGGCCGCGCGGGTGTGGACGGCCGACGCGGGGAGGGGCGCGTTGGGATGCGCGGGCGCGCGTTCGCCTCGGCAGCCGCGGCACACGCCCCCGGGGAGCGCTTCGGGATGACCAGGCATCCCGCATTCCGCGCACTCCAGGATCCGGCGGGGTGGGCGCGGGGCCGGTGGCGGCGGGGGGAGTTTGTCCGTCAGGCGGCGGTGAAGGAGGGCGGCGGGGCTGTGGACGGGCGTGGGCAGGCCGGCGGTGAGGGCGGTGAGGAGCGTCTCCTCAGTGGCCCCGCGCGCGAACCACTCCTCCACGAGCGGGGCGAGCCGTGCGCATTCGGCGGCGGAGAGGGACAGGGACGGGGTGCTGCGGCCCAGGGCCGCGAGGAGGATGTGGGCGCGGGAACGGGTGGGACGTGGGGGAGGGGGGTCCTCCGGTACGTCGCCGCGCATGAAGTGCGCCCACCATCCGTCATCACGTGCCGTACGAGACCACCACGATCGGGTGATCCAGCGCGAGCCGCCGTCGTCGGCCTTCACCTGCTCCCGCCCCCGCCGCAGATGACCCGCCGCCTGGATCCTGTTGAGGGCGGTGCGGAGGGCACACTGCCCATACGGCGTCGTCTTGGCCAGCGTCTTTACGGAGATGTCGGCGCCGTCGGGCAACCGGTCGACGTACGCGGCGATGGCCGCCTCGCGAGGCGGGAGGTGCGCGAAGTCGTGGTTGGTGCGGGCAAGTTGCCCGGGGGCGGAACGCTTGCCGTAACCCGGATTGGCCATCGGGTGCGGAGAAGCGTGCGCGGACAGGGGAGCACTACTAAGCTTGGCATCAGCCACGGGATCGTCCCTTGATCTCGTCGGTCAGGCCAACGGGATCGTCTCTCCGACCTCGTTGGTTAAGCCCCCGCAGGTGTTGCTAGCACCTGGCGGGGGCTGTTGCGTTATGGGCACGCTAGAGGCTTGTGACTGTCCGTCGCAACTCGGTCGCCGAAAGTCAACTCCAAGGGTGGGAGGGTGGGTTGAAGCCCACTACCCATTCCATGCAAAGAGCGCTCGGAGCTGGGCGCTTGAGCTCCGGGAGGCTTATTGGTGAACGTGGGGCCGCCCGCTTCTTTGTCAGTGTCGTGCTTCCGCGAGCGGGCGGCCGGGGGAGGAACGGGTGGCCCAGGTGGGTTCGCGTCTTGGGTCGGCTGCGTTCTGGGCCGGAAACGGACGGGGTGTACGGCTCGGGGTGGTAATTGTGCGCTGAGTCTCAACGGAAGTCACCGAAACCCCAGGTCGCGTTGTCGGCCCGTGAGACTCAACGCTCACTAATCCGTCGATTGGGGCCCTCCGCCCACCGGGCCGCAAGCCGCTGAGCCCGCCCGGCGTGCTGGCGAGGCGCGACCGCGCCCCCGACCCCGGGCGAGAACGCAACCGGCCTGAAGGGCTGCCCACCCGGGCCACCCGTTCCTCCCCCGGCCGCCCGCTCGCTTCCAACCCGTGCTGGAGCGGACCGTGTCAAGGGTGGGCCGTAGGCCCATCGCCGTCAGGCGACGCGAAGCGCCCTTGACGCGGGCCGTGGAAGCACGACACTGCCCAAGAAGCGGGCGGCCCAACGGTCACTTGGAAACTAGGTGCTCTTCAGACCCCCCACGAACGCCGCCCAGGCCTCCGGCCGGAACGCGAGCTTCGGGCCGTGCGGTGCCTTGGAGTCACGGATGAGGGCGGGGTGGCCGAGGGCGGCTTCGAGGCAGTTGCCGCCCTCGCCTCCGCTGTACGTCGACTTGCGCCAGCGGGCGACTTCCAGGCAGTCGTTGCCGCCGGCGCTGTAGCTGGACTTGATCCATACAGCCTTGCTCAGGGCGTAGTCAGGGCTCCTCATGGGTGTAATCCTGCGTCAACGCCTCGATCAGGGCCAGGGACTTCTCCTGCGAGAGCGCGGAGGCCACGAGAAGATCGAATGTGAACCTCAGTTGGGCGACCGTGGCCGGGTCGTCCTCCAACCGTCCGGTGCGCACCCCCTCGTAGTAGACCAGCGGAGGGGCGTCCTCAAACTCCATCAGCTTCAGGGCACCCTGCACCGCCGCGTGCGCCCCCGCGCTGAACGGCAGGACTTGCACGATGACCCGGCTTCGGCGGGCCAGACCGGCAATGTGGCGCAGTGCCTCCGCCATCACCGTCCGGCCGCCGGTCTCCCGGTGCAACGCCGCCTCGTCAAGTACCACCCACAACACCGGCTTTGTTGGGTGGTCAAGCAGACGGATCCGCTCCAACCGGCCTTCCACCCACTCGTCGATGATTTCCTCTGGCGCCGTCGGGTCGTACGCGCGGTTTACGGCCCGTGCGTACGCGGGCGTCTGCAGCAGGCCGGGGATGAGGAGCGGCGCGTACTGTCTGATTGCCGTGGCCTGCGCCTCTGCCTCCGCCGCCTCGGCGAAGTGCTCCTCGTACTTCGACTTGGCCGCCGCCCCGCAATTCCGCTGGAAGAAGCCCCCCGTCCCCAACACCTCATCCAGTAACCGCGCATACTCCGGCTGCATCCTCCGCGTCCCCGCCTCCAGTTGCCCGATGAACGACCCGCTCACGAACAACCGCCCGCCCAACTCCTCCTGGCTCAGCCCCGCCTTCTCTCTCGCGTGGCGCAGTTCCGCGCCCAGCAGGGCGCGGGGCGATGACGACGGGTCGAGGTCCTTCGGTCCTGCCATGGCAACTCCGGTCCGACAGCAGAGGTTGTTGAGGCGCCGACTCTGGCCAGGTTAGAGCCGTGTTGGCCACGCTGTGTGGTGAAACCGAATACTCAGCGTGGAGGAAGCGGCGCGATGGAGACGACAGAGACGGCCCCCGAGGAGCAGCGGCCCGCCCGGACCGCCCCCGAGGCTCTGGAGCGGCTGCACGCCGCTCTGCGGGACGCGGGGATCCGCCTCCCCTCCGTGCGGCTCGACCCCGTGTCCGCCGCACAGGACGAACGGTTCGCCCTCATCGACCTGGGCCGCTGCAACTTCGTCGTGGCCTCGCAGCTCGCAGACACCCTGCGGGGACGCCGGTGAGCAGGGCGTCGTACGCCGTCGACACGCGGACCGGGTGGATCGGCGAGGTCATGGGGCGGGAGGGCGGGCGGGTGCAGTTGCGGCCGGTCGGTGGCGGGCGGGAGTGGGACTGCCGGCCGGAGGATCTGGCAGAGGCGCCCGCCGCCGACGTACTGCGCGAGCGCGTGCGTTCGTTGAACAGGGCGGGCCGCATTACCGGTAGGGTTCCTGACATGAACACCGGACCGGCCTCGCGCCACACACGGACAGGCGATCCGGTGGAGAGCTGACCGCCCGCGGCCCTCCCGCGCTCACGCACCGAGAAGCCCATCTCCGTGTCGAGCGCAAAGCGAGGTCAACCGCATGTCAGTCACCTTCAACCACACCATCATCGCCGCCAAGGACCGCAATGAGTCGGCCCTGTTCTTCCGGGAACTGCTGGAGCTGGCGGAAGCCCCGTCGTGGGGACCCTTCATCAACATCCAGCTCGACGACGGCGTGCTGCTCCAGTTCGCCGAGCCCCCGGTCGAGATCCAGATGCAGCACTACGCCTTTCTCATCGACGACGAACTGTTCGACCGGGCGTACCGGCGCCTTTGCGAGCGCGGTGTCGTGCACTGGGCCGACCCGCAGATGCAGCGGCCCGGTGAGATCAACCACGGACACGGCGGCCGGGGCGTCTACTTCAAGGACCCCGCCGGTCACGCCATCGAGCTGATCACTCAGCCGTATCTGTGATCGTCCGGGAGTAGTGGGAGCCGACCGCCGGCTGGCCCGTGTAGTTGGGGCCGGCCGTCGGGTCGGCGCCCATGTAGGTGAAGGGGAGGGCGGTGGTGGCGGTGGTCAGCCGGGCGCCCTGGAGAGTCAGCAGATGGCGACGCGAGTCGTACGCGAACCCCGTCGCCCGAAGCTCGGCAACCACCGCCCTCCCCGCCGTCCCGCCGCCGTCCGCCCAGCGGATCGACTCCGGGTCGAAGTGGGCCAGGAGCAGCCCGTCCTCCGTCAGCCAGGAGGCGGCCCGGGTGAGCAGGCCCAACTGGTCGCCCACGTAGTGCAGGCCGTGCACGCACGTGATCAGGTCGTACGGCCGTGTCGGCGCCCATGTCGAGACCGACGCGGTGATCTCCTCCATGGCGGGCGGCGTCGGCAGCGGAACCAGCGGGCCGACCAGGTCCACGCCCGTGAGGACCGCGTCGGGAGGCAGCGCCGAGGCCGCCTCCCGCAGGGCCCGGCCCTCGCCGCTGCACAGGTCCAGCCAGGAACGCGCCCCGGGGCTGCGGTCCGACAGCCAAGCCAGCGGATCGACGCCCAGTTCGCGGGCGTAACTGTTCACGCCCGCCAGGCCGCGTTCGCGGTTCATCGTGTTGTTGGCGACCACGGAGGACCGCTCCAGCTCGGTCAGCGAGACCAGCCCGCGCTGCTGCCCCGTCATACGGTCACCCGGACCAGTACCGCGACCTCCCGGCCGTGGCCCACCACCAGGTCGCCGTCCGCCGTGGTCGCGAGGGCATGGACGGGGGAGGGGAACGTGAGGGGCTCACCCACGGGGGCGCCGGTCGTCAGGTCGTGGAGCGCGACCGTCTCGGTGCCGTCCGTCGTGATCAGGTGCGTGCCCTGCGCCGTCATGGCGCGTATCGCGCCGGTGGACAGCGGCTGGTCCCGTTCCTCCCCGTCACGCAGGCTCCAGACCCGGACGGTGGCGTCCCGCGCGGCGGTCAACGCCACCGGGTGACCGTCCGCCACCGTCGTGATCACCGACGTCACCCAGTCGGAGTGGCCGGTGAGGGGTTCGCCCACGGGCGTGCCGGTCGCCAGGTCCCACAGCCGTACGGTCTTGTCCCAGCCGCCGGTCACCGCCATCGCCCTGCCGTCCACCTCGGCCGTGGCCACGGCGGTGATACGGCTGGTGTGGCCGGTGAGGGGTGCACCCACGGACGTGCCGGTCGTGAGGTCCCAGACCTGCGCAGTTCCGTCCGAGCCGCCGGTCACCGCGACCGCCCGTCCCTCCACCCGCCCGGTCGCCAGGGCCAGGATCCTGCCGCTGGGCAGGGCGATCGGTTCTCCGGTCTCCTTGCCCGAGGCCAGGTCCCAGCGGTGCAGCGTCGCGTCCGGGGCGGCGGTCACCACGACCGGGGAGCCGTCGACCTCCGCCGTGGCCATCAGGGCGACTTCGGCGGTGATGGGCTCGCCGACCGGTGCCCCGGTGGCCGCGTCCCACGTGCGTACGGTCCGGTCGGCTCCGGCCGTGACGACGACGGGCCTGCCCTGGAGGACCGCCGTGGCCGCCGCCACTATCGCGTCCCCGTGACCGGCGGGGAGAGGGGAGGCGCCGGTCTTGCCGAGGTCCCAGATCCGTACGGTGTGGTCGGCCCCGGCCGTCACGGCGACCGGGCGTCCGTCCACCATCGCGGTCGCCACATCCCACACCTGTGCCGTGTGCCCGTCCAACGGCTCACCCAGTTGCCTGCCGGTGGTCACGTCCCACAGCCGTACGGTCCGGTCCAGCCCGCTGGTCACGGCGACGGTCTGCTCGGCCACCGTCGCCACCGTCGCCACCGTCGCCACCGAGCCCGCCCTGACCCTGTCCGTGTGTCCCACGAGCGGCTCGCCCAGTGCCGCTCCCGTGGCCGCGTCCCACAGCCGTACCGTGTGATCCGTGTCCGCGGTGAGCCGTATCGCCCGGCCTGCCAGGATGCCCGCCGCCACCCCGTCGGAGGAGCCCAAGGTGGCCGTCGGGTGGACCAGTTGCCAGGTCCACTCCTGCTGTATGTCGACGTCCCGGGGTCGGCGGACCGGCTGTCCGTGCAGGGCGGAGGTGGTCACCACTGCCTCCTCCTCGTCAGCCCGGCAGGACGCCACCCCCCGCTCCCACAGGCGCAGCCCGCCACCACCCGGCTCCCGTACCACGCTCACCGGCCGCCCCTCCACCTCCGCGACCTGCGAGACCGGCACCACCTCGCCCGACCGCCGACCACAGGCAACCGCCAGCTCGCCCACCACGGCCACCGCGGTCTCCCCGTCGAAGAAACCGTTGATGCCCACCGCGTTGAACGCGACGGCGACCAGCCGCCCGTCGACCACGACAGCCGCCGCGCCCCGCGTATCGCCCCCCTTGTCGACTGGGCGCCCCTCCATGTCCCAGGTCCGCACCACCCCGCCCTCGAGTTCCTCGAGTTCGGCCCTCACCGCGACCGGTTCGTCGTAGGCCCCGACGACTATCCGGGCCGGTACCGCCGAGCCGATCTCCTCGCCCGTGGCCACGCTCCACAGCCGTAGAGTCCGCTCCTCCTCGACCGTCAGCAGCACCCGGCCGAGGCCATCCATCTCCGCCGTCTCCACCACTCGCACGCACTCCCCGGCCGGCAGCCCCGTCGCCGGATCGAGCAGCAGCACCCGCTTCTCGCGGCCGAGGCGCTCCAGCAGGAGGGCGAGCGGGCGGTCGTCCAGCGTGGCCATGGCTATGTGCTCCACCTCGGCGGTCGTCGAGGTCCACGCGTCCGCGCGGCAGACGAGCGGGGCGTGGAGTTCGCTGCCGGTGGTCAGGTCCCAGGTCCGTACGGTGTGGTCCCTGCTGCCCGTGACCGCCACCGCGCGGCCTTCCACGACCGCCGTCTCGACCGCCGTCACCCAGCCCTCGTGCCCCGTCAGCGTCCCCAGCAGGCGCGGATCCCCCGAAGAGCCGTCCGTCGTCCATGTCCCCACCCACATCGCGTCTCCCATGCCAAAACGCTAACCGGCCCCACTGACAACGCCGTTTCCTCATGCGCTCAACGTCCGAGTGTTCTCCGCATCGCGTCGGGGACGTCGCTGGTGAAGCCGTCCACGCCCAGGGCGCGGAGGCGGCGGGCCTGGGTGGCGGTGTTCACCGTGTAGGGCCACACCTTCAGAGGTTTGCCGTGCGGGCCCTTCAACGCGTGGGCCCGGCGTACGAAGTCCCGGGTGACGGCCCCTTGTTGAGGGTTCACCGAGTCGACGAATTTCGCGTACGACGCCAGTTTGCCCGCGGACGCCCCCTCCTGGCAGATGCCGAGCTTGATGGCGGGCCGCAACGCGCGCACCTCGCGCAGGGCCGCTGCCTGGAAACTGATGATGTGGAGTCGGCTGTCGACGTGCCGGCGGTCCAGCCAGCCCTTGCGGCCGAGGACGGCGAGGATGTCCCGGGTGACGCCGGGGTGGTTCTGCGGCCACTTCACCTCCAGGAGCAGGCCCTGGCCGGTGCGGTCGAGACGGTCGAGGAGTTGTCCGAGGGTCGGGACGCGGGCGTTCTCGTAGCCGGACCCCTTCCACCGGGGCTCGGCGCCGGCGCGGAGTCCGGTCAGTTCCGCGACGGTGAAGTCGCCCACCTTCCACGGGGCGCGCCGCGGGAAGACGGTGCGCGCGTCGGTCGTACGGGCGAGGTCCTGGTCGTGCAGGACGACCAGCACACCGTCCTTGCTGCGCTGCACGTCCACCTCGACCCAGCCGATGCCGGCCCGGGCCGCCCGGTCCACGGCTTCCAGGGTGTTCTCGGGGGCCAGCCCCGCGGCGCCGCGATGGCCTATGACGAGCGGAGTGCCGGCGTCCGCCAGGGCGGAGGGGGTGAGGACGCAGAGCGTGAGAGCGAGGGCGGCGGACGCCGTGGTGAGGGCGCGTTCGAGCATGGGTGTGGCCTTTCCCAGGGTTCTCGGGTGGTTGCACCACGAGTTTTGGCTGGTCGGCCAGCCGGTGCCCAGCGGTGGTGCGCCATGCGGGAAGCCGCGGCGACTCCGCGAAACGGAGGGGGAAATGATGGTGAAATCTCCGCTAATGGGAGGGAAGGGTGAGTGCGCGGGAGTGGGTGCGGGGGCGGGGGTGGGCGGGATCACATGGTTGGCGAGGGCGGAGTCGGAATGCCGGGCAGGCCCGGTGGGGTTGAACCGTTCGCAAGCACTCGATGCATGTGCACATACCGATCGGTTTCATCCCTCACCACTTCACGAGGAGCCCCCGCGTGAGCGTCACCGAGCCCACCGCCGCCCCCACCCGTGCCGCCGAGATCCTTTCGCGACCGGTGAGTATCAACGGTCTGACCGTCCCGAACCGGATCGCCATGGCGCCCATGACCCGGATGTTCTCCCCGGACGGCATCCCGGGCGAGGACGTGGTGTCGTACTACGCGCGGCGTGCCGCGGCCGGTGTCGGTCTGATCGTGACCGAGGGGACGTACGTCGGGCACGAGTCGGCCGGGCAGAGTGACCGCGTGCCCCGGTTCCACGGTGAGGAGCAGCTCGCGGGGTGGGCGAAGGTCGCCGAGGGCGTGCACGCGGCGGGCGGGACGATCGTGCCGCAGCTGTGGCACATCGGCATGGTCCGCAAGCAGGGCGAGCCGCCGTACGCGGACGCCCCGGCCGTCGGTCCGTCCGGGCTGCGCGTCGACGGCACCGAGGGCACCGGCAAGGCGATGACCCAGCGCGACCTGGACGACGTCATCGGTGCGTTCGCCGAGGCCGCGGCCGCCGCCGAGCGCATCGGCTTCGACGGTGTCGAGATCCACGGCGCCCACGGCTACCTGGTCGACCAGTTCCTGTGGGCCGGCACGAACCGCCGTACCGACGCCTACGGCGGTGACGCCGTGGCCCGTACGAAGTTCGCCGCCGAGGTCGTCGCGGCCGTCCGTGAGACCGTCTCGGCCGAGTTCCCGGTCATCTTCCGCTTCTCGCAGTGGAAGCAGGAGGCCTACCGTGCGCGGCTCGCCGAGACCCCGGAGGAGCTGGAGGCCATCCTCGCGCCGCTGGCCGCCGCCGGTGTCGACGCCTTCCACGCCTCCACGCGCCGCTACTGGCTCCCGGAGTTCGAGGACTCCGACCTCAACCTGGCGGGCTGGACGAAGAAGCTCACCGGCAAGACCACCATCACGGTGGGTTCGGTGGGTCTCGACGGTGACTTCATCCGGGGCTTCGCCGGTGAGGGTTCCCCGGTCAAGGGCATCGACGACCTCCTCGACAGCCTGGAGCGCGACGAGTTCGACATCGTCGCCGTCGGGCGTGCGCTGCTCCAGGACCCGGAGTGGGCGGCGAAGGTCCTCGCGGGACGCACGGACGAGCTGAAGGCGTACGACGCGGCTGCCCTGCGCACTCTGAGCTGAGTTCTCCCGAGTTCTCCCGAGTTCTCCTGTTCGGGGAGGCGGTTTCCGGCCGCCTCCCCTTCCCTTCTGGTGGGCGCAGTGGGCTCGGGTGCTGCCGGGGGGCGGGTGCCGCTGCGCCCACCCGTGCCGCCCCAGCGGCACGACTGCCCGCAGCTGCGCCGGTTATAGGGGCATCCGCGCGCGGGGGATTTCGCTTGCTTAACTCAATCAATCTGCATAAGCTTGCTTGAGTCAAGCAGTTCACCCTGTCCATTCCACGGAGGCCCTGTCATGTCCGACGCCCTTGCCCGACCCGCCGCGGCGGGGACATCCGCCCCGCCGCGGCCGAACGCCGTGGTGGCGGTGCTGGCCCTGGCCGGGATCGTCGTCTCGCTGATGCAGACCCTGGTCATCCCGATCGTCTCCGAGCTGCCGAGGCTGCTCGACGCACCCGCGTCCGACACCGCCTGGGCGGTCACCGCGACCCTCCTCGCCGCCGCTGTGGCCACTCCGGTCGTCGGCCGGCTCGGGGACATGATCGGCAAGCGCAGGATGCTGGTCGTCAGCATCCTGATGCTGATCGTCGGCTCGCTGGTCTGCGCGGTCGCCGACTCCCTCGTACCGTTGATCGTCGGCCGGGTGCTGCAGGGCCTGTCGGCCGCCGTGGTGCCGCTCGGCATCAGCATCCTGCGGGACACCGTGCCCGCCGAGAAGCTCGCCGGGTCGACGGCCGTGATGAGCGCCTCGCTCGGTGTCGGCGGTGCGCTCGGCCTGCCGACCGCCGCGTTCATCGCGGACAACTGGAACTGGCACGTCCTGTTCTGGACCTCCGCCGCCCTCGGGGTCGTCTCCCTGATCCTCGTCCTGATCTTCATCCCCGAGTCGAAGAACCGCACCGGTGGCCGCTTCGACCTGGTCGGCTCGCTCGGTCTGTCGGCCGGGCTCGTCACGCTGCTACTGGCCGTGTCCAAGGGCGCCGACTGGGGCTGGACCTCCGCCACCACGCTGGGTCTGGGTGCCGCCGCCCTGGTGATCCTGCCGGCCTGGGGCTGGTGGGAGCTGAAGGCGAAGCAGCCGCTGGTCGACCTGCGCACCACCGCCAAGCGGCAGGTCCTGTTCACCAACCTCGCCTCGGTCGCCCTCGGCTTCTCGATGTTCGCGATGTCGCTGGTGCTGCCGCAGGTTCTCCAGCTGCCCTCGCAGACCGGGTACGGCCTCGGCAAGTCGATGCTCGCCGCCGGTCTGCTGCTGGCCCCGCAGGGCCTGGTGATGATGGTCATGTCGGCGGTGTCCGCCGCGATCACCCGGGCCAGGGGCCCCAAGGTCACCCTGATGATCGGCGCGCTCATCGTCGCCGCCGGCTACGGCCTGAACATCGTCCTCATGAGCGAGGTCTGGCACATCGTCCTGGCGTCCTGCGTCATCGGCGCCGGTGTCGGCTTCACCTACGGCGCCATGCCCGCCCTGATCATGGCCGCGGTCGACCCCACCCAGACGGGCGCCGCGAACAGCCTCAACACCCTGATGCGGTCCCTGGGCACGTCCTTCGCCAGCGCCATCGCCGGCGTCATCCTCGCCCAGATGACGACCGACTTCGGCGGGTACGCGCTGCCCTCCGAGAACGGCTTCAAGGTCGTCATGGCCATCGGGGCGGGGGCCGCGCTCCTCGCCTTCCTCCTGGCGAGCTTCATCCCGAAGCGGAAGACGGCGGTCGCGGCCGTCGAGGAGGTGGAGCACGCCGAACCGGTGAAGGCGTGAGAGGCCGGGCGGGAGGGTCCGGGCGGCCATGGTGTGCGGACAACGATCAGCCAACAAAGCGCTGCTTGACTTCCCCCGCGAAACCCCCTGCGAAGGAAGGACGGAACCAGTGACCTACAAGGGACTTCTCCGGCGAGTGGCGGTACCGGTGGCGATGGCGGCTGCCGTGACCGGCGGTACCGTGGCCGTGGCGCCCACGGCCGGTGCCGCTTCGGGCGACTGCCCGGCGGCCATGGTGTGCATTTTCCAGAACGCCAACTTCGGCGGCATCTGGATCGGTCAGACCGATCCGTACCGCCCCAACGTCGGTGACCTCATGAACGACCGGACCAGTTCGATCGTCAACTGGACGAACCGTGACATCTGCTTCTACCAGAACGCGGACTACGGCGGCGAGATGCTCACCTGGGTCCCCGCGGGCAAGGCGACCGAATGGGTCGGGGACAACAACAACGACCGCATCAGCTCGTTCAAGCCCTGCTGGTAGCCGCGACCCCGCGGGCTGTCACAGATTGCCCAGCGGCTCGATGTCGACCTTCACCGGGGTGCCCCAGATGCGCAGGACCTCGTAGTCGGTGAACTCGTGGACCAGGCGGTAGGCCATGGCGGGGCGGGAGCCGCGGCGCAGGGCGGCGAGGTACAGCTCGGCCTCGTGGCGGTCGCGGCGCGGTGTCCCGCACAGCTGCCACTCCTGCCCGTTCCACAGTTCGGGCAGCCAGCGCTGCTGGGGCTGGGGGCGGTCGCCGCGGCTGCCGTAGCGGGAGGGGGCGTGGGAGGCGGGCGCGCTCTGCGGGGCGGGGCCGTTGTACTCGGCCCGGCGGGCCGCCCGCCGCCGGGTCTCGCAGAGCAGGCACAGGTCGGGGGCGGCCTCGTCGACGGGGCCGTTCGGGTGCTCGGCGCACCGGGTGGTGGGGGCGGCGCTGGTGACGCTCTCGTCCAACAGCTCCAGCGCGCGCCGTAGATCGGCCTTGACCTCGTGCAACCGGGCGTCGGGGGTGTCGGCGGACAGGGCCTCGCCGTGCTCCCCGAGCAGTCGGAGGGCACGGCCCAGGGCGGTGGACTGGGCGTGGTTCATGGCACCCAGGGTAGGGCGGGCGCGGCGGACGGCGGCTCTCGGCCAAGTTGTGAGGTGCAGCCTGTGATTGTTGACAATTTTGATGACGATTCGGGGCGGGCGGTGATAGCAAGGGCCGTCGGCAAGAGCTGACAGAGCTGCCCAGAGGAGAGACTCAAGTGAAGCGAGTGAAGCGCAGAACTGTGGTCAAGGGACTCACCGCCACCGCCACCGCCACCGCAACCGTGGTGCCCGTCGTCGGGCTCGCCGCGAGCAGCGCCCGGGCGGCGAGCGGGACCGCGAAGAAGGCGGCCGCCGACTCCTCCCTGGTCTTCGACCCGTCCGCCTACACCGAGCAGACGATCACGATCACCGACACCACCGGCACCGCCCGCAGCGTGACCTACCGCTTCTTCAAGGTCGCGAGCTATGTGGCCAGTCCGGTCAACGCCGCCTACCAGTCCCTCAACGTCAGCGTCCCGGTCGCGATCGACGGGGCCGCCGTGGACGCCTCCGACGCGCCCGTGCTGCTCGCCAACGCCATCGGCGGGTACATGCCCTCGTCCGTGGCCAACGCCACCGGGATCAGCGCGTCCGGCATGGGCGGCGGCACCAGCCGGCAGGCGCTCGCGCTGGCCGCCGGGTACGTGGTCGTGGAGCCAGGGGCGCGCGGCCGTACGCTCGTCGACGCGAACGGCGTCTACTACGGCACGGCGCCCGCCGCGATCGTCGACCTCAAGGCGGCGGTGCGGTATCTGAAGTCCAACCGGGGCCGGGTGCCCGGGAACGTGGACCGGATCGTCTCCTCCGGTGTCAGCGCGGGCGGCGCCCTCTCCGCCCTCCTCGGAGCCTCCGGCGACAGCCCGCTCTACGAGCCGTATCTGGAGGAGATCGGCGCGGCCGACGCGAGCGACGCCATCTTCGCCAGCGGCGACTGGTGCCCGATCACCGACCTGGAGCACGCCGACGCCGCCTACGAGTGGAACTGGGGCGCCAACCACCTCGCCTCCGGCGCGACCGTGGACGCCACGATCTCCGCCGACCTCAGGGCCCAGTACACGGACTACCTCGCCTCTCTCAAGCTGCGCGCCCGGGGCTACGGCACCCTCACGACGCGCAATCTGGACACGTACATCCTGGAGACGTTCATCCAGCCGTCCGCCACGAAGTACCTGTCGGCCCTGTCGGACACGGCCCGCTCCGCCTATCTCGCCGCGCACCCCTTCCTCACCTGGTCCGCCGGGAAGGCGACCTTCACCTGGGCCGACTTCCTCACCCATGTCGGCGCGCGCAGGAAGAACGCCCCGTCGTTCGACGCGTTCGACATGTCCACACCCGAGTGCAACCTCTACGGCACCGGCACCACCAGGGCCCGCCACTTCACCCTCTACAGCCTCCGCCACGAGGCCGGGGACAGCGCCCGCCTGGACGCCGACATCCCGGCCAAGCTGCAGCTGATGAACCCGATGTACCACCTGGTCGACAAGGTCAACCCGCACCGCGCGAAGCACTGGTGGATACGCGTCGGCACCAAGGACACCGACACCTCGCACTCCGTCGTCGCCAACCTCGCCACCCGGCTGACCGACCTCGGCGACGACGTGAACACGGCGTACTACTGGGACGCGGGCCACGGCGCCGACCTGGATCCCGGCGACTTCATCGCCTGGATCGGGAAGGTGTCGGGCCACCGGAAGCGGAACAAGCGGTAGCCGACGGTTCAGGGTGCGGCCGGCAGCTCCACCCGCCTGCCGCGCCCGATCTCCTCGCCCGGCTCGTCGCTCACGACTGCGAACGCCCCGGTCGGAACCCCCGGCAGGGTCGCCACCCGGGAGGCCACCTCCAGCAGGGTCCGCTCCTCGGCCCCGGTGACGAAGAAGACGTAACGGTCCTCGTCCTCCACGCCCTCGTCGAAGACCTCCGCGCCGCCCTCGTCCTCCAACACGGCCAGGAAGTCCTCGACGGCGTCGATCCAGGGGAACGGGTAGGCGCCCTCCGCCAGATCCGGGGCGGGGGACAGCGGTACATGGATCTCTACGACGACCATCTGCCCATCCTCCCCTCGGGACCTGTACGGAGCCCGGCCGCCGCCGCCCTTCGCACACCGCCGAAGGCATAGGTCGCCGCGAAGCCGACCGCGTAGCCCGTGAGCAGGCCGCCCGCGTAGATCGCGGCGGTGACGCCCAGCCCCCTGTTCCCCGCGAGCAGGGGGAACAGGGCCCACCCCGAGGGGCCGATGGCGGTGGCGCCGACACGGTCGCCGAGCATCGCGAAGAAGCCGATGAAGGCGCCGCCGGCCGCGCCGCCCGCGCAGGCGGTCAGGAAGGGGCGGCCGAGGGGGAGGGAGACGCCGTAGATGAGGGGTTCGCCGACACCCAGCAGGCCCGCCGGGAGCGCCGATCTGATCGTCGTACGAAGAGAGGTGCCGAGGGAGGTGTCGTGGCGCAGCCGGACGTACACCGCGACCGCCGCGCCGACCTGGCCCGCGCCCGCCATCGCCAGGACGGGGAGCAGGACCGTGTAGCCCTGCTGGTCGATGAGGGTGGTGTGGATGGGGATCAGGGCCTGGTGGAGGCCGAGCATCACCAGGGGGAGGAAGAGACCTCCCAGGGCCAGGCCGGCGACGGCGCCCGTGGTGGCCAGCAGCCAGTTCGCCGCCGTACCGATCGCGGAGGAGACCGCACCGGCCGCGTACATGATCCCGTACAGCGTGCCGAGGCCCGCGACGAGGACGGTCAGGGTGGGGGTGAGGAGGACGTCCAGGGCGTCCGGGACCCTGCCCCGGACCCACCGTTCGACACGGGTCGCCAGCAGGGCCGCGGCGAGGGCACCGAGTACACCGCCCTGGCCGGGGGAGAGATGCACCCCGGACGCCGTCACCTTCGCCACCCCGGGGAAGACGACGATCGCCGCGACCGCACCGCCGAGGACGGGTGTGCCGCCGAACTCCTTCGCCGTGTTGTGGCCGACGAACACGGGGATCAGCGCCATGAAGGCGGAGGCGACGGCGGCCAGGGCGGGGGTCAGGCCCGGCAGCAGGCCCGCGTTGACGAGCAGACCGTTGATGCCCGCGAGGATGCCGCAGCCGATCAGGGCGGGGATGAGCGGGACGAACACGGCGGCGAGTCGGCGGAAGGTGGTCTTGAAGGGGGTCGCGTCACGCCCCCTCCGCTCCGGCGCTGTCAGCCGTTCGAACTCCTCCGTCACCCGCGTCACCACCCCCGGCCCCAGCACCACCTGCCAGGTGCCGTCGGCCACGACGAGCCCGAGTACGCCGGGCAGCGCCCGTAGCGCGTCCCCGTCCGCCCGGGACGGGGCGGCGAGGCACAGCCGCAGCCGGGTCATGCAGTGGGTGACGGAGGTGACGTTCGCGGGGCCGCCGACCAGGGGGAGGATCGCGGCGGCGAGCTCATGGGCGCCGACGCCGGCGCTGTCCTTGGGGATGCTCACCCACCGAGCGTGCGGCTCAGCCGGCCGCCGCGGCCAGCGCGGCACGCAGATGACCGCCGGACTCCTCCAGAAGGCGGGCGGCCGTCGCCCCGTCCACCCCGGCGAGCAGCACCAGGATCGCGTGCTTGGCCTCGCCGTCGGTGGCCGTGAGCGCCGCCTCGATCTCGCGGTCCCCGGCGCCGGTCGCGAGCGCGACGATGTGCCGCGAGCGGGCGCGCAGCTTGTCGTTGGAGGCCCGGACGTCGACCATCAGGTTCCCGTACGTCTTGCCCAGCCTGATCATCGTGATCGTCGACACCATGTTGAGCACCAGCTTCTGCGCGGTGCCGGCCTTCAGTCTGGTGGACCCGGTGAGCAGCTCCGGCCCGACCACGACCTCGATCCCGTGCTCGGCGGCAGCCGCCAGCGCGCTGCCCGCGTTGCAGGACAGCCCCACGGTCAGCGCACCCCGGGCCCGGGCGTACTCCACGGCGCCGACCGCGTACGGGGTACGGCCGGAGGCGGAGACGCCGATCACCGTGTCGTCGTGGGTGAGGCCGAGCGCCTCGAGGTCGGCGCGGGCCAGCTCCCGCGAGTCCTCCGCGCCCTCCACCGAGGTCACCATCGCCTCCGGCCCGCCCGCGACGATCCCGACGACCTGCCCGGGCGCGGTGTTGAAGGTCGGCGGGCACTCGGAGGCGTCGAGCACCCCGAGCCGCCCGGCGGTCCCGGCCCCGGCGTAGACCAACCGGCCCCCGCGGCCCATGCGTTCGGCGACGGCATCGATGGCGGCGGCGATCCGCGGCAACTGCGCCGCGACGGCCGCCGGAACCCCGGCGTCCTCACCGTTCATCAGCCGGGCGAGGTCGAGGGTGGGCAACCGGTCGATGTCGGCGAGTTCGGGCCGGAAGGTCTCGGTGGTGAGGGAGAAGAGCTGACGGCGCAGATCGTCGGAGGAGGTGGAGGTCATGGCAGACGGTTCTTCCTGATACGGGTCCAGTGCAGCTGCTAGGGGCGCGGGGCTGTGTCGATATGCGGCTGCGCCGCGTGGGCGCGACCAGCCACAACGGACCCGCAGCCCCCGACGAAACGGCTCTCTCCACGGTCTACCGGTGCCGATGAGCCAGCGCCTCGTAACTCGCGGCCAACGCGGGCCCCGCCACCTCGTACGTCCGCTGGGCCACCCCCACGAACAGACAGTCCACGACCAGCAACTGCCCCGTCCGGGAGGACATCGCCGCGGGCCGCAGCTCGCTCTCCCGTGCCGTCGACGTGGTCAGGACGTGATCGGCGTACTGGGTGACCGCACTCTCCGGCCGCCCCGTGATGGCGACCGTGGTCGCCCCCCGCTCGAACGCCACCCGCAGTGGCTCGATGACATCCCCGGTCGACCCGGAGTGCGTGATGGCGACGGCGACGTCCCCGGCCCCCAACTGCACCGCGTTCGTCACCGCGAGGTGCGGGTCGCTGTGGGCGTGCGCCACGCGCCCGATCCGCAGCAGCTTCTGGGTGAGGTCCTGGGCGACCAGCCCGCTCGCGCCGACGCCGTACACGTCGATCCGCCGCGCACCCGCCGCCGCGGTGACCGCGGCCTCCAGCTGGGTGGTGTCGAGTCCGGCGGCGGTGTCGGCGAGGGTCTGCTGCTCGTCGTAGGCGAGTTTGGCGACGACATCCGTGAGGGAGTCGTCGACGGCGATGTCGGTGGTGAGGGCGGGCGCGCGGCCGGACTGCTGCTGGGCCGCGAGCCCGGCGAGGGCGAGCCGCAGATCGCGGTAGCCGGGGTAACCGAGGGCGCGGGCGGTGCGTACGACGGTCGCCTCGCTGGTGCCGGTCCGTTCGGCGAGGCCGGTGACGGTGAGGGCGGCACAGCGGGCGGGGTCGTTCGCGACGGCCTCGGCGACGCGCTGCATGGAGCGGGTCATGGAGGGCGCGAGCGTACGGACTTTGCTGGCGAGCGCGGCGGGCGCCGGACGGAAGGCTTCCGGACTGAAGGCTTTCGGACTGGAGCCTTCCGGACCGAAGGTCTCCGATTTGAAGGTTTCCTTCGCTTCCTGGGTCACGATTGAAAGATATTTTCGCGCCGGGCCGGGGTCAAGCACGCGCACAATGGAGTCATGGATCCCTCCGACCCTCCCGGCATCCCCGTGACCGTCCTCGAACAGGCGCTGCACACCGCTCGGGCCCTCGTGCTCGCCGACCTGGCCGCGGGTGAGGTTTCCGCCGCGGACGTGGTGTCGATGGTGGAGGAGTCCGTCGTACAGCGCCGCTGGTGGGTGGAGCAGTGGCCGGACGGGGTGGCGTATCTGGCCGGGCTGGTCGCCCAGGACGTACAGGACGCCCTCCTCGAACGGTACGGCCGCTGGCCGCTGTGCCCGGTCTGCGGCTCCGGCGATCCGCACGCCCTCGACGTCGAGCCCGAACTGGGCCCCGACCCGCACTGGGTGTGCCACCAGGCGGGCGTGAAGGTCGCGGCGGTGGGCACGCTGGGGTCGGCGACGGGCGGGGCGAGGCCCTCGTGAGGCCCTGGTGACGATCTACATCGACCCGCCGAACTGGCCCGGCCACGGCCGGATGTGGTCCCACCTCGTCAGCGATGTCTCGTACGACGAACTGCACGCGTTCGCCGAGAGGCTGGGCGTGCCCCGGCGCGCCTTCGAGCGCGACCACTACGACATCCCCTCGCACCGGTACGCCGACGTGGTGGCCGCGGGCGCGGCCGAGGTGAGCAGCCGTGAGGTGGTGCGGCTGCTGCACGGGGCGGGGCTGCGCCGGAGGAAGGGCGGGGTCGACAGAGTCCGGGACGCCGACGGAATCGGTCGGTGAACGATCAGTCGGTGAACACCGGCTCCATGGTGTGCCACCAGGCGGTGAGGCCGCTCTGGTCGGGACCGGTGATCTGGACCAGGGCGGGACGGTCGTAGTAGCTGCACAGGAAGACGTACAGCCCGGTCGTCGACAGGAAGCAGACGACGTCGCCCGCCGCCTGGCCGGTGTTGTTCTCGGACCAGCTGCCGCGCACGTTGATCCCGGCCTCGCAGTTCCCCTCCGGGAGGTTGCCGGCGTAGCTCTGGAAGACGGCGTCCCGGTCGGTCTTCGTCTCGTACATCACGACGCTGGCCTTGCCGGTGCCGGTGACGCCGAACTGGTCGACGGTGGTGACCGTGCAGTACAGGGCGGCCGTGGCGCCCTGCCACAGGGTGTGGGAGCAGCTCTCGCGCGACCACTGGTCGGTGTTGAGCGAGTCGCGCAGTTCGTGCTCGGCGGGGGTGAGGCCGTCGTCGGCGCCGGAGCGCGGGGTGGGGCTGGAGTCGTCCGCGCCCGGGTCGTCCGCGCCGGGGTCGTCCGTGCCGGGGTCGTCCGGGGTGGGGGAGGGCGGGTCACTGCCCGGGCTCTCTCCGGAGTGGGAGCGGACGGGGTCGACGGGCACGCTGCTGCCGACGGTGGGCCGGTCCCCGCTGTCCCCCTGGGACTGCTGGGCCTGGAAATAGAGGCTCACCAGGGCGATCACCGTACTGATCACCACGCCGATGATGGTCCAGCGCAGAGCGCGACCGGCATGCGGGTCGGGCAGCGGTGGTCCGGGTGGCTGCGGTGGCGTGGTCGGGCCGTTCTGACTCATGACGCTTCCCCGCTTCCCCCGGCGTACACGGCCCGTGCGCGGCGCGGCCGTGCCGGAATTATCCGAAGCGCGTGGGGTGGGAGGGGAGCCGTAGGACGGAAGATCGCCCCACGCTACGTCAGGTCCAGGTCAGCCGAGCAGCTCATACGCGTACATGCCCTCGCCCTCCCCGACCTGGACGAACCCGGTCCGTTCGAGTACGGCGCGGGAGGGGGCGTTGCCCTGTTCGACCGTGGCGAACAGGCGTCGTACGTCGTCCCGGGCGAGCGCCCAGCCGGCCAGCGCGCGCAGTGCCTCGGTGGCGTAGCCGTGTCCCCGGGCGGCCGGGACGAGGTCGTAGCCGATCTCGGTGCGCCCGTCCTGATCCGGGGCGGCGTGGAATCCCATGCTTCCGATTGCCCGCCCGTCGTCCCGCCGTACGACGACGTAGAGCCCGAAGTCGGGCCGCAGTACGCCGTTTTCGTGGGCCCGGAACACCATTCCGGCGGCGTCGCGCGTCCCGCCGTACGGTGCGCCCCCGAGCCAGTCGTAGCCGCCGTCGCCGCCCGACCACAGATCGGCGAGGGCGGTGGGGGCGGCGCTTTCGAGGGTGAGGCGGGGGCCGGGTATGCGGGTCACGACGCCAGCAGCTCCAGCTCGGACCGCAGGTTGTAGCGCGCGGTCGTCTCCCACCGCTCCGCCCCGTACGGCGTTCTGAACAGTCTGGGCAGGTCCAGGAGCTGACGCAGGATCGCGGCACGGCCGGTGCGGAAGGCGTCGCCCGGCACGAAGTGGTACTCCTCGCGGACGGCGGCCGTGTAGGCGGCGTACGCGGAGGGCGGCGCGGCGAGGATCGCGAGGTCGGCGTCGCACAGGACCTGGCCGTCGCGGTCGTCGCCCGCGGGATCGTGCGTCACGGTCAGCCGCACCAGCCGCGCGACCTCGGCGGTCGTGGCTTCCCCCACGCCCGCCTCGGGCAGGGCCCGCTCGGCCAGCCGGGCGGACCGCTCCTCGTTCTCGGAGCGGTCGGGCAGATAGACGGCGTCGTGGAACCAGGCGGCGAGGCGTACGGCGGCCGGGTCTTCCGCGTGCTCCTCCAGTACGTCGATGTGGTCCAGGACCGCTGTGAGGTGGGCGAGCGTGTGGTAGCGGCGCTGGGGCTCCTGCCAACGGGAGAGGAGGTCGTCGGCGTAGGGCGCGGGGTCGGGGCCGCCGGTGGCCTCGTCCCGGGCTGCCTCCAGGGCGTGGGCGAAGCGGGTGCGCAGGGCGTCGAGGTCGGCCATGGGCTCATTCTCCCGCGTGAACGCGCGGGCGGGGACGCAGGGGCGGGCGTATGGTGCAATTGGACTAGACAACTGGACTAGACCTGTCGTGATGATTCTCGATGAATGGGGTCCCATGAGTGAGCGTGCAGTGCTGGAGGTGATCGCCCTCGATGCCGAGGACGCGATCGCGGCCCGGACCGGAGGCGCGGACCGCCTCGAACTGATCACCGACATCGCGGCGGACGGCCTGACCCCACCGGTGACGACCTTCACCGCCATCCGGTCCGCCGTGGACATCCCGCTGCGCGTGATGCTGCGCCTGACGGAGGGCTTCGCGGCGGGGGACGTCGACCGTCTCGTACGGACCGCCCGCGAACTGCGGGCCGCCGGCGCCGAGGAGTTCGTCCTCGGCTTCCTCGACGCCGACGGCCAGGCCGACCTGGACGCGGTGGAACGGGTCGTGGCGGAGCTGGCCGGCTGCCGCTGGACGTTCCACCGCGCGATCGACCACGCGACCGACCGCGAAGCCCTCCGCAAGCAACTCGCCGACCTCCCCGGCCTGGACACCTACCTCACGGCAGGCTCCCCGACAGGCGTCGACGAGGGCCTGCCGACCCTGCTGGCGGAGGCAGCCCGCGGAGGCGACCAGCAACTCCTGGTGGGCGGGGGGCTGCGCCTGGACCATGTGCCACAGCTGAGGGCCGCCGGCATCGACGCGTTCCACATCGGCGGGGCGGCCCGGCCGGGGGGCTGGGGGCAGAGGGTGTCGGTGGAGGCCGTGAAGGAGTGGCGGCGGGTTCTGGACAGCCACTGACCCTGCGTCGCCCCGGGGCGGCGTTCCTACCGCCGGGCACAGGGCGGGTCGTAGCGCAGTTGGGGCATGTACGTGTGCCAGAGCGCGGGTGTCAGCAGGTTTCCTGTCGTCCGGCACACATAGTCGACTGCGGCCCGGATGGAGAGCGGCAGGATGCGTACCGTTTTCTCGCCGTCCCCGATGAAGAGGAAGCGCCCGTCCGGGGAGAACACGACGGCGTTGACATAGTCGACGACGCCGGTCACCGCCGACCCATGGGCACGCGCTCGACCCTGGCCGTCCACGTCCCACAGGCGAAGCGTCCTGTCGAAGCTGCCGCTGACCAGGGTGTCCCCGGCGGGACTGAAGGCCAGGGTGTAGACGGTGTCCTTGTGGCCCGTGAGAGGCGGTCTCAACGGTGCCGGGTGCGCGCGGTCGCTGAGGTTCCACAGGCTGATGGTGGCGTCGTTGCCGGAGGCGGCGAGGGTGCGGCCGTCCGGGCTGAAGGCGACCGTCTGGAGTGGGTCCACACTGGCCTGCAGGGGTTCGCCCAGGGAAGTCGGCCGGGCCGGCCGGGAGATGTCCCACAGGTGGAGGCTGCCCTCGTCCGCCGCAGCGGCGAGTGTGTGGCCGTCCGGGCTGACGGCCAGGCGGTTCATCTGGCCGGCCCGAGGATTCAACGGCGACCCGAGAGCGGTGGGACGGGACGGATCGGAGACGTCCCACAAGGCGACGGTGCCGTCGCCGTTGCCGGTTGCCAGTGTGCGCCCGTCCGGGGTGAACTCGACGGCGAGGAAGTTGTTCCGGGGGTTGTGGAGCGGCTTGCCCAGAGGCTTGGGTCTGGCCGGGGTGGTGACGTCCCACAGCCGGATGTCCGGGCCGACTGCGACGGCCAGCACCTTTCCGTCCGGGCTGAAGGCGACCCAGTTGACGTACGGGGTGTCCCCGCGGATCGACGCGCTGAGCGGGCGGGGGGAGGCCGGGTTCCCGACGTCCCAGAGCCGGACGGTGTTGTCCTCGGAGCCTGAGGCGAGCAACCGCCCGTCGGGGCTCACGGCTACGGTGTCGACGTAACTGTTGTGTCCGGTCAGGACGGTGCGGGGGATCGTCCAGAGCCGGACGGTGTGGTCGGCGCCCGCACTCGCCAGCACTCTGCCCTTGGGGTCGAAGGCCAGCGCCAGCACATGCCCAGTGTGGCCGTTGAGGGCTGGGCTGAAATCCCGGACGTCGTTTGGAGCCGTCACGTTCTCGAGCCAGATGGTGTTGTCGTCTCCGCCGTAAGCCATGAGAGGACCGGCGGGGGAGAAGTCGACGGTGTTGACGACGTTGTTGCTGAACGGGCCGGTGAGCGGGATCGGCCTGGCCGGGTCGGTGACGTTCCAGAGATGGGTTTTCTGGTCGCTCCCGGCCGCGGCCAGGGTGTGGCTGTCCGGGCTGAAGGCAACCGCCTGGGCGAAGGGCTCGAGGCCGGCGAAGTAGGGAATTTCGTCCGTTTGTCCGACCGCCGACGGATGCCGACGATCCACCACTTTCCACAACCGCACTCTCGATTCGTTCCCCGCGGACGCCATCAGCTTGCCGTCCGGGCTGAAAGCCACGCCGTTAACCTCGTCCGCGGAGGCGGGGAGTGGCTTGGCGAGGAGCTGCAGACGCCCAGGGTCGGAGGTGTCCCACAGACGGATCCGGCCGTCCTGGCCGGCCGCGGCCAGAGCCTGTCCGTCCGGGCTGAAGGCGAGCGTCCTCACCGCGCCGGTGCCCTCGCGGACGGCGGCGCCCACCCGGTCCGGTGCGCGGGGGCGGCTGACGTCCCAGAGACGGACGGTGCCGTCCCTTCCGGCTACCGCGAGCAGGTGCCCGTGGGGGCTGAAGGCCAATGCCAGTACGGGGCCGCGGGGTCCGCGCAGGGGGTCGCCCAGCGCGACGGGGTGGTCCGCACGAGCAGTGTTCCAGAGCCGGACGGTGCCGTCGCCGCCCGCGCTGGCCAGCACGCGTCCGTCCGGGCTGAAGTCCACCGCGTTCACCCGGTCCGTGTGACCGGTCAGTGTGTTGGCCAGCGGTATGTTCTGGGCGCTGAGCAGCCGGGTCTCCGTGGCGTCGGCCGGTGACATCCGGTGCGCGACCAGATCGAGTTGAGCCGCCAGGGACGGGTCGGTCTCACGGATCTGATCGGCCTTGGCCGTGATCTCGCCGAGGATCGCGGTGTTGCGTTCGTGCTGTGCCGTGTTGCGTTGCTGGAAGGCGATGATCGCGGACAGAGCGGCCAGTACGGCCAGCACCGTCAGACCGGCCACGACACCCTGGCGAATACGCCGCGCGCGGTGCCTCTGCCGTACCGATGCCGCCAGGAACATGGACGTATCCGCAGCGAGTTCGCCGGTGTCCTTGTCGGAGGCCAGGGCACGCGCCTCGTCCAGTCTGTGGCCCCGGTACAACAACCCCGGGTCGTGACCGGCTTCCTGCCATGCGGCGGCCGCGTCGTCCAGCCGCTGGCGGGCCATGTACCGGGCGCGGTGGGCCTCGGTCCACTGTCGCAGGCGCGGCCAGGCCTGCAGGAGCACCTCATGGGTGATGGTGACCGTGTCCTGCTCCCGGGTCAGCAGCCGCCCCCGGGTGAACGTCTCGATGACGTCTGCGGCTTCGCCGGAGCGTGAGCCGTGGCCGAGGAGCTCGGCGTACCGGACCGGACGGCGTGTGTCGTCGGTGTTGACGCCGAACTTGACCAGCCGCAGGAACACACGCTGAGCCGTCTGCTGAGCCTGGGCGTCCAGTCGGTCGAAGCAGCGGTCCGCTTCGACTCTGACGCTGTGCGCGATGCCTCCGGTCGACTCGTAACCGTCCACGGTGAGGGTGTGACCTGCCCGGCACAGCCAGGTGGCCCGCAAGGCGTGGGCGAGGAGTGGCAGCCGTCCGGTCTCGTAGGCATCGGCTTCGCCGGCCTTTCCCGGCTCGTCACTCGGCTCCGCCGCACCGAGGTCGCGCAGCAGAACGTGCACGAGGCCTGGTTCGACGTCCAGCCCGGCCACACGGGCGGGGTGGCGGATCGCCTCCCGTACCCCGGTCCGGGTCAGCGGCCCCACGATCACCTGGTTGCGCTCCACGGCGTCGAGGAGGCCGGGATGGGCGGCGCACTGGGTGTAGAAGTCGGAGCGCAGGCCGAAGACCACCAGGCCGACGGGCGGTTCGCCGTCCGGGCCCGGCTCCGTCAGGCCGAGAACGGCGTCCAGGAACTTCTTCCGCTCCCGCTCGTCGGCGCAGAGCGTGAACAGTTCTTCCAACTGGTCGACGATCAGGACAAGGGGCCGCCGCGGGGCGGTCCCGCCATCCCCTGTCGCGAGCGCGCGTCGTAGTGCGGCCTGCTGCCACACGGGACTGTCGGAGTCCTTGCCGGATCCTTCCCCGCTTTGGCACGTGACCTTGGACAAGCGGCTGCACAGGGCTGCCAACGGATGGGCCGTCGGAGTCATCCACAGCTGGGGCCAGTGCGCGGAGCCAGGCAGTGCGCCCCGTGCGAGCTCGGCCAGGAGTCCTGCTCGAAGCAGCGAGGACTTTCCGGCACCCGAGGGTGCCACGACGACGAGTGCCCCGCCCACCGCGAGGCAGGCGTCCAGCCGGACCAGCAGCTTGGCGACCAGGGCGTCCCTGCCGAAGAACCACTGGGCCTGTTCGTCGCTGAAAGGGGCCAGACCGGGATACGGACACTGCTGGGAGATCTCGGCGGTGCGCACACGGCGAGCCGATCGCACGCCGTCCTCATAGTGCAGATGCAGGTCCCGTTCCGACATGTAGAGGTCACGTCGAGCCTGGTAGACCCTGGCCCGGTCCGAGGCGTGAGCCTCCAGCCGGATCTCCTCTCCGCGCGTGGGCAGTCCGTCGGCGGGAGTCATGGCTCGTGGATGTGCTGGTCGTGCCCGGCCTGGTACACCCGGCCGTGTCCGGATGCCTCGGCCCGGAAATCGTGTGATCCGGTGCGAGTGCCGCCCTCATGCCGGAGGAGCGGAACGATCTCCTCGTCGATGAGTTGCCGTAGCCCGTCCGCCAGCGCGGGTTCCTCCCGCAGGAGTGTTATCAGGCGGGATTCCCAGGCTTCCACCAGGCGGGATTCCGCGTTCTCGTCACCCGCTCCGCGGGCCGCCAGCGCACGGTGGCGACACTCCACGAGCGCCGCATCCACCCGCCCCGCCTGCCGCGGACGGACGCGACGCCACCAGGTGACGAGGATCGTTCGTGCCTGTTGCCATGCGTCGGTGGTCATGATCCCCACCAACGCTGTGGCTGCCGACGATATGAACGCGTCCATCGCCATCAACCCCGTCACCAGGCCGGGTTTCATTGTATCAATTACTGGGGATTTGGGGCATTTCGGTTGAATTTGAAAGGAGCGTCTGGGTGAGCTGCGACGGCAGCGGAGTGGCATGAGTCACGATCAACCCCGACACCGCCCGAGTCAGCGCCACATACAACCGCCGCAACCCCGTCCGCTCGTCCGGCTCCCCGTCCACCACCGCCCGAGGCTCGTCCAGCACCACATAGTCGTACTCCAGACCCTTGGCCAGCGACGCGGGCACCAGCGTCAGCCGGGTCTCGGCGGTCGTCTCCTCGCCGGGGTTCAGATGGCCGATCCCCGCCGCGCCCAGCGCTTCCGCCAGTACGGGGATACGGGCGTCGGCGGCGATCAGGCCCGTCGACCCCTCGTTGCGGAGCAACTCCTCGCAGGCGGCGACGACTTCGGCGGTGTCCGTGACCGGGCGGAGGTCGAAGAACCCGGGGTTCTCACGGACCGAGGCGACCGGAGTGAGACCGGGCGCGATGTGCGGGAGCAGGCGGGAGGCATACGTGATCACGTCCGTCGGAACACGGAAACCGGCCGTCAGTTCCTCGATCACGCCGTCCGTCTTGCCGAGGTGGGCCAGGGCCTCGGCCCAACTCCTCGTCGCCCAGGGCGTGGTGCCCTGCGCCAGATCGCCGAGGACGGTCGCCGAACCCGTGGTGCAGCGCCGCCCCACCGCCCGGTACTGCATCGGGGAGAGGTCCTGCGCCTCGTCCAGCACCACATGCCCCAGCGAGTGCGTGCGCTCCACGATGTCGGCCGTCTCGTCGATCAGCACGGCGTCGGCGGCCGACCACTTCGCGGACTTCACACTCCGCACGGGCTTCGCCCACAGGATCGTCTTCTGCTCGTCCTCGTCGAGGATCCCGTCCGCGTGGACGGCGAGGAAATCGGCGTCGGTGAGCAGGCGCAGCACCAGCTTGGCCGGGTCGACGGGCGGCCAGACCTCCTTCACCGCCGCCTTGACCGCGCTGTTGCGGGCCACCGCGTCCTGCACCCGGTCGTCCGGGGCCTCCCCGGACCGCTCCATCTGCACCAGCACGGCATGCGCGATGCGCTGCGGCAGGGCCTCGCGGGCGGCGCCGTAGCGGATGTCCCTGTCCAGCAACTCGCGGACGATGTCCTCCAGTTCGTACGCCGGGACGCGCCAGCGGCGGGAGCCGCGCACGACGACGACCGGCTCGGTGGGCATCCGTACATGGGAGTAGACGGCCCGCCTCAGGACCTCCGCCATCCTCGCGTCGCCCTTGGTCACCGCGGTGGCCGCCTCGTCGCTGCCGCGCACCTCGACATGTGCGACCAGGTCGTCGACGGTGGCCTGGCGGACCGTCAGCTCACCGAGAGCGGGCAGTACTTGCTCGATGTAGTGGAGGAAGGACTTGTTCGGGCCGATGACGAGGGTGCCGGTGCGGGCCAGCCGCTCCCGGTGGGCGTACAGGAGGTAGGCGACCCGGTGCAGGCCGACGGCGGTCTTCCCGGTGCCCGGACCGCCCTGGACGCACACGGTCCCACCCAGCCCGGACCTGACGATCTCGTCCTGCTCGGGCTGGATGGTGGCGACGATGTCCCGCATGGGACCGACACGTGGCCGCTCGATCTCCTGCTGGAGCAACTTGCTGGTGCGGGCCGCCTCCTGAGGGTCGGAGAGGTGTTCGTCCTCGTACGCCGTGAGGTCGCCGCCGGTGTACCCGAAGCGGCGCCGCAACCCGACGTCCATCGGGTCCTTCTTCGAGGCCCGGTAGAACGGCTGCGAGACCGGCGCGCGCCAGTCGATGACCATGGGGTCGCCGTCCCCGTCGTGCACATGCCGCCGCCCAATGTAGAAGCGCTCCCCTTCCGCGCCCTCCGCCCGCTCGGCGCCCGGGGCGTGCAGATAGTCGAGGCGGCCGAAGAACAGCGGGGTGTCGCTGAGATCGGCGAGCGCCTTGATGCGCTCCTCGATCTGGCGGGACAACACCTCGGCGTTCACCCAGTTCGCGGTGACGTCACTGATGTCGAGCGCCTCGACGTCCTCCCGCATGGCCCGCAGGGCGGCCCGGGAGGAAGTGAGGTGCGCGCGCTCGCGGCCGAGGGGGTCGTCGTGGACGGACGTGGACAAGGAGGTGCCTCCGGGCCTGCTGGGGATGGGCTACGGCGATGCCGTCCGGTTTCCGTCCGGACGGCGGCACTCCGTGAAGGGAGGCGGGCAAGAGCGGAGATTTTAGGGGAACGAGGCAGCCGCGGCCAACGTGTTTTCGGCGCCCGTGCCCGGCTCCCGCCGGCTGCCTCATCGGCGTCTGCGGAGTTCCTCCGTCACCCGTTTCGCCTCCAGGAGTGCCGTGCGCAGTGCGCCGATGGCCGCACCCTGCTTGCGGGAGAGCTGGAGCAGTTGGCCCACGCGGTCCCTGCGGGGACGGAGCCGGTGATGGCGGTCGGGCAGGGCGGTGGTCTCGTAGGCGGTGATGAGGGCCACGATGGGGGCGAGCGGGATGTCCGGCCAGGCCTCCACCGCGTGCTCTATCCGGCTGCGCATCTCCAGCAGCAGGGCGAGGTCGGCCCTGGTGGCCTCCCTGCGATCGAGGTCGTCCAGGAGCAGGAGGACGGAGCAGAGGAGGTCGCGCAGGGGCAGCAGCTCCTCGGCCTCCCGCTCGATGCGGCGCTTGCGCAGCTGCAGGGCGAAGACGGCCACGGTGACGAGGGCGCCGACGATCGTCGCGATCGCCGCCCACATCGGCCCGTCGATGCCGCCCAGCAGGGTGGGACCGCCGACCGCGACGTCGGGCCCCAGCGGGGAATATGTGATGTCTTGTACCGGAAACGCCTGAAGTGAGGCCGTCATGGTGCCGTCCTGGATCTGAGGGTCGCGCGGTGTGCTACGGACAGGCCCGGTCGCTGCCGGGTAGGGGGCGATCCGGAAGTCGTATGTCACGCCTCGCAGTCCGATGTGTCTGATCCGTGCATTTGTCGACCCGTTGTGTAGCGTTTCGCTCTTCTTCGCCGAGATGGGGGCGGCACATGAGAACGTGCACCATGGGTTGATCCTTCGTGACTTTCCGTGACAGCGGAGGGGATGGGGGAACGCCGGGTCCGCTCGGTGCTCTCAATAGGCTGGGAATCCTGGAGAGCACCGGGCCGGTCCCGCCGTCAGTCCAGTGGATGAGGCGGCACCAGCCGCGAGATGATCCGGTGGCGGTCCCGCCAGCCGGAGTCGTTCCGCTGCATGGACCGCAGCAGATCGAGGGCGATCGAGTAGGCCGAGGCCAGGGCCCCGCCCACATTGGCCGCGATCGCCGACGCCACCCCGATCCGGTCCAGCAGGATCAGCGTGCCGGTCAGCCCGATGGCGGCCGCGCCGAGGTGGAGGCCCGCGGCCGGCACCCGCTCGGCCCGACGGCGGGTGGTCTCCCGTTCGACCTGGCGCCGGGCCCGCATGTCGGCGGCCAGTCCGTCCGCATACCGCTCCCGGTAGACTTCCCGGCTCACGGCCGGCCCGGTGTACGCCTGGTACTCACGGGAACTGCTCTCCGTCTCGGTGCCGCAGGCCCTGGCCATCAGTTCCCCGTCCCTTCGGTTCCGGTCCTGTGCACCTCAGACCCCCTGCGGGACGGAGTCGTGCCTCGGTTCCGGACGGCTGGGCGGTTCCGGGCGCCTGGCTCCGATGCCCATGTCCTTCAGGAACGCGGCCAGGCCGTCGGTGTCGCACCCCTCGGTCTTCAGCTGGCCCCAGGCCTGGCACAGGTGGGAGCCGACCGTCTTCTTCTCCACCTTGAGAAGCGTGGCGCAGTGCGCTTCCGGAAGATCGAGAATTCCCCTCAGGTGGAATACCTGCTTCCGTCGTTTGGTGAGCTTGTTCTGGGCGAACTCGAGTGCGCCCAGGATGTAATCCCTTCGCTGATTCACGTTCTGCCTTTCGTCGGTGGCCTCGCCGATCAGCCACGGTTCGACCTCGGGAGCCAGAAGATCGAAGAAGGGTTCCCAGGTCATTTCCTTCGGGCCGTCGTACGCGGGGTCGAGCAGCGACTTCCGCTTCTGGGCGGCCTTTTCCATGAGCTCTTCCTTGAGCCTCTCCTCCGGTGATCGCTCCGGCCATCTCCTGACCAGCGGGTTCTTCCGTACGGGCGGACGGCGGGGGCGTGCCCTGTACCGGCCGCCGACGAACGCCTCCTGCAGGCACGCGCTGAGCCATGGATCGAAAGGCCACCAGGGGTGCCCGTACTGCGGCCAGATCTCGAGCTTCAGCCGGGCTGCGTGAGGGTTCAGCAGGCCCGACAGATCCTGCGAAGAACGGCTCGCCGACAACAGGGGCCTCCTGGTACTCAAGTTTCCGATGGGAGCTCGGTAAGGAAGCTACTCCCACCGGAAAACGGAGCCTCAAAAAAGCGGAGCGGACCAGGTCGGAACGCATATCGCCAGCATTCACTGGCCTGTTGCGGCGATCGGTGGATGACGTGCCGTCAGCACGACGGCCCCCGGCCGCTCCCCGACGGACCCCGGCCGCCCCCCGACGGCCCCCCTAGGGGATCCGCGTCCTCCCTGAGGGGGGTCCGTCGGTCGGGAGTCGTACGTGGGTTCAGGGCAGGTTCGCCCGCCAGACCGATGCCCCCTTTATGCCTCGCGGCGCACCATGGATACATGAGTGCAGCGACCATCACCCCAGCCCCCGGTCGCCCGTCCGGCGCGACCCCCCTGTCCGATGTCCACCGCCACACCGTCGGCGACGCCCTGCACGCGATCAGGGTGTTCGTGGGCGCCGCCTTCGACGTGATCGTCCTCGGTGAGTACGGCGAGGAGGCCGGAGTCCGCCGCAGGCGGTGACCCCAGGACCTGTCCGGCCGATCATGCCGCAGACGCGGGGTCTGGTACGCCCTCCCCCAGAGGGGGTGCCCCCAGCCGCGTTGTCGTCGGTTGCCGACTCCCCCACGCTCGGCTGCGCTCGCGCGGGAGGGACCCCCATCGCGTCGACGCCCTCCTCCGCCTTGCAGCTGCACGCTCCCCGGCGCTGCCAAGGCGCCGTCGCTTTCCTGCGACTTGATCGGCCGGACAGGTCCTAGCCGGTGGCCGCCGGGTCAGCCCTCGGCGAGCAGTTCGTCCGCGTCCATGATCCGGTACGCGTACCCCTGCTCCGCCAGGAACCGCTGCCGGTGCGCGGCGAAGTCCTGGTCGATGGTGTCGCGGGCGACGACCGAGTAGAAGTGGGCCTGGTGACCGTCCGCCTTCGGACGCAGCACGCGGCCGAGGCGCTGGGCCTCCTCCTGACGGGAGCCGAAGGTGCCGGACACCTGGACGGCGACCGTCGCCTCGGGCAGGTCGATCGAGAAGTTCGCCACCTTCGACACCACCAGCACGCTGATCTCGCCCTCCCGGAATGCGTCGAAGAGCTTCTCGCGCTGCGCGTTGGACGTCTCGCCCTTGATGACCGGCGCCCCGAGGTGTTCGCCCAGCTCGTCCAGCTGGTCGATGTACTGGCCGATGACGAGGATCTGCTGGCCCGCGAAGCGCCGCACGATCGCCTCCGTCACCTTCCGCTTGGTCGCGGTCGTCGCACAGAAGCGGTACTTCTCCTCCGTCTCGGCGGTCGCGTACGCCAGCCGCTCGGAGTCGGTGAGATTGACCCGTACCTCCACACAGTCCGCCGGCGCGATGTAGCCCTGCGCCTCGATCTCCTTCCACGGCGCGTCGAACCGCTTCGGGCCGATGAGCGAGAACACGTCCGACTCACGGCCGTCCTCCCGGACGAGCGTCGCGGTCAGGCCGAGGCGGCGGCGGGCCTGGAGGTCGGCGGTGAACTTGAAGACGGGCGCGGGCAGCAGGTGCACCTCGTCGTAGACGATGAGCCCCCAGTCCCGGGAGTCGAACAGCTCCAGATGCGGGTAGACGCCCTTCCGCCGGGTCGTCAGCACCTGGTAGGTGGCGATCGTGACCGGGCGGATCTCCTTCCTCGTCCCGCTGTACTCGCCGATCTCGTCCTCGGTCAGCGAGGTCCGCTTCACCAGCTCGTGCTTCCACTGCCGCGCCGAGACCGTGTTCGTGACGAGGATCAGCGTGGTCGACTTCGCCTGGGCCATCGATCCGGCCCCCACCAGCGTCTTGCCCGCGCCGCAGGGCAGGACCACGACCCCGCTCCCGCCGTGCCAGAAGTTCTCCACCGCCTGCTTCTGGTACGGCCTGAGCGCCCAGCCGTCCTCGGCCAGCTCGATCGGATGCGCCTCGCCGTCCACGTACCCGGCGAGGTCCTCGGCCGGCCAGCCCAGCTTCAGCAGGGTCTGCTTGATCTGCCCGCGCTCCGAGGGATGCACCACGACCGTGTCCGGGTCGATCCGGGCGCCGACCAGCGGGGTGATCCGCTTGGAGCGCAGGATCTCCTCGAGCACCGGCCGGTCGGTGGTGGTGAGCACCAGCCCGTGCGCCGGGTGCTTGCTGAGCGTCAGCCGACCGTAGCGGTCCATCGTCTCCGCGATGTCCACGAGCAGCGCGTGCGGCACCGGGTAGCGGCTGTACTGCACCAGCGCGTCCACCACCTGCTCGGCGTCGTGCCCGGCCGCCCGCGCGTTCCACAGGCCGAGCGGGGTCACCCGGTAGGTGTGGATGTGCTCGGGCGCCCGCTCCAGCTCGGCGAACGGCGCGATGGCGCGTCGGCAGTCGTCGGCCTGCTCATGGTCCACTTCCAGGAGCAGGGTTTTGTCCGACTGGACGATTAGGCAGGACACGCATACCTCCGCAGATAGGATCGTCAGCGTGACAGACACCACACCTGCCACGGCTCGGGCCATGCCCCATGCCCGGCGCCGAAAGGGCGTACCGGCCAGCGCGCCGGGGATGCGCGCCGCTATCTATGTTCGCCTATCGCGTGAAACGGACGAGACGACTTCTCCTGAGCGCCAGAGAGCGGCTTGCGAGGCGTTGTGTGAGGCACGTGGCTGGAACGTCATAGTCGTCGAGGAAGACATCGATGTCTCCAGCTTCTCGCGGGGCCTCGACCGGCCAGGTCTGCAACGCATTCTGACCAGGCTCGCGGAGCTGGACGTGATCGTGTTCTTCAAGATCGACCGGCTTGCACGCTCGACGGTCGACTTCGCGGAGATCATGCGACTCGCCGAGCACCAGAGCGTGGCGCTCGCGTCGGCGACGGAACCGCTCGACCTTACGTCGTCCATGGGCCGAGCCATGGCGAAGGTCATCGCGGTTTTCGCGGAGCTGGAATCCGACACCATCGGCATGCGGGTGTCCAGCGCACATGAGCACCTGCGCCGCGAGGGTCGCTACACCGGCGGACGGGTCCCGTACGGGTACTTGGTCGTCTCCAATCCCAACGGTGCGGGCAAGGTCCTCGCGGTCAACGAGGTCGAGGCCAAGACGATCAAGCGGATCGTGGAGCGGGTCCTGGCCAAGGACTCGCTCATGCAGATCATCAACGACCTCAACAAGGAGGGCGCCCCGTCGCCCGGCCACTCCTCACGCCAGACCACGGGCAAGCGCAGCGACTCCAAGCAGTGGTACACGACGACGCTGCGGAGCTTGCTGGGCAGCCCCCAGTTGCTCGGCCAGGTCATCGAGGACGGCAAGCCGATCCTGCGGACGGACGGCCTGCCGCTGGTCAACCGGCCGCCGATCCTCGACACGGACACCTGGCAGGCGCTCCAGGACGAGTTGGAGCGCCGCCGCTACGACCGGGGCCTGTTCAGGGGCGACGACGGAGCGATTCGGTACGCGGAGCAGTACGCCAAGCTGGAAGAGCGACTGGCGACCCTCAAGGAGAGGCAGCGAACGGCGAAGCCGGGCGGCGTGAAGGCGGAGCCGACCGGAGAGACGCACGCCGAGCAGTGGAAGCGCTCGGACGTGGCCGGTAAGCGAGATTTGCTGTTGAACGCGGGTGGCTACGTGGAGGTGGCACCCGCGCGGCGCGGCGGCAAGAAGCTCGACACGTCGCGTCTGTCGGTGTACTTCGGTGAGGAGGGACACATGCGGCGGGCGGCAGCGGCGAAGGAGAGCGAACAGGAGCCCCAGGCGGCTGACAGCCAGGGCTGACGCCGACGTCACCGGACACACGCAGTGGCGCCCCCACCGGACGGACGAGGTGGGGGCGCTGCTGCCGCGTTCTGGCACGCCGACCGCCTCGGCACCATCGGCACCGGGGTCCTGACCAAGGGGGAGCGAGGACCGTGCGGCGGGCTTACCGGGGCGCCGGCTCGATTTCGATGGCGAGCGCGCCGAGCGCTTCCTTCTCCGCCGGGTAGATGTCGCGGATGTTGGCGAGCTGTTGCTCGCGGGGGGAGGCCGGGTTGACGTTCGCCGGGCCCTCCCCGTCAAGCAGTTCCTCGAACGTCTTGTACTCCGTGACCCGCTTCACCAGGACGTCACACGTCTCTTCGGTGCCCTTGATGCGGAAGCGGATGATGTCTCCAGCGGCCAGGTCTTCGAGGTGGCGATACTTCACTCGCACCTCGATCGTCTTCTGACCAGCGGCAACGAGGTCGAAGTAACGGCGGTAGAGGTTCAGTTCACGGACGTGCGCGGCGGCAGTCTCCGTCATGGGGCGGGAACGCTCCTTGCTGTTGCAGCGGACATGAGCCGGCCGAGCTCACCGGCCGAGTACGAGCGGAAGAAATGGCGTGGGTCGGCAAGTAGCACGTCGGTCAGACCGAGCAAGCGATCGACGTACTCTCCCAACGAGCCGGGCCACTCGCGGGTGTCGAGCATCCACGGGGCCGCACCGTCGGGCAAGGGCGCGCACCCCTCGCGGATGAGGGACTTGGACAGCTTCGCGCCCGTCTCCGTGACGACCTGGGGGCAGAAGAGCCGGGCGGTCATCTGTCCGCGAGCGAGGCCCACAGCCTGTAGGGCGCCGTCGACGAGAAGACAGCCGGGCATCCAGTCGCCGCCCTTGACCATGACGTACAGCGTGCCGCGTGCTCCAACGTTCGCCAGTTCCTTGACGAGGTTCCGGTACAGCGTGGCGAGGTCGAGGTATCCGCCCGTCGCGGGTTCGATGACGACCTCGTATTCGCCGTGGTGCAGGCACACAGCCGAGATGGTTGCCCGCTCGAAACCGTCGTCACGGACGTGGGTGCGTCGCGGAGGCGGTGCAGGCGGGTGGTTTCCTGCCATAGCTGACCGGCTGGGCGGGGGGTGCCGTCGAAGACGGGAGCGAGGTCGTAACGGCGCAGCTCTCGCATGATCGCGGCGGCAGACACCTGCCACTGGTTCTCGGCCGGGGCGGTGCTGTTGTACGGACGCCCGATCAGGTCGTTCGGGTGTACGTGCAGTTCCGAGGCGAGCACGTTGAGCAGGCCGACGCGGTCGAGTTCGATGTGCCCGCGTTCCATCTTGGACACCCAGCCCTGTGTCTTGCCCAGGGCGGCAGCGAGGTCGGCCTGCGTCATGCCGAGGCGGAGCCGTGCGCGGCGTGCGCGACGGCCGATCTCTTCGGCTTCTTCCAGCATCAGCGCGCCCCCCTAGGGGTGAGGCGCCGGCATTCCAGCGGGCGGCGAGGCATCGTGCTCCATCCATCAGGGCTTGTCCCCTTGACGGTACCCAGGCCGCGTGGCGCATGTGCAGTGGTACAGGTCAGGAAGTCCGTCTCATGCTTGTACGGTACCGGCGGTGCATGCCAGCGAGGGGGAGAAGCCTGTCCGAGGTGAGCTCATCTGAGCAGGACTGGATCACTGAGTATCGGCTCTTACTCAAGCGCGTAGAGAGCTACGTAGACGTGTACGGGCGCCGGAGCGATGAGGTGGAAAGCCTCATGATCACTCCATCGACTCCAGAATGCGGTCGAGTGTCCGGCGCCCCATTCTGCTCATCGTCGGATTGCTCTCGACGTAGTACCAGACAAGACCCATGGCCTGTTCGAACGCCCATGCCTTGCCGCGCTCCCACTCCAGATCGTCACAGACCAGTGTCCGCCGGAGCACTTCCCGCGGGCCTGGTTGCAACAGGTGCCAGGCGCTGACCAGATCCAGCGAGGGGTCGGCCGGGCCGAAGCCGCCGGTGTCGAGTACGCCGCTGAGCCGGTCTCCCGCCACCAGTACATTGCCGGGAATCAGGTCACCATGGCTCATCACGTCGGCACCCGTGCGTGGCAACTCCCGAAAGTAGCTCCACACCTGGCGCAGCCGGGGTACGTCGAGTAGTTCCTCACTCTCCTCGAAGCACTTCGTCATCCAATCGTCGTGGTGAGTGAGAACGCCGCCCCGATTTTCGCCGCTGAAAAATCGTCCCCGCGTCTCGGCGTCCCGGAGGGATGCGATGAAGGCCGCAAGGTCCTCGGCGAAGGCGTCCGACCCACTCGGGTCGGCATCAGAGGCGACCGTTCCCGGCAGCCATGTCTGGACCGACCACGGCATGGGGTAACCCGCTCCAGGCTTTCCCAAGGCGACGGGTTCCGGGGCGGGGAACCGAGACACCTGAGCCAACTCCGCGCTCGCCTGGGCTTCCTGTTCCAGAACCGCCAGAGCCTCGGCAGCATCGGCCAGACGCAGTGGAAATCGGGCAGAGAGGTCGTTCCCAATGCGGAAGATGGCGTGGACCGTCCCGGTCGACGACACGAGTTGGATCGCCTTGCCGCTCCACTGAGGGAACTGTTCTTGGATCAAGGTCGCAACGATTTCGGTGGTCACGTCCACTTGGTCATCGTGCATGGTCATTCTCGAAGGGCTTTCCACTGGTCCAATTCGAAACGGCTGCGCGGAAGGCTGCGTCCCGGTCGACAAGGGTGTTGTCGAGGTCCAGCGGCAACAACGGCATGACCGGGAGTAGATCATGGAACCCCATCCGGGGTAGGCCAGTTTCCGGCTGGTCGCGGCACGAGGCCGGCGAAGCGGACGGTGCGGATCGTCAAGGATGGACGGGCCTTCCCCCCGTGAAGGTGGGCACGTCGTTCATCACGAAACGTTCTTGGACACCCTCGTTCTCGTCTCCGCAGGCACCCCTTGGACCACACCACCAGGAGGAACCAGTGTCATACCCGCAACTGCTCACCCCTGAGGAGAAGCTCGCCGACGCGAAGAAGCTGTTGAGCCTCCCGCGTATCGTCGTGATCTGCGGCTCCACCCGCTTCATGACCGAGATGAACGAGGCCGATCTGCGGGAGACCAGAGCCGGAAGGATTGTCGTCAAACCGGGCTGTGACATGAAGTCGCCGCACGAACTTTGGTCCGATCCTGGCGAGGCCGAGGCGCTGAAGGTTCGACTCGACGATCTGCACCGGGCGAAGATCCGGCTCGCTGATGAGGTGCTCGTAGTCGGCGACTACATCGGAGACAGCACCCGAGCCGAAATCGCCTACGCCCGGTCGCTGAGCAAGCCCGTGCGGTTCACGCACCCCGAAGTCGACCCTGACGCCTGACCGCCCGCTGCCACCTCGACAACCAGGGCCATCCTTTCCGAGGCGGCCAAACGTCCAGTGTGCCCCATACGGTCCAAGAGCCGCGGATCCCGGGTGAGGGGGCCGCGCGGGGTGGGCTGTGGTGCCTGGAATCGGGCGGTCGGATCCCTATAGGGTGCGGTAGGTTTCGCGTGCCCAGGACCGACCCGAGCACGCGTGTGTACGAAGGATGCCGATGGACGCGAGCGCCCGGATCGACTCATGCCTGCTGGACGTCACAGGCCTGGGCATGGACGCGCTGGACAAGCTGCTCGAAGGACTGCCCGACACCGCCCTGGGTGCCGTGTTGCGTCGCGTGGTCGATGAGGCGGTCCACCCCGTCGGGGAACCGTTCGCCGCCTTCGACTCCTCCATCTGATCCTCCGCTGGTCCTCTCCTGGTCCTCTCCTGGTCCTTCATCCGAGCAGGTCCCGGGCCGTCCCCGGGCACCCGGACGGTCCCCGGGCGGATGTCCGAAGCCGACAGCTTGAGGCCTCACGGCTGTGGGTATGACCCGTACGTGCTCCGGCATACATGTGGCATGCAGGCAGGTCGGCCAGGGAGGTATCGGGGGACGCCTTGGTACAGGAGCCGTACTTCTTCCTCAGCTATGCGCGGAAGGACGACCGCGACGAGTTCGTGAAGCGGTTCTACGACGACCTCGTGCTGGAGCTCCGCCGGATCGGTGCCGACCCGGCCGCGCAGCCGCCGTTCCGTGACGTCGAGCGGCTGGGGCTGGGCTCGAACTGGGCGCGGGTGCTCGGCGCGGCGGTCGGGCACTGCCGCGCCTTCGTCGCGCTGTACTCCCCCGCGTATCTCAACAGCGAGTTCTGCGGCAAGGAGTGGACGGCGTTCTGGGACCGGCTGCAGGAGTACCGCCGGGAGACGGAGATCGACGTACCGGCGCTGGTCCCGGTGCTGTGGACCCCCATGGAGGGGGACATCCCGGCGGAGATCGCCCGCTTCCAGTACCACGAGGCGGGCATGGGCGAGGAGTACGCCGCGCAGGGGCTGATGCAGATCCTGCGCACCGATCCCACCGGCCCGGTGTACCGCAGGGTGGTCGAGAAGGTCGCCGCCCGGGTGCGGATCGCCGCCGACCGGTTCCGGCTGCCGTTCACGCACGGCCTCGACCTCGCCGACGTACGCGGGCTGTTCCCGGTGGCCGAGCAGCAGCGGGCCACCGGATCGGGCACCGGGCACGTCCAGGTCTTCCTCGCCGCCGGTGTCGCCGACCCGCTGCCGGAAGGGCGGCACCGGCCGGAGTACTACGGACGCTCACCGCGCGAGTGGACGCCGTACCACCCGCCCCGGCACCCCACGGTCGCCCTCCGGGCGCAGAAGGTGATCGCGGAGGAGGGGTACACCAGCAACATCGACGTCGTCGACCCGGGACTGAGCGGCCGTCTCGACGAGACGATGGTGAACAACCAGACGAGCATCCTGCTGGTCGACCCGTGGGCCGTGCGCACCGCGGCCTACCGGGACGCGCTCGCCGACTACGACGGTCAGAACCGCCCGGCCACGGGCGTCCTGGTGCCCTGCCACGAGGCCGACGAGGAATCCGGCGGCGACGCGATCTGGCAGGAACTGAGCCAGGTCTTCTGGCGCAACTGGCGCCGGCAGAACGATCCGCACGACCAGCTGTTCCGGGTGAGGGTGGCCGCGGACGAGTTCGACGCCCAGCTCGCCGTGATGCTGGCGGTGGCGCAGAACCGGCTGATGGAGATGGAGAGCACCACCCCCTTCCGGCTCCCCGGTGGCCCGCCCCCGCCTCCGCTGGGCGGTCTCACCGTCCCGGGCCCGCCGCCCGACCCCGGCGGCCCGCTTCCCCCGCCCCCGTTCCCCGGCGCCTTACCCGTCTTCCGTCCGGACGCCGTCCCTCCGCCGCAGGAGCCGCCCCCGGGCTTCGGCGGGCCGGTGGCCGGCGGCCCGGGGGAGCCGCCCGGCGGACCGCCCGCTGCTAAGGACACCGACGATGACCAGTAGGCCCACCGGACCGGGCAAGATCGTCACGTTCTACTCGTACAAGGGTGGTACCGGACGCACCATGGCGCTGGCCAACGTGGGCTGGATCCTCGCCGCCGGCGGCCACCGGGTGCTGCTGGTCGACTGGGACCTGGAGGCTCCCGGCCTGCACCGCTATCTGCACCCGCTGCTGGTCGATCCGGAGCTGCGCTCGTCCAACGGCCTGATCAACATGGTGCAGGCCTACGTCCGGACCGTGCTGAGCCCCCAGGAGCCCCCGGTCCGCACGGCCGCCGCCGCCCAGGGCCCGGAGCCGCGATCCGCCGCGGCGGCCACCGGGACCGACCGGGCCACCGAGACCGACGACTGGCTGCGCACCGCCGCGGACCCGACGCCCTACACCATCGGACTCCTGCTGGAGCTCCCCTCCGGCGGCCGGTTGGACTTCCTGCCCGCCGGACGCCAGTCGGCCGCCTACTCGGCCGCCGTCACCAGCTTCAACTGGCACAGTTTCTACGACCGGCACGGCGGCGGGCACTTCCTCCAGGCGTTGCGCGAGGAGATGATCTCCTCCTACGACTATGTGCTGATCGACAGCCGTACGGGCGTCAGCGACACATCCGGCATCTGCACCATCCTGCTGCCCGACATCCTGGTCGACTGCTTCACCCTGAGTGTCCAGAGCATCCGCGGCGGCGTGGACGCGGCGGCCGCCGTCCAGCGTTCCGCGCCCCGGCCCATCAAGGTGCTGCCCGTCCCGATGCGCGTCGAGGAGGCCGAGACCGAACGGCTGGAGGCCGGACGGGACTTCTCCCGCACCGAGTTCGACCCCTTCCTCGCCTGGCTGGCGCAGGAGGAGCGCAGCCGCTACTGGGGCGAGATCGAGATCCCGTACAAGGCCTTCTACGCCTACGAGGAGATTCCCGCCACCGTCGCCGACCGGCCCCGCCAGGAGCGCTCGCTGCTCACCGCGTTCGAGCGGCTCACGGAGTGGATCTCGGACGGCCGGGTACGACGGCTCTCCCCGCTGCCCGCGGACCGGCGCGCCGAACTGCGCGCCGCCTACCTGCGCGTTCCCCGCACCCTGCCCACCCAGATCTTCGTCAGCTACGCCCCGCTGGGCCGCATGTGGGCGGAGTGGGCGGCCGAGACCCTGGAGGCGGCCGGCTACCAGGTCTCCCTGCACAGCACGGTCGCCGCCGACGGCGCCGACCTGCCCGAGGTGACCGGCACCCTCGGCGGTCAGGGCCGGGTGCTGGCCCTGCTGTCGCCGGAGTACGCGGCCCAGCCGCGGGCCGCGGCGATCCGCTTCCAGCTGACCGGGCACGAGACGCCCGGCGGCCCCGGACTGGTCGCCGTCCGCCTCCAGGACCTCGACCCGGCCGCCGCGGAGCCCTACCTCGACAGCACCCTCGCCGACCTCGGCCGCAGCGGCCCGGCCGAGGCCGCCGACCAACTCCTCGCCGTCCTCGGAACGCCCCCCGGCCGCCGCCTCCCGGACGGCACCACCCCACCCGTCGGCACCGCCCTGCCCAGCTTCCCCGGCTCGATCCCGGCGGCCCAGCGCCTGCCGTCGCGCAACCTGTCCTTCACCGGCCGCGGGCCCCTCCTGGAGCGGCTGCGCGACCACTTCACCGCCGGACCGGGCGCCGCCGTACCCAGCCAGGTGCTGTACGGCCTCGGCGGTATGGGAAAGACCCAGACCGCCCTGGAATACGCGCACCGCTACAAATCCGCCTACGACGTGGTCTGGTGGATGAACGCCGCCCAGCCCGGCCTGATCCGCTCCGCCCTCGCCGACCTCGCCCCCTACCTCGACCTGGAGGAGGGCGAGGACGTGGGCTCCACCGCCGAGGCCGTGCTGCGCGCCCTCGGACAGGGCCGGCCGTACGACCGCTGGCTCCTGGTGTACGACAACGCCGGCAACCCCACCGAACTCGACGGCCTCCTCCCCGAGGGGCCGCCCGGCGGACATGTGCTGATCACCTCCCGGGACCGGGCCTGGGTCAACAGCGCGGGCCGAGCCGAGGTGGAGGTGTTCGCCCGCGAGGAGAGCGTCGAACTGCTGCGCAGATTCAGCCCGTTGCTCGCTCCCGAGGACGCGGACCAGATCGCCCTCGAACTCGGCGACCTGCCGCTCGCCGTGGGCCAGGCCGCGGTCTGGCTGAGCCAGAGCAGCATGCCCGTCGACATCTACCTCGCCCGGCTGCGCGAGCGCCCCATCGACATCCTCGACCACACCCCGCTGCCGCCCCGCGAGTACCCCAACTCAGCCGCCCGCACCTGGCAGATCGCGGTGGAGGAACTGCGCGAACGCAACCATGCCGCCGTCGAGATGCTGGAGATCTGCGCCTTCTTCGGCCCCGACCCGATCCCCATGCGGCTGCTCTACAGCCGGGCCGTCACCCAGGCCCTCACCATGGACACCGACGAACCCCGCGACGAGATGGCCGTCGCCCAACTGCTGCGCGCCCTCAACCGCTTCGGGCTGGCCCGCAGTGACCAGGGCAGCGAGACCCTCACCGTGCACCGGCTGGTCCAGGCGGTCATCCGGGACGGAGTCTCCAGCCGGCGCTGGGTGGAACTGCGCACCGTGGTGCACGCCGCACTCGCGGGCGCCAACCCCGGCAACCCGGAGGCCATCGCCGACTGGGACGAGTACGACGAACTCCTCCCGCACCTGGAGCCCTCACGCGCGTCCGCCGACGCCCACCCCGAGGTCCGCAAACTGATCATCGACTCGGTGCGCTACCTGTGGAAACGCAGCCTCTACGGCACCGCGTACGACCTCGCCACCCGCACCCTGGCCCGCTGGGCGCGGCCGGACTTCCCCGGCGGCGGCTCCGACGACGTCCACACCCTGCTGCTGCGCACCCAGCTCGGCAACGTGCTGCGCTCACAGGGACAGTTCGTGGAGGCGTACGAGCTCGACTCCGACGTACTGCGGCGGTTCACCGCCACCAAGGGGGACGAGTACCCCGCCACACTCGCCGCGGCCTGCAACGTCGGTGCCGACCTGCGCGCCCTCGGCCGCTACCAGGAGGCCCGCGAACTGGACCGCATCACCTGCCAGGTGGCGCTCCGCGAGTTCGGCGAGGACCACCAGCGGACCCTGATGTACACCAACAACCTGGGCATGTCCGAGTACCTGGCCGGCGACCGCAGGGCCGCCCTGGAGCTGCACCGCACGGCCTACGACCGCCAGCGGCAGAACCAGGGCAGCATGAAGCCGCGCACCCTGAACCTGGCCAACAACCTGGCCCGCGACCTGCGCGAGACCGGACAACTGGGCGAGGCGCTGCACCTGCTGGAGACGACCACCCGCCTCTACCAGCAGGTCCTCGGCGACGGACACAGCGACACCCTGCGGGCCCGCAAGAACCTGGCCGTCGCCCTGCGCCGGGCCGGCCGCTACGCCGAGGCCCGCGACATCAACCAGGACATCTACAACCGGTACCTCGTGGCCCACGGCCCCGACCACTACGACACCCTCGCCGCCGCCTGCAGCCTGGCCGGCGACCTCGCCGCGCTCGACGACACCGCACAGGCCCTGGAACTGGCCGACCGGGCCCTCGCCCGCTACAAGGACTACCTGGGCGAGGAACACCCGGTCACCCTGGTCTGCGCCAGCAACATGGCGGTGTACTTGAGACTCATCGGCCGCACCGAGGAGGCCCTCGCGTTCTCCGGCCGCACCACGGAACAACTCCGCACCGTCCTCAGCGAGTCCCATCCGCACACCCTCATCTGCATGCTCAACCACGCCAACGACCTCGTGACCGCAGGCCGCACCCGGGAGGCCGCCGACCTGGAGACCAGGGCACGGCAGGGACTGCTGGCCGCGCTGGAGCCCGACCACTACGACGTCATCGGCATCACCTCCAACCTCTCGCTCAGCCTGCGCGCCCTGGGCCGTACCGCGGAGGCGGACGCACTGCACCGGGACGCCCTGGAACGCGCCAGACGCACCCTGGGCGCCGAGCACCCGACGACACTGGCGATCACCCACGGAGTCCGCCTGGACTCGGACATCGAACCGCCGACCACCTGAGAGCCTGTGGCCGCCGGCGGGGTCCGGCCGTTCCGCGACCGGGCGTGCCCGGCTGCTGACGGGCTGTAGGATGCCGCCACCCGCCAAGCCCCCCGTTCCCGTGTCGCCGTTCCCGTCGACCCGGCCGTCGGCGGGAGCGGCTCCGGCACCGGCGCGATCGAGCGAGGCTGGCCCATGGTTCCCTTCCGGCAGTTCCTGCTGAAGATCCACAGCCGCTGCAACCTCGCCTGCGACTACTGCTACGTCTACGAGTCCGCGGACCAGAGCTGGCGCGACCGCCCCCGGTTCATGGACCCCGGCACCGTGCGCCGCGCCGCCGGACTCATCGCCGAACACGCCCGCGCCCACGACCTGTCCGAGGTCCATGTCGTGCTGCACGGCGGCGAACCGCTGCTGGTGGGGGCCGCGCGGCTGGACGCCATCCTGCACGAGCTCACCGCCGCCGTTCGCGGGGTGGCGCGCCCGGTGTTCAAGCTCCAGACCAACGGCTTACGGCTGGCCGAGGACCCGGCCCTGCTGCCGGTCCTGAGGAGCCACTCGGTGAGCGTCGGCGTCAGCATGGACGGCACCGCCGCCACCCACGACCGCCACCGGCGGCGCCCCGACGGCCGGGGCAGTCACGCCGACGTCGCACGGGCGCTACGACTCCTCGCCGGCCCCTACCGCGAGGTGTACGCGGGCGTGCTGTGCACCATCGACCTGGCCGCCGACCCGGTGGAGACCTACGAGGCCCTGCTGGAGTTCACCCCGCCCCGGCTGGACCTGCTCCTGCCGCACGCCACGTGGCACACCCCGCCGCCCGGCGTGACCACCCGTGCCGTCCCGCCCCGCACGCCACCCGGCGCCGCCCCGGCCGGGCCGGTGCCCTACGCGCGGTGGCTGTGCGCGGTGTTCGACCGCTGGGCCGACGCGCCCCGCCGGGAGACCGGGATCCGCCTCTTCGAGGAGATCGCGGTCCTGCTGCTCGGCGGCACCGCCAACAGCGAGGCCGTGGGCCTTGCCCCCGTCGACCTCGTCGTGGTCGAGACCGACGGCACCATCGAACAGGCCGACTCGCTGAAGGTGACCTACCCGGGAGCCCCCGCCACCGGTCTGGACGTCTTCCGTCACACCTTCGCCGACGCCGCACGGCACGAGGCGTTCCGGGCCCGCCAGCGCGGGCGCGCCGGTCTCGCCCCCGTCTGCGCGGCCTGCCCCCGCTCGGCGGTCTGCGGGGGCGGGCTGTACGCGCACCGCTACCACCCCGGGGCCGCGCCGAACCCGTTCGCCGCCCCGTCCGTCTACTGCCCGGACCTCGCCGTCCTCGTCGACCATGTCGCCGACCGCCTCCGCCGGGACGTCACGGCACTCGGCGCGGCGGCACACCCGGTCCCGGGCTGACGGCGGTGCCCCAACCGTCCCACCGCCCCACCCGTCCCACCCGTCCCACCCGCGAGGAGCAAGCCGGCAGTGCCTGTATCGCACCCTGAATCCTCCGCCTCCGCCTCCGCCGACGCCCTCCCCGTGCACGCCCTCGCGCCGGAGATGTTCGACGCCGTCGCCCGCGCCCGGGGCGGCGCCGCGGCCGTGGCAGCGCTGCGGCGCGGCCAGCTCAGCAAACGCATGCTCCTGACAGTGGCCGTACGCCGTTCACTGCCCGCAGCCGCGGTCGCGGACTTCGAGGAGCCGTACCGGAGACTCACCCGGATGCACCGCGAGGACCCGGACCGCTGGGAGGAGACGATGCTCCACCCCTACCTGGACGAGGGCCTGGCCCGCGCACTGGCCGACTGCGCGGGCGGCGGCCGGCCCGCCCTCTCCTGGTTCGGCGAACTCGTCCACGGCGGACCGGCCGCGCTGTCCGGCCCGCACCTGCTCCACACCGAGTGCGACGGCGCCGTGCTGCGGGTACGGCTGGCCGACCGCGGCCCCTTCCGCGACAGCCACGGTCACCCACCGGCCGCCGCGCAGACCGCCGACGAGGTGCAGCGCTGGCAGCGGGCGCTGGACGGCGCCTGGCAGGTCCTCGTCCGCCGCCACCCCTGGCACGCCAGGGCCGTCGCCGCCTGTCTGACCACCCTGGTGCCGCTGCGCCCCGGCCCCGGCGGTACCTCGGTGAGTTCGGCGGCCCGCCGGGCCTACGGCGCCGTCGCCCTCTCCCCGCCCGGCGATCCGGTGCTGTTCGCCCTGACCCTGGTCCATGAGTTCCTGCACGTCCAGCTCGGCGCCCTGCTCGACCTGGTCCCGCTGCACGGCCCGGTGTCACCGGCCCGCTACCACGCCCCCTGGCGCCCCGACCCCCGCCCGCTGGACGCGCTCCTCCAGGGGACGTACGCCCATCTGGGCGTCTGCGACTTCTGGCACACCGAACGGACCCTCACCCCACCCGACCCCCGGGCCGAGCGTGAGTACACCACCTGGCACGGACACACCCGGGGCGCCGTCGACACCCTCCTCGGCAGCGGTGAACTCCTTCCGGCCGGGCGCCGGTTCACCGAGGAGATGGGGCGGACTCTGGCACGTCCGGGGGCAGAGCCGGGCAACCATGAGCGGCCCATGGCTGTCTAGTCCTTCGGCGGCCGCGCGGCCGGGGGAGGAGGGGGTTGGTGACTTCCGTACGTGTCTGGGGTCCCGGTGTGGGGGCCGTGGTGGTGCTGGTGGCGACCGGGGCGTGGGCGCGGGGGACGACCGGTGCCGCCGTGGACGCCGGGCTGTGGGCGGACGTACGGCCCGCGATCGAGGCGCGGCTGGTGGCACAGTCCAAGGGGGACGGGTACGGCGAGAGCGAGCCCGCCCTCAGGGCGAAGTGGTTCTGCGAGGCGTCGGCACTGGACCTGCGCGAGGACGACGGCCGGGTACGGGCGGGCGTCGACACCCTGTGCGTGGAGTACGGGGTGCGTGAGGGCGCCCTGCTGGAGTGCGGCGGCTCGCACTATCCGCAGGTGATGCGGTTGGAGCGGGACGGCGAGGGGTATCGCGTCGTCGCTCAGGAGGAGCCGCCGGACGGCGCCGGGTACGCGGACTGGGAGAAGGACCACTTCTCGGTTTTCGCCGAGTCCCGGCTGGGGGACGCGGTGAGTTCGGCGGGGCTGGAGAGTGCGGCGCGTGTCCACTTCGGAGTGGCCTCTGGTGTGCCTGTCGGCGACTGTTAGGGGTTTGTTGTCGTTCGGCTGCCGCGCCGTTTGGGCTGGTCGCGCAGTTCCCCGCGCCCCTATCGGGGCGCTGCCGCTTGCCGGGGTTTTCAGTCGTCCGCTAGTTCCGCCACCCCCGTGATTCTGTGCAGCGGGTACGTCCTCACCTCGTCCGCCGTGTGGTCGTATGCCGTGACGAAGCCGCCCTCCACTCGTACCGGGGCGATGACGCGTTGGCTGGCGGCGCCCTCGGCGTTGACGTAGCCGATCCAGAGGGCATCGCCCGTCAGGACGGCCGCCTGCATGGTGGCGAGGGTCTCGGCCGAGCTGGTGCGGGGGAGTTCGCCGGGGGCCAGGGGGGACGCCGTGTCCGTGGGCTTGCGGGGGGCCGTGGACGCCAGGTCGCCGGCCCGGATCGCTCGGATCGCCGCCGTGAGGAGGGTCGCGTCGGGGATCGGGGGGCCCTCGGGGACCGGCTCGGGGGCCGTGCGGGGCGGGGTACGGTGGGCGTGGGCGTGGGCGCGGGTGATCAGGACGTCGCCCTCGGCGGACTCGGCGGCGGGGGCGTATCCCATCGCGCGCAGGCCTTCGAGGAGCGTCGCCGGGTCGGCCTGGGCGGCCAGGACCGTCGGGGCCAGGCGGCGCAGCCGCAGGGCGTCGGCCCGCTTGTCGGCGAGGATCTCGTTCAGCACGGTGTCGTCGTCGCAGCGGACGTACGCCGAGGCCGCGCCCACCCGCAGATGGCCGTGTTTGCGCGCCACGTCGTCGATCAGATAGGCGAGCGGCTGCGGAACCGGCGTACGCGAGTGCTGGACGAGGAAGGCGTGCAGGTCGGAGGCGCTGCGGCCGGCGTCCAGGGCGCGGCGTACGGAGCCGGGGGTGAAGCGGTAGACGGTCGCGCCGCCCTTGGACTCCACGTCGGCGAGCACGCCCAGCACCTCGGCGAGCGGGCGCCGCAGCGGGCCGGGCGCCACCGCCGTCAGGTCGGCCTGGAGGAGGACGTGGTCCAGGGGCTCGGGCAGCAGCGGGGCCAGCAGACGGGTGGCGGCCGCGGCGGCCACCGCCTGCTCGGGTGCCGTCAGAGAGGCGAGCGAAGCGGCCGTACGGTGGTGGTGGACCGGCAGTTTGTCGCCGGGGCCCTCCGGTTCCGGGCGCTTGTCGGGGTCGGTCGGTGACGCGCCGATCAGGGCGCGGGCCTGTGCCGACAGCGCGCCGCGTCCGGTCACGCCGAGCAGTTCGGCCTCGGTGAGCGTCCAGCGGGCCAGCCGGGAGCGGAGATCGTCCTCGGCCTGGGGGCCGCGCAGGGGGCGCTCCCAGCGCAGCCGGGCCAGCACCGCCTCCGGGGCCGGAGCGGCGCCCTCCGGCAGCCCGGCCAGGAGCGACAGCACCCGGTGGCGTACTTCGGGCGCCGCCGAGCGGTCCAGGCCCGGGCCGAGCGCCGACAGTGCCCGCTCCTTCGCGTCCCGGCCGCCGACCACCCCGGACGTGCGCGTCGCCGCCAGCCATGCCTGAGCGAGCCGCACCCAGCGTTCGGCGGCGGGCCGCTCCAGCCACTCGTCGTACGCCGGGGTCGCCGCGTACCGCTCGTCGGCCTCGCCGTCGGAGGCGATCAGCCCGGCCGCGTACGCCAGCTCCACCCAGAACGCCGCGACCGGCTCCGGTACGTCGAGGGCGACGGCGGTCCGCTTCAGGTCCCGCACGCTCAGCCCGCCGGCCCGCAGCACCGCGGGGCCGCCCTCGTCCCAGTCCTTCAGCAGCTCCTCCACCGTCGCCAGCGCGGTGTACGCCTGCCCGGCCGCCGTACTGTCCACAACCTGTGGACGGTGTGTGGCAGCCGGCTCCACGGCGGGCGGCAGCGGCTCCGGCACCCGGTGCGCGCGGCCCGCCCGCAGATGCAGCGCGACCTCGCGGGGGAGTACGACGGTGCCGGGCGTCGTCGGCAGCAGCAGGCCGCGGTCCAGCAGCCAGCGCAGCCGGGGCGCCGGATCGTGCGTGACCTGGCCGTACGGCGGGCCCCACACCAGCCGCTCCAGCACCTCCAGGGACTCCGCCGGGGCCTTGGCCAGCAGGGACTTCATCTTCCTGCGGTGCGTGAAGAGCGCGGTCAGCCCGTCCACGGCGGACACGGAGTCGTGCGTGGACGGCAGCCCCGCCGTCGCCACGATCTCCTGGATCCGGCCCGGCGACATCCCCGCCGTCGCCTCCCGCACACTCGGGCCGAGCCCGGTGGGCGACGGGTGCTGCGGCGACGGGGCGAGCAGCTCACGGGCGGTGCGGACCAGACGGAGGCGGTCGTCGGCGCCCCACACCAGGGCCTGCTCGCGCAGGGCCGCCAGGGCGGCGGGCAGCGCGGCCGACACCTCCGGTTCACGGGCGTCCCCGGCCATCAGGCCGAGCAGTTCGTCGTACGACGACGGATCGCCCGCCACCGCCAGCGCCTCCGCGGTCTGCAGGGCGAACCGGTCGAGCCGCTCCAGCGCCCGTACGACCGAGGCACGGGTGCCGGCGCGGGTGGCGAGCTGGGTGAGGTCGGTGGGGACCGGGGTGATGAGGTCGGGGCGGCTGCGCAGGAGGGCGGCCAGCGAGGCGTCGTCCCTGCCGCGGAGCGCTTCCGCGAGGGACCGGGGGGCCGGGTGGTCCTCGGTGCTCATCTTGCCCACGTTAGCGGGTCGCCGTCGCCGGGGGCCGCGCCCCGGATCCCCGCTTCGGCCGGGCTGGGCCGGATCGTCGGGCCCCCGCGATAGCGTCCTCCCCGTGGGGATCGAGAGCGACCAGGTCGTCTACGAGTATCTGAGCCGCGTCGGGGACATCGCGCAGCAACAGCAGTTGTCGTCGGCCACGCGGATGCGGCTCGTGTCCGAGCTGCGCAACGAGATCGACCGGCGCCGGTCCAAGGCGCCCGTCGACTCGCCCGCCGCCGTCCGCCGCATCATCGACCGCCTCGGCAGCCCGGACGACGTCGTCGCCGCCGCGGCCGACAGCGGTGGGGGTGCTGCCCCGCAGGCGCCGACGCCCTCCGTGCCCGTACAGCGGGACGACGAGGACCGGCCGCCGCCGACTCCGAAGGGGCTGCGCAAGGTGCCCGGGCCCCGGTCGGGCTCGCCCGCCGACGACGTACAGGTGCCCGACTGGTGGCAGCGGGAGTCCGACCCGTTCGGGGTCGGCGACGAGGTGCCCGGGTTCGTCGGCGGGGTCGAGATCCCGGAGATGCTCAGACTTCCGCAGCCCGAGGAGGAACGGGAGCCGGAGGAGGAGCCGGTTGCCGCCGAGGCCGAGCCCGAGGCCGAGGCGGCGCCGAAGGGGCGGCGGCGGTTTCTGCCCGCCCTCCCCGGCGGCGGCAGCTGGAGCAACCCCCTGCTGCTCCTCGCCGCCGTCGCCCTCCTCGTCGGTGCCGTGCTCGGGAATCTGTTGCTGCTGGTCGCGGGCTGGGCCATCGCCTATGCCTCGCGTCGGCTGAGCGACCGGGAGACCAAGCTGGCGGTCATGTGGCTGCCGGGGCTGTCCGTCGCCGCCGGGCTGGTGTGGCTGTGGGGCCGCGGCGAGGGCCGCTGGGGCGCGCCCATCGTCGAGGGACACATGAACGACGCGATCGCCCAGACCTGGCCGTGGGTCGTGCGGGGCGCGGCCGTGGCCTCGGCGCTGTTCCTGGTCTGGCGCTCGCAGCGACAGAAGTAGCCGGCAAGCGGCAGAAGTAGCCGGCAAGCGGCAGAAGTAGCCTGCAAGCGGCGGAAACAAGCCGCACGGCCGACCGCGCCGAACCGGCACAATGTCCCCCATGACCGCCACCCCGGCTCCCGCCCGCACCGTCGGCTTCGACCTGGACATGACCCTCATCGACTCCCGGCCCGGTATCCACGCCTGCTGGGTGGAGCTGTCCGCGCGGACGGGGACGTACGTCGACGCCGACCTGGTGGTCACGCGGCTGGGGCCGCCGCTGGTGGAGGAGATCGCCCACTGGTTCCCGGCCGAGGACATACCGGCCGTGGCCGACCTCTACCGCGAGCTCTACCCGGCGTACGCGGTCGCGGGCACGCTCGCGATGCCCGGCGCCCATGAGGCGGTCGCGGCGGTGCAGCGGGCCGGCGGGAAGGCGATCGTCGTCACCGCGAAGTGGGAGCCGAACGCCAGGCTGCACATGGAGCACCTGGGCATGCGGCCCGACGCGGTGATCGGCGGCCTGTGGGCGGCGCAGAAGGCGGACGCGCTGCGCGAGCACGGCGCGTCCGTGTACGTCGGCGACCATGTCGGGGACGTGCGCGGGGCTCAGGTCGCCGATGCGTTCTCGGTGGCCGTGGCCACGGGGCCGTGCAGCGCGGCGGAACTCACCGAGGCCGGGGCGGACGTCGTGCTCGACGACCTGACCCGGTTCGCCGAGTGGTTCGCCGACTACGAGGGCTGAGTTCCCGCCCGCGCCTGACGCCGGCCCGCCGCGATCGACCGCAGCACCCCCGCGCCCGCGACGAGGAATCCGACGCCCATGAGCATGCTCAGTCCGAACATGTAGGTCGGAAAAGGTGTCGAACCGAGGAACAACGGGGCGACCGTGACGAGGGTGGCCACGGCGCCGACGAAGAAGACGATGGCACCGGCACGGATCAGTCGGTCACCGGGAGCGGCGGAATTCGTTTGGGTTTTGTCACGCACCGGACCAGGGTAGTTCCCACCGCGAAGGAACAACCGGGCGACGTCTTGTCAGCCGCCCCAAGACCATTAGCGTCTCTGGAACTCTGTGTGTGCCTGTGGGTTTCAGGCTTTTCGGGCGCGGCGTGGCCGTCTGTCGCCGACGTGGGGTCCGAACCTCGGGGTGAGGGTGTGGACTTCGGTGGCGTGCAGGTGGTGGAAGCCGGTCCGCTCGGCGGCGTGGGTACGCCGTCGACAGGTTCCGCGGGAGAGCCGCCTTCGCCCTGCCGGAGGAGTCTCCGGGTGGGCTGGGGTGGGTACTCCATGACCTGACACCGGTCCGGGATGGGCTGGTGTCTGGATGTCATGTCCCGCCGGACGCTGGACCACCCCGGTAGGGGTGGTGGCGGGAACCGTACGCACATCGGGCAGACGGCGGGAAGCCTTCACAGCCGCAGCCGAGGTTGCGGCATGCTGTCCTGCTCTGGGTGGGGTGTGCCGCCTTCGGTGCGGGCCGAGCGGCCTGCCGGCGGTGGGGTGGCCCTTGCCGGGCGTGGTCTTCGGCCCGTGTGGCCGGGCCGGGGCCGTGGATGCCTGGCGGGCGCGGCGCAGGCTGCGAGTGGTCTTCTTGTTCCGGCGCACCGGGCGGACTGTGCCCTCCACCGTGGTGCGGATGGTGCGGGTGCCGGTGGCGCGTTCGGTGACGGTGTCCGCTTGGGCGAGCAGGCCGCGTGCGACGATCCGCCGGGCGGCGGCGTGGTCGCGGTTCATCGACAGGCCGCAGCGAGTGCAGTGGGCCCAGGTCCAGCCGCGCTCTGCGAGCCGGTCCGGTGCCGGGTGGTGGCCCAACGGGTGCAGGCATGCGGGGCAGCGGGCGGAGGTGCCGCGTGCCGGGACGGTGACCATCGCGATACCCGCCTTGGTGGCCAGGTGCCGGATCGCTGCGGCGAGTGCGCCGCGGACCTGTCCGGACAGCCGGGCGTTACCGCGCCTGCGGCCGCGCGCCTCCAGCGTGGCGAGGTCTTCCAGATAGATGACCCTCGCGCCGAGCGCGGTGGCCTGGTCGACGGCCCAGCGGGCCGCCGACCAGACCAGTGCCTGGTTGAGGTGCCGGATGCGGGCGCACACCCGCTGATGTTCCACCTCCAACACCGTGGCCTTGTCCAGTAGTTCGGCCCATGTGCGGTGCGGGGCGCCGAGTCCGTCGGCGAGCTGCTGGCAGTGGTCACGTTTGGCGGCCAGGTGCTCGCGATGGGCGCGCAGCCGGTGCAGCTTCCCACTGACCGCGGTGGCGTCGAAGACCAGGGGGCGGCCGTCGGTGACCACACGGCGGTCTGGGCCGTGGCCGGTCAGGCGGCCCACCGTGCCAGTGAGGAGAGTGTTGACGCCCCAGTCGAACCCGATGGCCACCCGGTGACCGGAGGCTGTGGTGGTGGGGGCGGGGTGTGAGTGGGGAAGGTCCACCGCGATCCGCCCACCACGGGTGGGGCGCAGCGTCGGGGTGTGCAGGACCGCATCCGCAGCCACGGTGCCCGGCAGGCGGATGTCGATCACATGCCAGGCCCAGTCGCGCGCAGAGACCGGCACTGCACACAGGGGGAGTTTCACCCGCAGCCGGGCCGTGACCCCATCCACCCGCTCCAAGGTGACCTGCTGGCGGTCCATCGCCGCCAACAACACCAGACCCGCCGCCTCCGGCGGATCCTCCAGCTCACACAACCCCACCGGAAGGCGTCCGTACTCGCGCAGACAGGCGCTCACCTGCCGGGTGCGGTTACGGATCTCCGCGTTGCTCGCCCCCGTCGGCAGAGCAGCCCGTAGCGCCGTCCACTCCGCCTCCGTGCGGCGGCGGGCATCGGCGGGCCAGGTTGCCAGGATGGCCGCGACCAGGGTCCGCCGGTGCACGGCCAGCCGCAGCATGCGCGCCGCGTACTCCTCCGCAGCCCGGCGTACCCGATCCGACACATACACTCCCGCAGCCGGGACGACGGCCTGCGCCCAGCCAAGTCGCCGCAGCGCCATCCACCCCTTCGACGGCAGTGATTCACCCTGCCCGTCGACCCCGGCAGCCAGCACCTCCAACGAGCCCTCGTCCCACCGGGACGCCACCAACTGCCGGGTGAGGTCCTGGCACAGCCCGGTCAGGAAGGACACCCGCTCCAACAGGAGCCGCCCACCCACGCGCTCACCATTGCCCTCGACCACACCGCGGAAGGCGGTGCACGGTGCCGTCGCCATTACCCGACCCACACCCACGACGCCCTCCCGTACGACGGTGAACCGAACACGCTTCCCGCATCCGATCGACCTAACGATCGACCACCACGCAAAGGCACGCACGCCGACGACGAAACCGCAGTCAAACCCCGCCACGCGCACGACGGGATTGCGACGCACTCAGGGCCATATGGCCGAAACGCGTATGTTAATCAACCCCGTTAAGGACCCGGATGACCAGGTGTATGCGAGAGCTTGCTGTACGTCACTCAAGCGAGCGACCTGAAATTAGGTGCGGACACAGGGCGTATGTCTCTCCGCTGCAACCGCCTGCAATGGCCAACCAGACCAGTGCGGACAGCAAGCGGTGGTCAGGCGGTCCTTTGGTTGACGAATCCGAGCGACGTCAGCCCCTCGGCCAAACACAGGCGGTCAGATGCGCCCCCTACCTCGGTCTGGAGGAGCTGGTACGCCGCGCCGTGCAGGTGGCCCCAATGCATCGCACCGCGCCACAGGGCCCGCCCGTAGCCGAGGCCGCGGTATTCCGGCAGGACACAGAAGTACTGGGGCAGCAGCCGGGCCCGTCCGCTGGGGTCGCTCATCATCTCCATGGGTCCGATGGCGCCGGCCACGCGGCCCTCGTCGAGCACGGTGAGCACCGGGCCGACCGTCCCGGCCCGCATCTGCTCGTAGAGGAAGGCGAAGCCATCTGCGGCCATCAGCTCGGCGAAGACGGCGAACCGCTCGGGCTCGGGGAGCTGCTTGCAGTCCAGCACCCGAGCGTCCGGGGCCTGCCCGGGCCCGTCGTTGAAGTCCTTGAACTGGACGCGGGTCGCGCCCTGGGCACACGGCTCGGGCTGGTCGGGGGCGAGGAACCAGACAACCCGGGCCTTGGCGGCGCCATGAACGGCGGCGAGCTTGCGGGCCAGGTAGGCGCCGGCGGACAGGCTGTCGGGCGCCGATCCGTACACGTGGACCTTGACCGTCCCGGCGCCGCGCCCGGTAAGCGTGGGTACGAGGGTCTGCCGCTGGTCATGCTCGATCGCGTCGACCAGGACGCGCTCCGGCTTGGTGTCGGACCAGCGGCTGTCTTTGTCGTACGGGAGGAAACGGCCGGTTCCCGCGATCTCCACGACGGCCTCGAACAGGTCAGACAGCGGATCGCCCTGGTGGACAGGGCCAAGGGTCGGCACGTACGGCACGGGCATCACGGGCTCGATCCAGCCCCAGTGAAAGCGCATGGCCGCACGCTACTCATGTCTCTCACGCGCCGCAGGCCCCGACGCGAGGTGCCGCCGGGGCCTGCGGTCACGACCGGATCAGGCACAGATCAGGTCAGTGCGGGTTGTCGTCGCCCGCGCTGCACGAGCACTTCGCGCTCTCCATCAGCGCGTCCAGGTCGGGGACGCCGGTGATGGACATCACCACCGGCGCCGGGGTCAGGACCGGCCGCGTGAAGTACGGCTCTCCGGTGCGCCCGGGCCCGTCACTGGGCAAGGGGCGCCTCGGGGAGATCTCGACTGCTACTGCGGTCATCTTCACCCTGCTTTCTCATCTCCGTGCTGGCAGTAAGCCGCCAGCGGGGCCTTCGCCTCCTGGTAGTGCTTTGCCAGGGGCCTGCACACTCGGCAGGAACCGGAGAGCGTGCATCCCGAGCAGCCTCCGGTGCGAAGCATCAGGCGGTCCGCGATCGCACCCAGCCGGGCAAGGCCCTCGATCCCCTCCTGGGGAAGGCTGATCTGGTCGTCGCGGCCGATCTTGCAGATGGACACCAGCCCGTGCGGGTCCATATGGAAGAAGGTGTGTCCGGCGTTGCAGCCCTGGAACGGCTTCCGCACCCGCAGGTGCTCCTTGGACTGCGCGGTGAGGACTTCACCGCCGCCGTAGATAGTGGGCGTCATGTTCGTGTAGATCTCGCGCTCCACGCCCCACCGGTCGCACAGCTCGACCATCGCCTGCTCTTCGTGGGCGTTGTCCTCCGTCACGATCACGCTCATGCGCAGCGGCAGCCGCTCCCTGCGGGCGGCGTTCATGCCCTGGACGAACAGGTCCCAGGCGCCTTCCCGCTGGGTCAGCTCGTCGTAACTGGCCTTTCTCGCCCCGTACATGGACACCGTCACGCGGTACGGAGGGCACTCCTTGAAGAGCTTCAACAGGTTCTCCCGCCACAGCAGGGAGCCGTTGGTGGAGACCGTGAGCATCATGCCCAGCTCGAACGCATGGCGGTACGAGCGCATGAAGTCCTTGTCCACGGTGGGCTCGCCGCCCGTGATCTGGAGCCACAGCACGCCGGCCTCGGCCATCAGGTCCAGGCAGCGAAGCTTGTCCGCCAGCGGCATGCCCGAGTTCACCTTGAGCCCCAGGTAGCAGTGTTTGCAGGCGTAGTTGCAGCCGAGGTTGACCTCCCAGCTCGCCTTGGAGTAGCCCCAGGCGGACGGCTGCCGGATGAGCAGGAAGTCACCGGCCGGGCCACCGGTCACGTCCAGGTCGTCCCACTGTTCGCGGACGGCGTCGGCGAGCCAGGCGGGGAGCGGCCCGTCCGGGTCGAGGGCGCGCAGTTCCTCGTACCGGTCGACGGGCAGGAGGGCGCCGCCGCGGCTTCCCGGCCGGACGAGCACGTGGTGGTCCAGGAATGGGCTGGCGATCAGGGCATGCATGGCGGGCTCCATCGGTCGACGGGCGGAGTCTGGGGTGTTGATCCCGGCCACCAGGGGCCAGGACCGGTGTCCCGGGCTCCCTTCACTCCCCCACGGAGGGACAGCCGGGACGTGGTGCCCGCCCCGGGCCGGGGACCACGCGAGCGAGGCGCGGGTCCGGGCAGGGGGAGCCGATCGTGTGCCACGACCGGCCCGGGGCGGGTGTCTGGGAAGGCGCAGCTAGCCGTGCGCTACGGACGCGACGAGCAGCGCCACGAGCGCCAGCACTGTGAGTACGTAGATCGCCTGGCCCCGCAGGGTGGCGAATACGGGGACTACGGGGACGGGCTCTCGGCGCTCCGGCTGCAGGTCGACCCAGACGCGTTTGCCCCATGGCAGGCGGTCCGTGCCCCATCGGACCGAGACGGCGTCGATAATGGCCAGCCCCCGGCCGCTTAGGGCGTCCTCCGTCGGGAGGAGCAGCACTGGCATGTCGCGGCTCATGTCGACGACGGCCACCTGCACGGTGGTGTCGGCCAGGCGGCGGACGGTCACCCGGATCGTGGTGGCGCGCGCGTGGCGGACGGTGTTGGCCACCAGCTCGGCGACGACGAGTTCGGCTGCGTCGCTCAACTCGGGCAGCCCCCAGTCGGCGAGGGCGGCCTGTACCAGGCGACGGGCGGCGGGCACGGACTCCGCCCGCCGGGGCAGGCTCTGGCTGACTGACGGCTTCTCATCTGCGGCCACCAGGGCCTTGGACGGGCTGCGGCTACTGAGCACGGTGTCACCCACTGAGCGGCCTCTCACGATGCACCGCCTTGCGGCCATCCCGGACGAGCTGTGACACGGCATTCGGGTCGGCCAGGACACCGAGGCTCTCCATCTCCACAGCCCAGTAACAGCGGCTGTCCGCGCTGGTGGCCCCCGCTGGCGGCACGCCCAGGAAGTGGCCGCGGCCCATGAACTCCGCATCGTCCCGAGGCCGTTCCCATTCCTCGCGCAGGCCGGTCGTGTTGCCCACCAGCACGTAGTGCTGCTGGTTCGTCAGGTCCGCGAAGACGGCGCTGCCGAGCAGGGCCCGCCTCAGGTAGTGGCCCACGGCCGCCGGCTCGTCGGTCCCGGCCGCAGCGTGGACCAGGTCCGCCCTGACACGGACGGCGCCAGACACGCCCCCGCAGCGCAGCAGCGCCTTGCCGTCCTCCTGCCACTCCCGCCGGGACCGGTCTCGGTCCTCGGTCGCCATAAGTAGCCAGTGCTCGACGGCCAGGCGCCGCTCAACGGCCCTCGCAACGTCGGTTCTGGTAGCAGGCGGTGACACCGTCGGGTGGTGAACATGCTGAACGGGGCCCATGTCTCGCGGCCTCCCAAGTAGTCTCACATCAGGGACACCCACGACCGTACGTAGTCGGATGCCGCCCCTGAAGTGACCGTGAGTACAGGTGGTTTTGGGCAAACCACCGGGATTGGACTCCCCATGCGGCCGACCTCGCGCAATACCCTGACCGCTGGTACGGGTCGGGGCTCGCGGCCCCGGACGGGCCTGCTCAGCGGCTACGTCCTGCGGGTGATCCGTGAGCAGCAGGGTTACACCCAGGACGAGGCCGCCGAACAGCTCAGGGTCTCCCCGGACACGATCGCCGGGTGGGAGACCGGCCGACGCCCGCTCACGGCCGTGCCGGTCGGCCAGATGCTCGGGTTACGGCACCGGCTCATGCAGATGGGCACCTCCCCCGCCCTGCTTCAGGCGCTGGAGCGCGCCCTGGAGGCGGACGTCCTGTTGGCCAGTGCACTGGACGAGGACGCTAGCGTCGAGCAGAGCCCGCTGGGTGCGATGGTCATGCAGCGGGAACTCGCGGAGGTCCTGGTCTGGCCGCTCAACCAGGTGGCTCCGCGCCCTCTGCGGGAGCTGCCCACGCCGCCCCGCTCGCGCCGAGGGCCGGCCGCGTCCGGGCCGCGGCTGACCGCGACGGAGTTGCGCACCTTCTTCACGCGCATGCGCGTCACGGCCGAGCAGGCGCGCGGGCACGAACAGTTTCTGCTGCGCCGCCAGGCGCTCTACCTGTCCGGCTACGACCGGGAGGCGGACACCGGGGACTGGCTTGCCCACCAGCAGCGCACCGAGCGCCCTGACGACTGGCTGACCGCCTGGCTCAACAACCGTTCGGTGGCCGCGGTGGCCGCCCGGCACGGCGACCGGGACCGCATGGAATGGTTCATCGGCGCCGCGCTCCAGGACGACGCCGGCGAGGCCGCGAACCTCGCCTACTGGGCGTACTGGGTGGGCGAGGCGCCCCTCCCGCAGCTGTCCGACGACTTCATTGCCGACGGCTCCCTGGGCCCCTGGCACGGGGGCAAGCTCCTTGCCCACCTGGTGGACGGCATCGCGCCCGAGCACGGCTACGTGGACCTGAACATCCACAGCGTGTGGGCACTGCTCCAGATCCGGCCCAACCTGCTCAGGTCGGGCGAGGCGGCCCGGGCCCTGCGCGAGAGGCTCCCGATCATGTTGGATAGCGGAGGACTCTCGGCGCGTGCGCGGCGGGAGTTGGAGAGCATCCGGTACGCGATCCGCCTCGCCGAGGCGTGAGAGGAGCCCGACGGTGTCCGAGGACCAGGAGCTGACGGCGGTAGCGCGCTTCCTGTTCGAGGCGGGGACGCTCAAGAACACGAAGCGGTCCGGGTGGTGGATGGCCGGCGTCAAGGACCCGGAGTCCGTGGCGGACCACTCCTGGCGCACCTCCCTGATCGCCTCGATCATCGCTCAGATGGAAGGTGCCGACCCGGCCCGTGCCGCACTCCTCGCCGTGTGGCACGACTCCCAGGAGACCCGCACCGGCGACGTGAACCACCTGGGCAAGAAGTACACCCAGGGCGGGCCGGACCCGCGCGCCATCACCGCCGACCAGGTCGCCGGCATGCCCGAGGGCCTGGCCGACGCCATCCGTGCCGTGGTCGGCGAGTACGAGGCGAAGGAGTCCCCGGAGGCCGTCTGCGCCCGGGACGCGGACAAGTTCGAGTGCATGATCCAGGGCATCGAGTACCGCGCCCAGGGCTACGCCCACGCACAGCGGTGGATCGACAACAGCCGCAGCCGGATCACCACCAAGAGCGGCCAGGCCCTCGCGGACGCCGTGCTGGAGACCGGCTCGCTTGACTGGCTGCGCGCCGCCCTCGGTGAGACGATGCACTGACGGTCGGCTAGCCTCGCGCTCTCGCGAGTGGCACCGTGCCGCAGTGCCGGCAGACCTCAATGACGGCATGAGCATGACGCAGGTTGCCGCGAAGCACGGGATTGGCCGCGCGACCGTCTTCCGGATCAAGTCGGAAGCCAAGCAGGACTGACTCTGCACACTTCCCACCCGCAACTGAGCCTCTATCGCGCCAGTCACGGCGCATAGAGGCCCAGTGCCGTTTTAAGGCGTGTTCGGCTGGAGAGACCCCCGGTAAGGTGTCATGACGGCTGTTCAAAGGCGTCCGGGCTGCTCCTGGACGGATCGAGGGAGTGTGTGCTTTGCCGACTGGCAAGGTCAAGTGGTTCAACAGTGAGAAGGGCTTCGGCTTCCTCTCCCGCGACGACGGCGGTGACGTCTTCGTCCATTCCTCCGTCCTCCCCGCCGGAGTCGAGGCGCTGAAGCCGGGCCAGCGAGTGGAGTTCGGTGTCGTCGCCGGACAGCGCGGCGACCAGGCACTCTCCGTCGTCCTCCTCGACCCGACGCCCTCCGTCGCGGCGGCCCAGCGCAAGAAGCCCGACGAACTGGCCTCCATCGTGCAGGACCTGACGACCCTCCTCGAGAACATCACTCCGATGCTGGAGAAGGGCCGCTACCCCGACAAGGCCTCCGGCGCGAAGATCGCCGGCCTGCTCCGGGCGGTCGCCGACCAGCTGGACGTCTGACTCTCAGGGGAAATCGAGCGCATCCGGCCCGAGGGGCGGCACCAGCCCCTCGGCCGCCGCACGGGTCAGCAGGCCCCGGACGGCCGCATAGCCGGACTCGCCCAGGTCTGCCGTGAACTCGTTGACGTACAGGCCGATGTGCTGGTCGGCGACGGACGGGTCCATCTCCTGGGCGTGGGCCATGACGTACGGGCGGGAGAGTTCGGGGGCGTCCCAGGCGGCGCGGACCGAGGTGCGGATCGCGTCCGCCAGACGGGTCAGGGTGGCCGGGCCCAGGGAGCGCTTGGCGATGATCGCGCCCAGCGGGATGGGCAGGCCCGTCGTGGACTCCCAGTGCTCGCCCATGTCCGCGAGTTTGTGCAGGCCGTAGTTCTGGTACGTGAAGCGCGCCTCGTGGATGACGAGTCCCGCGTCGACCTTGCCGTCCCGGACGGCCGGCATGATCTCGTGGAAGGGCAGGACCACGATCTCGCCCACCCCGGCGGGGAGCGTGTCCGCCGCCCACAGGCGGAACAGCAGGTACGCCGTCGACCTCTCGGAGGGGACCGCGACCGTGCGGCCCGTGAGGTCGAGCCCCGCCTCCCGGGTCAGGACCAGCGGGCCGCAGCCCCGGCCCAGCGCGCCCCCGCAGGGCAGCAGCGCGTACTCGTCGAGGACGTACGGCAGCACGGCGTACGACACCTTCAGCACGTCGGACTCGCCGCGTTCGGCCATGCCGTTGGTGATGTCGATGTCCGCGAAGGTGACGTCCAGCGCGGGTCCGTCCGGTACCCGGCCGTGGGCGAGGGCGTCGAAGACGAACGTGTCGTTCGGGCAGGGGGAGTACACGATCCGCAGCGGCTGCTCACTGGTCATGCCGGTTCCAACTCTCCAGAAAGGGTGCGAGCTTCCCGAACGCCGTCGTCAGCGCGTCCAGCGCCTCGCCGACGCGCCAGGCGGCCCGGTCACGGGGGCCCACGGGGTTGGAGACCGCGCGGATCTCCAGGACGGCCGTGCCGTGCGCGTCGGCCGCCTCGGCGACCCCGAAGCCCTCCATGCCCTCGGCCAGGGCGCCGGGGTGGCGTTCCCGCAGGGCGGCGGCCCGGGCGGCGGTGCCGGTGACCGTGGAGACGGTCAGGACCGTGCCGGTGCGGGCCCCGGTGGCGGCGGCGGTCCCCCGTACGAGGGATCTGGGCGGCACATGGGTGATCCGGCCGAAGCCCAGCTCGGTGACCGGCAGGAAGCCGTCCGCGCTCTCCGCGCCCAGATCGGCGACGGTGATCCGGTCCGAGACGACCAGGGAACCGACGGGCGCGTCGGGCAGGAAGCCCCCTCCGATCCCGGCCGAGACGACCAGGGTGTACGGCTCACCGGTCAGGGTCGCTGCGGTCAGCGCGGCGGAGACGGACGCGGCGGCGAGCGCCGGGCCGACACCGGCCGCCAGGAGGTCGTACGTCTCACCGGTACGGCGCAGCTCCACACCGGGCAGGAACACCGGCCGACCGGGCTCCGGGAACGCCCGTGCCACCGCGTCCCGTTCTGCGGGAACCGCGGTGGCCACGAGAATGCGGGCGGAGGACGTGACTAGTCGTCCTTCTTCAGCTTGAACGACCACAGGCCGGTCGCGGTCTGGCTGTCCTTCTTGCCGTCGCCGGCCTTGATGGTGACGAGCGTGGAGTCGCCCTGGGCGCCGTACTGGGCGTTGAAGAACACGCTGCCCGGGATGGTGCGGTAGGTCTTGTCGCTGTCCTCGGTGAGCGGCTGGCCGTTCATCAGGATCGTCCAGCGCTTGTCCGCGATGTCGGGGTCGACACCGAAGCGGACCGTCTCGTCCGGGTCGACGTCGATGGACTCGATGTCCTTGTCGGCCAGGCACTTCGTCAGGGCGGCGGCGTTCAGGACGTCGCCCTCGCCGCCACAGGTGGCCTCGGAGCTGACCGAGGCGCGGCCGACGGTGATCGTGGACAGCGGCGTCGGCTTGTCACAGGCCGACAGGACGAGCAGTCCGGCGGAAACGGCGCCGGCGGCGGCGACGGCGCGGCGTCGCTTTACGGAGTGCAGCGTGGTCATGGGGCGAAGGCTATCGGGCGCGTGCGACGGTCTCTTTATGCGGGGGGCCATGCCGCTGTGTGTTACGCCACGCGGGCCTTCGGCGTCCCCCCACGGCGGGCCGAGCCGATCAGGCCACGGGCCGTCGTCACCCAGCCGAGCGCGATCACCCCGGCGGCCACGCACAGGCCCAGCGTGCCGTTGAGCGGCATCACGATGCCGATCGCGCCGCCCAGCACCCAGGCCATCTGCAGCATGGTCTCCGAGCGGGCGAACGCCGACGTCCGCACCAGCTCCGGCACGTCCCGCTGGATCAGCGCGTCCAGCGAGAGCTTCGCCAGCGCCAGACAGAAGCCGGTCGTCGCGGTGAGGCACGCCACCAGGAACGCGCCGAAGAACAGGGCGGCCGTGATCGCCGCGCCCAGGACCACCGCGAGGACCGTCACGATGATGATCTCCGGCGCGCGGGCCCGCAGCCACGCCCCCACCGCCGTACCGAGCGCGTTGCCCGCGCCCGCCGCGACCGCCACTATGCCCAGCGACACGGCCGCGCTGGACCCGGTCAGCGGGTGCTCGCGCAGCAGGAAGGCCAGGAAGAAGGTCAGGAAGCCGGACAGCCAGCGCAGCGAGGCGTTCGCGCCGAGGGCGTGGGTGACCGCGATGCCGACGGTCCGCAGGCCCGGGCGCTTGACCGGCTGCCGGTGCGGGCCGTGCAGATGCTGTTCGTCCGCCGCGAGCAGCGCCACGTCCTCGCCCTTCGCCGAGTCCACCTTCGGCGGCAGGGAGAACGACAGGAACGTACCCGCCATGAAGATCACGAAGGCGCCGTAGAGCGGCCAGCGCTCCCCGATCGCGTGCAGCCCCGCCCCCACGGGGGCCGCGACCCCGGTGGCGAGGAGCCCGCCGAGGGTGACGCGCGAGTTCGCCTTCACCAGGGAGAAGCGGGGTGGCAGGAGACGGGGGACCACGGCGCTGCGGACCACGCCGTACGCCTTCGACGCGACCAGGACGCCCAGCGCCGCCGGATACAGCTGGATCCCGCCGGTGGCGACCGCGCCGGCGATGATCAGTGCCAGCAGGGCGCGGGCGAGCATCGCGCCGGCCATCGCCGCCCGGCGGCCGTGCGGCAGCCGGTCCAGGAGCGGGCCGATCACGGGGGCGAGGACGGTGAAGGGCGCCATGGTGATGGCGAGGTACAGCGCGACCCGGCCGCGGGCCTCGTCCGTCGGCACCGAGAAGAACACGGTGGAGGCGAGCGCGACGGTGATCATCACGTCCCCGGCGCCGTTCACCCCGTGCAGCTCGATCAGCTTGCCGAGGCCGGACTCCCCGGCGCCGTGCGCGTGCGTGGCCTTCCTGATGCCGCGGGCCGTACCGGTGAACGGAAGATGCAGGGCACGGCCGACCGCGCGGAAGGACCCGCCGACCCGGCCCGAACCGCCGATCCGGCTCCTCCCCATCGATCCCTTCGATCCCCTTGTTCCACCGGTCCCGGTGGCACCTTGGGATGCTTTCGCGGCTGCCACTCCGTCATAGTGCCCCGAGACGGGCGTCTGTAGTGCGGTTACCGCGCGGATGGCGGGGGTCAGGTCCGGGCAAACGTCCCGTCGGTGTAGGCCGAACGTCCCGGAGCGGGTAGCGTGCGTAGCGCGTCGTGGCGATTGTTCTCGGCCGCGCGCCTCCCCGGCATCCAGCAGAATGGATGACAGCAGGTGCGCCCGAGTGCGATCGGGCGCGGACGTCGACGCGGCCCTTCGGTCCGCTCCGTCCGCACCCGCCGCCTTCAGGCCGGCGCACCCGAGAGACGGCGTAGGAGAGAAGCGATACCTGTGAGCGCAGCGACCACGCGAAGCCGCACCCCCGACCGCCTGTGCGCCGAGGCCGTCGACCTCGCCCGCGCCGCAGCCGAGGAGGCTGCCGCGCCCGGCGTGGTCGGCGAGCACGTAGGCCTGCTCTCCGAGGGTGACCGGGTCGTCACGCACTACTTCGAGTGCAAGGAACTGGGCTACCGCGGCTGGCGCTGGGCGGCCACCGTGGCCCGCGCCTCCCGCGCCAGGATCGTCACCCTCGACGAGGTCGTCCTGCTGCCCGGCCCGGACGCCGTCCTCGCCCCCGAGTGGGTCCCCTGGAGTGAGCGGCTGCGCCCCGGCGACATGGGCCCCGGCGACCTGCTGCCCACCGACGCCGAGGACCTCCGTCTGGAGCCCGGGTACTCCGGGGAGGACGAGCCGCCGGCGAGCTCTCCGGTCTCGCACGAGATGGCGGAACTGGTCGAGGCCGAGGACGCCGAGGTGACCGCGGCCCCGCCGGCCGCCCTGCCCACCGTCCCGGCCCGCGGCTCGATCTCCGCGGTCGCCGAGGAGCTGGGCCTGCGCCGGGCCCGGGTCCTGTCCCGTTACGGTCTGCACATCGCCGCCGACCGCTGGGAGGACTCCTACGGCGCCCAGACCCCCATGGCCCAGGCGGCCCCCGCGACCTGCGTCAGCTGCGGCTTCCTCACCCCCATCGGCGGCTCCCTCGGCCAGGCCTTCGGCGTCTGCGCCAACGAGTTCTCCCCGGCGGACGGCCGGGTCGTGTCACTGGCGTACGGCTGCGGCGGCCACTCGGAGGCCGCGGTCATGCCGAAGACCCCGCAGCCGGCCCCGCCGGTCATCGACGAGACGAAGGTGGACCCGTTCCCGCTGCGTCCCGCGGAGGACTCGGGTTCCGTGCCGGCGGTGTCCGACGAGGAGACGGCGGAGCTGGGGCACGCGTGAGCGCGTAAGCGCGTGGGCGGAGCCGGGAGGCCCGTGATCAGCAGTTCTCGCTGATCACGTCCTCAAGGGTGCTCAGCGAGAGCTCGTCGCTCGCGAGCTGTCCCTCCATGATCGCCAGCCGCTGCTCCAGGGCCGCGATCGCCGCCTGGTCGGGGTTGGCCTGCTGCTTGAGCGCGGCGATGTCGTTCCTGAGTCTGGCGATCCGCTCCCGCAGGCGCTTGATCTCCTTGCGGAGGTCCTCCGCTGTGCGGCGCATCATGGTGCAGGGATCCTCGTCCGGCCCGGGCATCTCGGCACTCCTCACTCTCCGGTACCCCCTGCCCCCATCGTGCGGACGGTTCGGGAACCCGGCACGCGCTCCGGGCCCGGGCTGCTCCGTCCGGGCGGCGGCGATACGGGCCCGCGCTGCGCGATACCTTCTCCCCAGAGCCTGTGTCGTATCCCCGGCCGGGCGCGCGACGCCTGGCACGCGCTGATCCGGCCGGGGTAACGACACGGGCTCTCACGCCGACGAGGAGAGTGAACGTGAGCAAGTTCGTGCGGCCGGCACCCGAGGGCGCTGATCCCTTCGGCACGGCCCGCCTGCGCCGCGGGGTCCTGGACGCCTGGGCCACCAGTCCCGCCCGTTTCCGGGAGGACGCCAACGCCGAGGAGGACCTCGTCCTCGGCGGCTACCGTGACCGGGTCGTCGTGGAGCTCGCCCAGAACGCCGCCGACGCGGCCGCCCGGGCCGGGGTGCCCGGCCGACTGCGGCTCACGCTCCGCGACGGCGTCCTCGTCGCCGCCAACACCGGCGCCCCCCTGGACGCGACCGGGGTCGAGTCGCTCGCCACCCTGCGCGCCTCCGCCAAGCGCGACACCCAGCAGGTGTCCGTGGGCCGCTTCGGTGTCGGCTTCGCCGCCGTCCTGTCCGTCACCGACGAGCCCGCCGTCGTCGGCCGGCACGGCGGCGTCCGCTGGGACCTCGCCGAGGCCCGCGAGCTGGCCGCCGAGACCGCCCGCCACAGCCCCGGCCTCGGTGACGAGATCCGCCGCCGCGACGGACACGTCCCGCTGCTGCGCCTCCCCTTCGCCGCCCAGGGCACCGCCCCGGACCCGTACGACACCGCCGTCATCCTCCCGCTGCGCGACGCGGCCGCCGCCGACCTCGCCGAGCGGCTCCTCACCGCCGTCGACGACGCCCTGCTCCTCGCCCTGCCGGGCCTGGAGGAGGTCGTGATCGAGACCGGCGGCGACGCGCCCCGCACCCTGCGCCGCTCCGGCGACGGCGCCCTCACCGTCGTAGAGGACTCGCGGGAGGGCGTCACCCGCTGGCGTACGGCCGCCGCGCACGGGCCGCTCACGCCCGATCTGCTCGCCGACCGGCCGGTCGAGGAGCGGCAGCGGCCGCACTGGTCGGTCACCTGGGCCGTCCCCGTCGACGAGCAGGACGCCCCCGTACGGCCCCGCACCAGCCCCGTCGTGCACGCACCCACTCCCAGCGACGAGCCGCTCGGTGTGCCCGCCCTGCTCATCGCGTCCTTCCCGCTGGACACCACCCGCCGGCACGCGGCCCCCGGCCCGCTCACCGACCACCTCGTCGAGCGCGCGGCCGACGCCTACGCCGAACTCCTCGCCGACTGGCGGCCGGTGACCCCCGGCATCATCGACCTTGTACCCGGCCCGCTCGGCAAGGGCGAGCTGGACGGGGCGCTGCGCCGGGTGATCCTCGAACGGCTGCCGCGCACCGCCTTCCTGCCGCCCGCCGTCGAGCCCGTCAAGGACGAGGACGGTCTCCCGGAGGTCCTGCGCCCGCGGGACGCCGAGGTGGTCGAGGGCGCGGGCGCGGATACCGTGCGGGTCCTCGCCGAGGTCCTGCCGACGCTCCTCCCCGCCGGTCTGGAACGCCGCGTCGAGCTGCGCACGCTCGGGGTCGCCCGCATCCCGCTCGCCGACGCCGTCGACCGCCTGGCCGGGCTGGAGAAGGATCCCGACTGGTGGTACCGGCTCTACGACAGCCTCGCGGGCGTCGACCCGGACCGGCTCTCCGGGCTGCCCGTGCCGCTCGCCGACGGCCGGACGACGATCGGCCCCCGCCAGGTCCTGCTGCCCGTCGCGGGTGAGGCGGGCGCCGACGCGGAGGTCCTCGCGCGCCTCGGTCTCAAGGTCGCCCACGCGGACGCCGCGCACCCCCTGCTGGAGAAGCTCGGCGCGCTGCCCGCCACGCCCCGCGCGGTGCTGACCACCCCGCAGGTGCGGGCCGCGGTCGCCGCCTCCCTGGACGACGACGGCGGCGCCTGGGACGACCAGGACACCCCCGACGCCGAGGAACTCGCCGACACCGTCCTCACCCTCGTCCGCGACGCGGCCCTCGAACCCGGTGACGAGCCCTGGCTGGGCGCCCTCGCCCTGCCCGACGAGGACGGCGAACTCGTCCCGGCGGGCGAACTGGTCCTCCCGGGAAGCCCGTTCGCTTCCGTCATCCGCGAGGACGAACTCGCCTTCGTCGACGCCGAATTGGCGGAGCGGTGGGGCGAGGGACCGCTCGCCGCCGTCGGCGTCCTCGCCGGCTTCGCGCTCGTACGCGCCACGGACGTCGTCCTCGACCCCGACGAACTGGAGCCCCGCGAGGGCGACTTCGCCGAACCCGACGACGCGGGGCTGCTGGACGCCGTGGACGTCTGGTGCGAGGACATCCTCGACCGCTTCCCCGACTCGCCGGTCCCGCCGGTCGCCACCGAACTCGTCGCCGTCCGCGACCTCGACCTCGTCGACGACGACCGCTGGCCCCAGGCCCTCGCCCTCCTCGCCCAGCCGCCCCTGCGCGACGCCCTCACCCAGCCCGTCCGCATCCTCCTCGCCGACGGCACCCACGAGGTCGTACGCCCCTATACGGCCTGGTGGCTGCGCGGGCACCCCGTCCTCGACGGCCGCCGCCCGGCGGGCCTGCTGGCGTCCGGCGGCGACCCGCTCCTGCACGGCCTGTACGACGAGGCCGACGCGACCGGCTTCGACGACGAGCAGGTCCTGCGGGCACTGGGCGTACGGACGTCGGTGGCGGCGCTCCTCGACGAGCCGGGCGGCGCGGCCGAACTCCTCGACCGCCTGGCCGACCCCGACCGCCCGGTAACCCCCGCCCAACTGCACGGTCTGTACGGTGCGTTGGCCGACCTCGACCCCGAGCAGGTCACTCTCCCCGACGACCTACGGGTGGTCGTCGACGGCCGGGTGGAGGTCGTGGACGCCGCCGACGCGGTCGTCGTCGACTCACCCGATCTCCTCCCGTTCACGCAGGGTGTCCCCCTCCTCCCCGTCCGCCCGGCCCGGGCCGCCGACCTCGCCGAACTCTTCCAGGTACGCCGGCTCAGCGAGTCCGTGACCGGCCGGATCGACTCGGAGGGCACGGAACACGACGTACCCGAACCGGTCCACGTCCTCCTCGGCCCCCGAACCCCGGACACCTACGTCGAGCACGAGGAACTCGTCGTCGACGGCGTGGAGATCGACTGGCGCCTCACCGACGACGGCGTCCTGCACGCCGCCACCCTCGAGGGCGTCGCCGCCGGCCTCGCCTGGGCGTCCGGCCAGTGGCCCCGCCGCTTCGAGGTCGCGGCCCTCCTGGAGGACCCGTCCCGCACGGCGGAACTGGCCCGGGACCGCTGGTTCGACTGACGCCGGGGCTGACACCACAGGGGCCGCCCGACCGGATCGGACGGCCCCTGTACGCGTGCTACGCCATGGAGCGTGCGAAGACATTCTTGGCCCAGCCCAGGGACGCCTCGTGCTCCGGGCGGAGCGGGACGGTACCTCCCGTCCGCTCCACGAGTACGAGCGAGGTGATCAGGAGGCCATGTGCGAGACCGTGCATCACCTCACTGTTGGTGGAGGCGTAGTGCCCGTAAAGCCGCTCGGTGAAGGTGAGCAGTGCCGCCGGGTCCACCTCGCAGCCACCTTCCCGGGTAGGTGTCAGACCGGCTGGCACATCGAGGAACTCGGCCGCCCCCCGGGCCAGGGACGCGAACAACTGTCCGCTGTGGTAGCCCGCGTCCCACACCGTTCTGTTGCCGCACTCGAAGGGATAGCTCAATCCGCGATCTCCAATCTGGACCAACCAGACCGTGTTGGGGAAGCGAGCATGTCATGCGGCTAAGCGTTCAGTTCAGTGAAGCGAATGCGGCTGTCAACCTTGTCGATGACATGCCCCTTCGGGAGTTCGTTGTCTGGGGTACCTGCCGGATGGATGGTCATGTGCGGTGCCGCGGCACGGTCGGTGCTCCAGTTGGTGATGTGGGCGATCAGGTTCCGCGCCAGGGCGGTCGCGTCGGGTCCGTAGCCGGCGGCGCCAAGTCGTGACGGTCGTTCGAGATCTGCGTTGTCGCGTTCGACGATCAAGTAGGCGAGAGAGCTGCCGGACACGAGGGCGGGGCTACGGCTGGGGATGGCGGGTCGCCGTACTCCTTCGTCCAGTGCCTTGTTGGTGACTTCGATTCGGCAGATGGCGTCGTCGGAGGCGGTGGCGCGCAGCCAGATGCCGTCGAAGGTTTCCTCGTTGCCGACCCGGGCTTGCGACCACAGTTCGGTGAGGGGGGTGGAGAAGACCTCAGCAAGTCGGTCGGGGCCGATGGGTTGGTCCTGGTCGTGGTGGAGGCGGACGGCGCCGTGGGCGAGTTCGGTGGTGTGTTCGCCGTGCTGGCCGATGATGGGGACGAAGCCGCACAGTTCCATGTCGTCGGAGACGAGGGTGTTGCCGTGGCGGGTGAGGGCGACGGAGCGGGTCTGGCCGCGCCAGCGGAGCGGGAGGACGAGTCGGCCGCCGTCGGCGAGCTGTTGCCACCAGGTGGCGGGGATGTCCCAGAGGCCGACGGTGGCGATCATGCGGGTGTAGGGGGCGTGTTCGGGGGCGCCCTTGAGTCCGTCGCGTTCCATGACCCTGACATGTTCGTAGCCGGCGCGGTTGAGGGCCTGGCGGGCGTGGAGGGCGACTCCGGGGTCGATATCGATGGTGGTGATCTGCCCGTCTGGGCCGACGAGTTCGGCGAGGAGTGCGGCGTTGTAGCCGGTGCCGGCGCCGATTTCCAGGATGTGGTCGCCGGGCTGTGGGGCGAGCTGGGCGAGCATCATCGCGACTGTGGACGGCACGGAGGCGCAGGACAGGGCGAGAGGGCCGTTGGGGTTGTCCTTGATGGTGACGGCCCGGTTGGTGTAGGCGGCGGCCGGGTCGAGGCCAGGCAGGTGGAGGTCACGGCGGACGGTGCGCAGGGCGTGCTCGATCGGGGCGGGCAGCGGGCGCTTGGCGACGATCTCGTCAACTAGCTGGTTGCGCAGGTCGTCGAGGGTAGGGGTGTCGTTCACGGTGACTCTTTCAGTTGAGGAGGAGGCAGGTTTCCCACCCGGTGGAAACGGGGCGGGCCGGGTTGAGGGTGTGGAGCGTGAGCAGGATCCCGTCGCCGCCGGTCAGGACACCGGCGGTTCTGGGGAGCGCATGCTGTGCCACGTGGGTGGCGAGGCGGGAGCGCAAGCGTGGCAGGACGCGTCGCAGTGCGCTGTCGGGGGCGGTGTCGGCTGCGGCCCGGTCCACAGCGAGGCAGAGTCCGGCCCAGCCGTGGCAGACCGTGGCGTTGTCGATGCGGGCGAGTTGTTCGACGTCTGCGGCGCAGGTCGTGAGCGCGTCCTCGGCCAGGCGCCGGGTCGTCGCGCGGGAGCATGCGATTGCTGCGAGCTGGAGGGCGCGGGCGATGCCGGGAGTGCCATAGCACCACGATGGTCTGCCAGGGCGCCTCGGCATGGTTGATCGGTCGATCCAGCCGCCGATGGTGAGGGTCTCCGGCCAGGCGGTTGCGCCGTTGGGTCGGTACTGCGCTCGTTCTTCCAGCAGGTGGCAGCAGTGGTTCAGGGCCTGGTGCTGGCCGGCCACGCTGTGCCCGGCGCGGGCGCTGAGGGCGACGAGCGCGATGGGCCCGGCGACACCGTGCGCCATCCCGAGGTTGCCGTGCCCCGTCGGCCAGGCGGCATCGGGCCGACCGCTCGGGCTGTCCGAGGTCCACCAACCCGGTACTTCCTCACCGTGGACCGTGACCGGCTCCTGGAGAAGCCGCACCAGGTAGCGCAGGACATCGTGGAGCAGTCCGGGGTGCGTACCTCGCCGCAGGAGCAGGGCGCCCAGGCCGGTCAGGCCGGAGATCAGGTCGTACTCGTGCATGCGCGGCGGGCGACCTGCCTCCATACGGCGATGAGCGTCAGCAAGCCGCGTGCGTACGAGCGTGGCGAGCACGCTGTCGAGGTCGCCGAGCGCGGAGCGGTAGGCGGGGTGGTCGGCCGCGTGGAGGACGTAGGCCACAGCCGGTGCCCCGCGATAGAGGCTCGCGCCAGCGGGATGGACGGATGCCGGTTGTCCGACCAGAGTCCTTGCGGTGGTGTGCACCGTGTCCCACTGCCCGCTGTCTTGAGCAAGGACCGCCTGGTGGAGGAGTGTTCCGGCGAGGCCGCGGCCCAGGTCGTGCACGAGGCCGTTCACCGTGTTGCCCCCTGTGCCAGGAGTGAGCGGCATGCCTGCCGTGCTGCGTGGCGGCAGGCCGCTTCCGCTTCCCTGTCCGGACCCATGATCCGGTTGTGGTGCATGTGCAGCAGCGACCCCAGCACTGGGCTTGTCTGCTCGTCGGCGAGGTGAGACCGGTACTTGGTGAGGGCGGTGCGGCGCCGTTCGTACGCGTCGGCCAGGCGGACCGTCCCGTTCGAGTGTCGCGTGAGGGCTTCGGTACGGGCACGGTGAAGTGTCTGTCGGGTGACGTTGAGCAGGCCCTTGCCGTGTGCGGGTGTGGTGGCCAGCCAGCGGACGCCTTCTTCCTCTCCGAGGAGCCCGCAGGCGGTATCGATCATCCCGAGTGCGCACAGGACGTACCGGTCCAGGCCGGGCAGGTCGGTGAGCGCGTACCGGGCCGCGTCGCTGTCGGCGACGAACACGGCCTCGGCGGCCTCCAGGGCGGGCCCGGTGCCGTAGCGGCCGAACTCGGGCCGGTAGCCATCAAAGACGAGCCGGGAGGCAAGGCCCTCGCTCTGCAGACGTGCGGCCCAACGGGCAACGGCCCGCGCCACCGTGGCATACCCCTCGGGGCCGTGCGCGGCAATGCGCAGACGGAGGTGGTCCTCTTCCTGCCCGGTGCGATAGCGCACGAACCAGCTGTCGGGTCCGCCCAACGGTTCGAGGAGGCTGGGCAGGCGGCGGGTGATGATCTGGTCCATGACTATCGGGTGCGTGAAGATCTTGGCCTGTGCCCATCGCTGCTGATCGTCTGCGGGCATCGGCAGCATCCCGTTCGTCACCACTGGGGCCGTCGCCAGATCTGGGTGGGGCAGGGGTGGCCGGGTGGAGGTAAGCGGCAGGGTGAGTTCGTGGGCGTGGCCGATCCAGCCGAAGTCCCGCTCGTCGAAGGCTTCGAGCAGCTCGGCGTTGCCGTGGCGTCGAAGGTGGCCGTGGAGCAGGCGTGCGTGCAGTGGCTCGTCCAGGATCAGGCGCAGGGTGCGGTCATCGTCGCGCAGTTCGACGCGGTGCGGGCACTTCCACTTCCGCGACCAGTCGATCAGAGCCGCCTGCCAGGAATCGTTGTAGGGCCGCCCCGACGGCAGGTCGGCGGCGGTCAGGCGCCAGCGGGCTGGCGAGAGGATCGCCTTGCCGTACCGGACCCGGGGCAGATACGGCACTCCGGCGGCGAGAGGTCCCCAGTCGAACTGGGTCCAGGCGGTGGCGAAGCCGCGGCCGAGGAGCGCGATGAACCGGGCGATCGGCGGGGCCTGCTTGTCCAAAGCCAGCGGGTGCAGGACAACCGGCTCGACGACGCGGCGCCGCGAGAGGCTGACCAGGTGCAGCCGCTTGCTGGTAGAGAACACCGCCAGGTCATCGAGTGGGATCAGGTGATCGCTGGGTGCCCGGTGCTCGCCGACAGGGATCACGTACGGCACCAGGGTGCGGGTGCGGGCCACGTTCTCGGCGTGCGGATGGACCGGGGTGAAGGAGAGCTGGGCAGGCAACGCGCCGTCCACCAGGGTGGGCAGCTGCCGGTACACCTCGTCGAGGCCGCTGTCGGGGAGGACGGCGGCGAACCGGCCGGTGAAAGTGCCCGCACTCCAGGCGGGACGCACGGACACGGTGAACTCACCGCGGTCCAATGCCTGCGTCGTCGGCGCGTGTACCCGCACCGCCATCTCGACGTGCGGGGCGATGGCCGCGTTGTCGCGGCCGGTGTGGGCGCACAGCTCGTCGAGGTCCGCGTCCGTGAGCCGGATCTCGCGGGCGCCGGCGAGTGCTGCCTGCCACGCCTTGGCCATCAGCAGCTCATCGCGGGGCAGCGCCTTCGCCGCGGGTTCCGGCCACACCGACATCGGGAAGTCGGCCGGCAGGCCCACGCCGGCAGCCAGGTCGGCCGCATCCCGCAGCGGAACCAGGCTGCCGGCGCCGTACCGTTCCCAGAACAGGCTGTGGTGAGCGGCCCACAGGGGCTTCTCCCCCACGTTCCGTGTCAGCCGAAGCAGGGCCTCCGCGGCACGTTCGGCCTCCTCCAGCACCGGTGCCGGGACGCGGACCGTGGCATCGAGTCGCAGGTCCACGCTGAGCCGCACCCGGCCTCGGTCGCTGACGCTGCTCATGTGCTTCTCGACTGTTGCGCGCAGCTCTTGCGCAGTGGCCGGATCGGCTGCCCCGTTGTGCTGGGCGAGCAGACGACGTACGTCTTCCAAGTCGTCGAGCAGGCTGACCGTTTCGGGTTCCAAGCGGTCTGCGAGGGGACGCAGGACACGCAGCATGTGTTTCAAGGGGTCAGGCTCTGTGAGCGGCGCCGACAGGCTGCTGGTCAGAAGGTTCGCCTCCAGCGCGTCCGTGAGGAGCCGCGCGATCTGTTCGGCCGTGCCGCCCGAGGCGATCAGCTGATCAGTGATCTTCTGATATGGAACGGGGTGTGCGGCCAGCGCGAGGACCGTAGCGAGTGGCTGGGTGATGACGGCGGTCGCGGTGCGGCCACCGGAGAGCGGCCGTACCAGCACGTCGCCGTGCCGTGACGTCAGGTCGTTGAGCTGAACGGTCAGGTGGGGCAGGACGTCGGGGCTCCGCTGGAGGTCGCGGCGGACGTGGTCGAGCCACAGCGTGTCCGGGCGGACGATGGCACAGTGGCCGGTGCCGACTCGGCCTTCGGCCGGACCGCACTCCGCGGTGGTCACGCCGGCGAACAGGCCGAACGGCGTCGGACGTCCGGCAGCCCGCAGAAGGTACCGCGCGATCGCACTCGCCGCCTTCCGCACCCGCTTCGGCTGGACACCGTCGTCCTCGTCGAGGATGTGGTCGACGGCTCGTGCGAGTTGTGGGGACGCAGCCCGAACAGCGGCGACGAAGGACGGGCGGGCCCATGCAACCGCAAGCCACCGGCGGCAGTCGGCCGGATCGTCAAGGTCGGGCCAATGGGCCGGCTGAGCGGTGAGCGGGAGCACGGCGGCCCGCAACAGGAGCACGTCACCGCGCCGGAGCAGTCTGGTCTGCGTCATCGTGAAGTCCCGTTCGGCTTGGCCGGTGCGGGCCGGGGAGTGAGTCCGGCCCGCACCGGTCGCGATGGGTGGGTCAGCTCGTGCAGGAGGAGGCGCAGGTGGACTCGCAGCCGTCGCTGGTGTCGCAGTCCTCGGCCACGGGCACCGGCGAGTCCGTGATCGTGATGGTGAGCTGCCAGTCGTCGCCGATGATCGGCGCCGTCTCGGTCGTCGCGGTTGCCATTCGAGTACCTCCGAAGGGGTGGTTGGGCCGCCCACGGGAAGCGTGGACGGGGGAGCGCAGGACCCCCGCACCCGGCTGCGCTGAACTTGTGTGCAGCTGGCTGCGCGGATACCGCGTTCGGGGGCGCCGAAGGCTGCCATCCCTGGGTGGGCTGGTGGCCGCTCTCTGCCGGGACCATGCGGCTGGGGGAACCGTTGAAGGGGAGTACGGTCACCGGCAGAGAGAGCGGGAGTTCAGGGGGAAGGCGAGGCGATAGAAACCGCGACTCCGATCATGAAGCCGCAGGACGCGGAGACCATCACGATCAGGAGCGGTCCTGTGAAACGGGCCAGCCGGCCCACCGCCCGCCCCATCACAGCCGCCCCTCGGCATGCCCAGATCCACGGGATCATCAGCAGGTCTCCCCACCTGCCGCGACGGTCAACGCGATGGTGAGGTCGCCGGCTGCCGTGTGCGCGGGGCCGTCAGCCGGATCGCTCACCCAGCGCAGTAGCCCGTCCTCCCAACCCGGTGGCGCCAGCACGACCCACGCCCCCTCGCCGAGCGCGAGGGTCTGCTCCTGCTGCCATCTCTGCGCGGTGCCGGGCGGCGTGAGGAAGTACGCCTGGCCGTTGCCCCGGTCGTGCAACACCGGCCCCACGGGCGTGCCGGAGGCTTCGAGGAAACGCACCGCCCGTACGGCGATGGCGGCCTCGACACGGATGGCGTCCCAGTCCTGGCCGGCGGCGAAGAGTATCGGCCGGCTCAGCCGCCTCGCCCAGGTCGCCCGGGGCAGGCAGGGCTGCTGTGAGTGCGTGGCCATGGCTCTCCTCCATCCGCTGGTACCTGATCGCCCGAACCTTCGGATCAGTCACCGACGAGGCCCAGGTGCTCACCAAGCGTCGCCGGGCGTGGGCAACTGCGGTATGACCAGCGGGTGTTCCCGAGGCGGGAATACACTCGTTCCCGGCTTCGTGCGAAGCTTGATCGCGCCTACGATCGATCCGGAAGTTGGCCCCATGGACGCCACCACCCCCGGCCCGCTCGCTCCCGACCTCCTCGAACGCGAGGATGTCCGCCGAGCCTTGGCAGAGCACGACTTCGCAGCCGCCTTTGCCCTGATCAAGAAGTACGGCGGCCTGTCCCAGAACCGCATCGCCTCCGCCTGCCACCTCACCCCGGGCAAGGTCTCCACGATCATCAGCGGCCAGCAACAGGTCACCAGCTTCGAGGTCATCTGCCGTATCTCCGACGGACTCCGCATCCCCGGCCACCTTCTCGGACTCGCCCCGCGTGCTTGGGAGACCCGGCTGGTCCAGGAGGATCGCCCGCCGGAGCCGGGCGCCGAGCGGCCCAGCACCGATGAGGTCCCGTGGCGGCCGGATGCCACAGTGGACCTGGCCGCGAACCTGACGAGGAGCGATCTCGTGATGGACCGACGCGCCGCGACCCGCGCTCTGGCCGGGGCCGCCATCACCGGCGCCGCCCTGCTCGACCCTCTGGAGGGATGGCTCCAGCCCGCAGCCGCCGCGGCACGACCACGCCGTCGCGGACAGCTCGGCGCACGGGAGGTCGAGGAACTGGAGTCCACGGCTCGCGCCTTCCGTGCCTGGGACCACAAGTACGGCGGCGGTCTGCGCCGCAAGGCCGTCCTGGGACAGCTCAGCGAGGTTGCCGCCCACCTCGATGAACATCAGACACCCCAGGTCGAACAGCGCCTGTACCAGGTGATGGCCCAACTGGCGGGCACGGCAGCCACCATGGCGTGGGACACCGGTCTTCAACGCCGCGCCCAGAACTACTACCTGCTCGCCCTGCGTGCCTCCCACGCCGGCGACGACAGGGTCTTCGGCGTCAACGTCCTGGCCGGCATGGCCCGCCAGATGCTCTGCCGCGACCAGCCGCAGGACGCCCTCGAACTCATCCGCCTCGCCCAGGACGGCGCCCGGCACATCGCCGGCCCGAAGGTGCGCGCCATGCTCCACACCCGGGAGGCATGGGCGTACGCGGCGATGGGCCGCACCGCGGCCTTCCAGCGGGCCACCGTCCAGGCAGCCGAGGCGTTGGCTGATGCCAAGCCGGGCGAAGAGCCGTACTGGATCGCCTACTTCGACGAGGCCGAACTCGCCGGCACCACCGGCGGACGCCTCCTCGACCTGGCCCGCCGGAACCCCAAACAGCACGCCGAACCCGCAGCCACGGAAATCCGCCAGGCCCTGGCCCAGCGCGGCTCCGAGGCCGGCCGCAGCCACGCCCTGGACCGCATCGGCCTGGCCCAGTGCCACTTCCTGCTCGGTGACCTCACCGGCGCCGTGGAGGAGACCCACCGCGCGGTGGACGCGGCGCGCGCCACCCGCTCCAGCCGCGTGCGCGCCCAGCTCAGCGAGCTCTACCCGTACACCGTGGGCAACGGCGCGGCCCGGCCCGTGCGCGAGGCCCGCGATAGGATCCGCGACCTGCTCTCGACCTGAAAGGGGTACGCGACCGTGACGACCATCGCGGTGACCGGGCACATGGACCTGACCGAGGACACCATCCCTCTGATCCGTACCGCCCTGGACGACCTGCTCAAGCAGTACGCCAAAAACGGCGACCTCGTCGGCGTCTCCTGCATCGCCAAGGGCTCCGACTCCCTCTTCGCCGAGGCCGTCCTCGCCGCCGGCGGTCGCTTGACGGTCATCATCCCCTCCCAGGACTACCGCCAGAACAAGGTCAAGCCCGACCACGCCCCCCTCTTCGACCACCTCCTCGAAGCCGCCGCCGAGGCCCTCGTCCTCCCCCACGAAACAGCCAACCGACAGGCGTACGAGGCCGCCAACGCCGTCCTCATCGAACGCGCGGACCGCCTCGTCGCCGTATGGAACGGCGAACCCCCTACTGGCAAGGGCGGCGGGACGGCCGACACGGTCCTTGAAGCTCAGGCGGCGGGTATCCCCGTGGACGTGGTGTGGCCGGACGGCGCCGCCCGCCGAGGCTGAGCGCTACGCCGTCCGCTGCGGGCTTGATCCCTGGGTGGCCGAGCGTGAGTTCGGCGAGCGTCGGGGCGAGGGCGCTCGGCGGCTGTCTGGAGGTGCTGGACGGGGAGGTCTCCTGATGGGCCGCGCGGACCTGGACCTGGATGCCACCAGCTTCGAGGTAGGCGGTGAATTCCTCGGCGCCTGTCACGTGGGGGATGGCGGCACGGATGCGGTCCTGCAACCCCTGGGGCTGGTCTGTTCCCAGCCAAAACGAACAACCTTCCGCTGTGGTAGACCGCGTCCCACACAGTCCTGCCGTCGCACTCGAAGGGGTAGCTCAATCCGCGATCTCCAATCTGAGGTCCGGTTCAGGGGGGCGCAACGAGGGCCGGCAGAGGGTTCGTCAGAAAATCTTCATCACTTCGTACAACTATTCACACCCGTCGCGGATCTGACCTCATAAGCCAACAGGCTTCACCAACTTGGGCCCTGTCCGAGACGAGCCGTAGGGGAACGCCCACCGTCAGGGTCCTTTCTTCACCGGGGGATTGCATGCGCATCCGTGCCACCGTGGCCGCCGTCACCGGCGCCCTGGCTCTCTCCGCTCTCGCCGTTCCGGCCGCCCAGGCCGCGGGCGACACGCCCAGCAAGGCGGACTTCCTCGCCGCCGCTCAGGCGCTGCACCGGGCCGCCTCGGGCAACACCGCGTTCACCGGCACGACGGCCGCCGCCGACGAGCCGTACCCGTTGGCCGTCACCTTCTCCAGCGTGAAGGTCAACAGCGGCAAGCCGATCGTCGCCGGTACCAGCAACAAGGTCACCGTTCCGGTCACCTACAAGGTCACGCACCCCGAAGACCTCGACCTCAACGCGGACAACGTCTGGATGGACGTCTACATCTACAGGGGTTCCTTCACCGACACGAACGCCCCTGTCCTGATCGGGGACGACTGGCCGACCTGCACCGCGGTGACGACGACGGTCGCCAACTGCAAGGGCACCATCGACATCCTGCCGGGCGAGGAGCTGTCCAACGCCGACGCCACCACGTGGAAGGCGGCCGGGTACGTCATCGACTGGAACGACCAGGACCCGTTCAGCGACGACATCGACATCACCAAGGTCGGCTACGCCGAGCAGGACAAGCTCGCCACCACCAAGCTCCAGCGCTACTCCAAGCTGACCGTCAACGCCTCCCCCGAGCCGGTGAAGAAGGGGAAGACCATCACCGTCACGGGCAAGCTGTCCCGCGCCAACTGGGACGACAACAAGTACCACGGCTACACGGGCCAGCCGGTGAAGCTGCAGTTCCGCAAGAAGGGCAGCTCCACCTACACCACCCTGAAGACCATCAAGACCAGCTCCACCGGCACCCTCAAGACCACGGTCAAGGCGTCGGCGGACGGTTACTTCCGCTACAGCTTCGCGGGCACCTCGACGACCCCGGCGGTCACCACCGCGGGTGACTTCGTCGACGTCAAGTGAGCAACCCAGCCATCCGTACTTCTCTCCACCCGAGGAACAACATGCGCATCCGCGCCTCGGTGACCGCCGTACTCGGCGCTGTCGCCCTCTCCGCCGTCGCCGTTCCGGCCGCCCAGGCCGCCCCGACGGCGGCGCCCGACGTCACCTTCTCCAGCATGAAGGTCAACGGCGGGAAGAACATCGTGGTCGGTCCTTCGGCCAAGGTCACCGTCAGTGTCTCGTACACCCTGACCAAGCCCGCGGACCTCAGCACGAGCTCCTTCGAGAACGGCCCGATCCTGTACCGGGGCACCGCTCTCAACGAGAGGGCCGACATGATCTTCGGCGACGACCCGGGCACCTGCACCGCGTCCTCCTCGACGGTCCTCAAGTGCACCGCGAAGATCCAGTTCCGGCCCACCGAAAGCAGCGCGTACGACGACCTGGCCAACAGCCAGGCCGGTACGTGGAAGGTCGGTGCCCTCGCCGTCCCCAACGACGCCGCCAGCACTGACGACTTCAAGTGGCAGACCGGCCTCGGCACCACCAAGGTCCTCCGCAAGGCCACCCTCACCACCAACGCCACCCCGGAGCCGGTGAAGAAGGGCAAGACCATCACGGTCACCGGCAAGCTGGCGCGCGCCAACTGGGACACCAACAAGAACGCCGGTTACGCGTCCCAGTCGGTGAAGCTGCAGTTCAAGAAGAAGGGCGCGACCGCCTACACCACGGTCAAGACCATCAAGAGCAGCTCCACCGGCACCCTGAAGACCACGGTCAAGGCGACGGCGGACGGCTACTTCCGCTACGTCTTCGCCGGCACCACCACGACCGCGCCGGTCAACTCCGCCGCCGACTTCATCGACGTGAAGTAAGGCAGAACAGTAAGAAGCGGACGGCCGCCCCCGGAGCCACCGGGGGCGGCCGTCCTCGCGCTAGACGGGAAAACGGCGGTCGACCCACCTCCACACACCCTCCAGGCCGACCGCGGCCACCCCCGCGACCCCCACCCCGATCCACGGCATGGTCATCCCCACCAGCCGCAGCGCGAAGAAGTCCTGCAGCCAGGGCACCACCAGCACAAGCAAGAACGCCGCCCCCATGGAGGCGACGAGCAGCACCCGCCACCACGTGTACGGCCGGGCCACGATCGCCAGCACCCACATCGAGATCAGGAACAGCGTGAGCGTGGCGACACTGGTCTCCGCCTCCAACGCACCGGCCCCGCTGTAGTAGTGACGGGCGACCAGATACGTCACGAATGTGGCCACCCCCGCCACCACCCCGCCCGGGATCGAGTACCGCATCACACGCCGGACGAAGTGCGGCCGGGCGCGTTCCTTGTTGGGGGCGAGGGCGAGGAAGAAGGCCGGGACGCCGATGGTGAGGGTGGACAGGAGCGTCACGTGCCGGGGCAGGAAGGGGTACTCCACCTGCCAGAACACGACCAGCATCGCCAGCAGCACCGAGTAGACCGTCTTCACCAGGAACAGGGTCGCCACCCGGGTGATGTTGCCGATCACCCGCCGTCCCTCCGCCACCACCGACGGCAGGGTGGCGAAGCTGTTGTTCAGCAGCACGATCTGCGCGACGGCCCGGGTCGCCTCCGACCCCGACCCCATCGCGACGCCGATGTCCGCGTCCTTGAGGGCGAGCACGTCGTTGACGCCGTCGCCGGTCATCGCGACCGTGTGCCCCCGGGACTGCAGCGCCCCGACCATGTCCCGCTTCTGCTGCGGGGTGACCCGCCCGAACACCGTGCCCTCGTCGAGGGCCGCGCCCATCGCCTCGCGCTCCCCGGGCAGCCGCCGCGCGTCGACCGTACGGCCCTGGAGCCCCAGCTTGGCGGCCACCGCCCCCACCGACACCGCGTTGTCCCCGGAGATCACCTTGGCGCGGACGTCCTGCTCGGCGAAGTAGCGCAGGGTGTCCGCCGCGTCGGGCCGCAGCCGCTGTTCGAGTACGACGAGGGCGACCGCCCCCGCCGCCTTGGCGACGTCGGGATCGTCCAGGTCGCGGACGGTCCGGGCGAGCAGCAGCACCCGCAGACCCTGCTCGTTGAGCCGCCCGGTCTCGGCGAGGGCGGGGGCGCCGTCCTCCAGCAGCACGTCCGGCGCCCCCAGCAGCCACGTACTGCTCTCGCCGTTGCCCTCGCTGAAGGTGGCGCCGCTGTACTTGCGGACGGAGGAAAAGGGGAGGGACTCGGTGCAGCGCCACTCCTCGGCGTCCGGGTAGGCGTCGATGATCGCCCGCAGGGACGCGTTCGGGCGCGGGTCGGACTCGCCGAGCGCGCCCAGCACCTTGCGTATGTACGTCTCGTCGGCGCCGTCGAGCGTGCGCAGCTCGGTGACGTCCATGCCGCCCTCGGTGAGGGTGCCGGTCTTGTCCAGGCAGACGGTGTCGACGCGGGCGAGCCCCTCGATGGCGGGCAGCTCCTGGACCAGGCACTGTTTCCGGCCAAGGCGGATCACGCCGATCGCGAAGGCGACGGAGGTGAGCAGGACCAGCCCCTCCGGGACCATCGGGACGATCCCGCCGACCATCCGGGCGATGGATTCCTTGAGGTCGTTGTTCTTCACGAACAGCTGGGTGACGATCAGGCCGATCGCGGCCGGGATCATCATCCACGTCACGTACTTGAGGATGGTGGAGATGCCGGAGCGCAGCTCGGAGTGGACGAGGGTGAACCGGGACGCCTCCTCGGCGAGCTGGGCGGCGTAGGCCTCGCGTCCCACCCTGGTCGCCCGGAAGGCGCCGCCGCCGGCCACCACGAAACTGCCGGACATGACCTGGTCACCGGGCCGCTTGACCACCGGGTCGGCCTCACCGGTGAGCAGCGACTCGTCGATCTCCAGCCCGTCCGCCTCGACGCACACCCCGTCGACGACGGCCTTGTCCCCGGGGCCGAACTCCACGAGATCGTCCAGGACGAGGTCGGAGGTGGCCACCTGGACCGCCACCCCGTCGCGGCGCACGGTCGGCCGGACCTCCCCGATGACGGCGAGGGAGTCCAGGGTCTGCTTGGCCCGCCACTCCTGGATGATGCCGATCCCGGTGTTGGCGAGGATGACGAACCCGAAGAGGCCGTCCTGGAAGGGCGCGACGACCAGCACGATCAGCCACAGGACACCGATGATCGCGTTGAACCGGGTGAACACGTTCGCCCGGACGATCTCGCCGATGGACCGGCTGCTGCGTACGGGGACGTCGTTGACCTGACCGCGTGCGACGCGCTCCGCGACCTCGGCGGCGGTCAGCCCGGTCGCCGCCGGCACGGTGGCGGTCGCGTCGATATCGGTCATGGAATCGACGGTACGTGCGGATTTGGGGGTTCACCCCCCGAAGATGCCGAAGATCCGACCTGGGGAGGACCAGGACGGACCGGGGGTAGTACGCCGGTTGTACGGGGTGTACGGCTACTCGGCGGGAGCCTGCTGGGCCGACCTCTCGGAGCCGGAGCCGGAGTCGGATCCGGTGTCGGATCCGGTGTCGGCCTCCGCCTGCGCTGCCGCCGCCTCCGCCCGCTTGATCGCCGCGTCCCGTCGCCGCGTGATCCGGATGCCGAGCAGGCCCAGCGCGCCCCCGGCCAGGCAGGTCCACAGCCACCACAGATGGCCGTGGTCGTCGAACCAGCCGTAGAAGGGGAGCTGTGCGAGGAAGAGGACGAACCAGATGATCGTGCCGCCGGTGATGACCGGGACCACGGGCCCTTCCAGGGGCTCCGGCGCCTCATGCTTGGGTGTCCACTTCGCCATGGGGACAGCTTACGAGGTGGTCACATCTACGCGCGGAGATTACCGATCCCAACTTTATATGTTCATACTGAAACGGTTTGAGCCTGACCGCTTCTCTTCGTAGGAAACACCGAATACATGCCCACCTCGGCCCCCGCCAAGGTCCCCGCCCCTGAACAGCCGGGAGCCAGGCCCGCCTACGGCGCACTCGACCGCTACTTCAAGATCTCCGAACGCGGCAGCACCCTGCCCCGCGAGATCCGGGGCGGTTTCGCCACCTTCTTCGCGATGGCGTACATCATCGTGCTGAACCCGATCATCCTCGGCAGCGCGAAGGACATGTACGGGCATCAGCTGGACAACGGTCAGCTCGTCACCGCCACCTGTGTCACCGCGGCCTTCACCACGCTCCTCATGGGCGTCATCGGCAATGTGCCGATCGCGCTGGCGGCGGGCCTCGGTGTGAACTCGGTCGTGGCCCTCCAGCTCGCCCCACGGATGTCCTGGGCGGACGCCATGGGCATGGTCGTGCTGGCCGGCTTCGTCGTCATGCTGCTGGTGGCGACCGGTCTGCGTGAGCGCGTGATGAACGCGGTCCCGTTCGGACTGCGCAAGGCGATCTCGATCGGTATCGGCCTGTTCATCATGCTGATCGGTCTGGTCGACTCCGGTTTCGTCTCCCGGATCCCGGACGCCGCCCACACCACGGTCCCGCTGCAGCTCGGGGCCGACGGCCATCTGCTCGGCTGGCCGGTCCTGGTGTTCGTTCTGGGCGCCCTGCTCACCCTCGCCCTGATCGTCCGCAAGGTGCCGGGCGCGATCCTGATCTCGATCGTCGCCATGACGGTCCTCGCGCTGATCATCAACGCGGTCGCGGACGTCCCGTCCTGGGGTCTGACCACCCCCGAGTGGCCCGGCAACCCGGTCGCCACCCCCGACTTCGGACTCATCGGCGAGGTCAGCCTGTTCGGCGGCTTCGGCGAGGTCGGCGTGCTGACCGGCGTCCTGTTCGTCTTCACGGTCCTGCTGTCGTGCTTCTTCGACGCGATGGGCACGATCATGGGCGTCTCCGACGAGGCCGGGCTGACCGACGCCAAGGGCGAGATGCCCGGCATCAACAAGGTCCTCTTCGTCGACGGTCTCGCCGTCGCCGCCGGTGGCGCCGGCTCCTCCTCGGCCACCACCGCGTTCGTGGAGTCCACGGCCGGGGTCGGCGAGGGCGCCCGCACCGGTTTCGCGAACCTCGTCACGGGCGGCCTCTTCACCGTCGCGCTGTTCCTCACGCCGGTCGCCACGATGGTCCCGTCCCAGGCCGCCACCCCCGCGCTGCTCGCGGTGGGCTTCATGATCCTGGCGAACTCGGTCAAGGAGATCGACTGGGCCGACTACACGATCGCCGTCCCGGCCTTCATCACGATGGTGATGATGCCGTTCACCTACTCCATCACCAACGGTATCGGCATGGGCTTCATCACCTTCGTGCTGCTGCGCCTGGTGGCGGGCCGGTCCCGGGACATCCCGGCCCCGATGTACGTGGTCGCGGCGGTCTTCACGTTCTACTACCTGATGCCGGCCCTCGGTCTGACGTGACCTGACCGGGGTTCTACCGGTCGGCTCAGGTGAGCCCGTAGAACTTCTCGGTCTCGTCGACGGCCGACTGGAAGCGCTGGTCGAAGTCATCGCGAATGAGCGTCTGGACGACATAGTCCTGGACGCTCATTCCGCGTTTGGCGGCATGCTGCCGGAGCCGTTCGAGCAGCTCCCCGTCTATCCGCAGGCTGAGCACAGTGGTCCCCATGAGTCGAGGGTCGCGGGCCCGCGCCGTACGTCAGTGACTTTCCGCGCACGTCTCACTCGTTCGAGTGACGACGGGGTTTCCGTGGCCGGGGTCACGGGAATCTTGGCGCGCCCCAGCTTGTTTAGTCAGAGTAATGAGTTACCCTAAAGAGATGCCTGACCTCACGCATGGCGACGACGCGGCCGCCGTGAACGCGCTCCGGTCCGCAGTGATGCGGCTCTCCCGCCGGCTCAAACACCAGCGGGTCGACGAGTCGCTGAGCCCCACCGAGATGTCGGTGCTCGGCACCCTCTCCCTCTGCGGCAGCGCCACCCCGGGCGAACTGGCCCGCAAGGAGCACGTCCAGCCCCCCTCGATGACCCGCATCGTGGCGCTGCTGGAGGCCAAGGGCCTGGTCCGGCTGGAGCCGCACCCCGAGGACCGGCGCCAGAAGGTCGTCACCAAGACCGAGCAGGCCGAGGCCATGCTCGAGGAGAGCCGCCGCAAGCGGAACGCCTTCCTGGCCACCCTGGTCGACGGCCTCGACGAGGACGAGTGGGCGAAACTGCGCGCCGCCGCCCCCGTGCTGGAGAAGCTCGCACACCTGTAAGCCGCAGTACCCGAGGAGGCGAACCCTGTTGAGTACGGGACCCGGAGCAGACTCCGCCCCCGCACCGACCACCCCCGACACCACCCGTCAGCCCTCTCACAGACCCTCCGGATCCTCCCGCTCCTCCCGCTCCTCGATGTTCAGCTCGCTGAGGGTCAGGAACTACCGCCTGTTCTTCGCCGGCCAGGTCGTCTCGAACATCGGCACCTGGATGCAACGCATAGCGCAGGACTGGCTGGTCCTGAGCCTCACGGGCTCCGCCACGGCCGTCGGCGTCACGACGGCCCTGCAGTTCCTGCCGATGCTGCTCTTCGGCCTCTACGGCGGTGTCCTCGTCGACCGCCTGCCCAAGCGCCGCACCCTGCTGGTCACCCAGTCCGCGATGGCCGTCACCGGCGTCGCGCTCGCCGCCCTCACCCTCTCCGGCCATGTCCAGGTCTGGCACGTCTACCTCGCCGCCTTCGCCGTCGGCCTCGCCACGGTCGTCGACAACCCGGCCCGCCAGTCCTTCGTCTCCGAGATGGTCGGCCCCGAGCAGCTGCAGAACGCGGTCAGTCTGAACTCCGCGAACTTCCAGTCCGCCCGGCTCGTCGGCCCCGCCGTCGCCGGCCTGATGATCACCGGCGTCGGCACCGGCTGGGCCTTCCTCTTCAACGGCCTGTCCTTCGTGGCACCCATAGCGGGCCTGCTGCTGATGCGCGCCCGCGAGCTGTACGCCGTCGAGCGCGCCCCGCGCGCCAAGGGCCAGCTGAGAGAGGGACTGCACTATGTCGCCGGCCGCCCGGACCTGATCTGGACGATCACCCTGGTCGGGTTCGTCGGCACCTTCGGCTTCAACTTCCCCGTCTACCTCTCCGCCTTCGCCGACGACGTCTTCCACGCCGGCGCGGGCTCCTACAGCCTCTTCAACACGCTGATGGCGGTCGGCTCCCTGGCCGGCGCTCTTCTCGCCGCGCGGCGAGGCACGGCCCGGATGCGGGTGATGATCGGGGCGGCGGTGCTGTTCGGCGCGATGGAGATCCTCGCCGCGACGGCCCCCTCGCTGTGGCTGTTCGCCCTGTTCATGGCCCCGATCGGCATGTTCGGCATGACGATCAACGTCACCGCCAACACCAGCATCCAGATGGGCACCGACCCCGCCATGCGCGGCCGGGTCATGGCCCTCTACATGATGGTGTTCCTCGGCGGCTCGCCCGTCGGCGCTCCGATAGCGGGCTGGATCACCGACGCGTACGGCGTCCGCGCCGGCCTCGCGGTGGGCGGCGCGATCGCCACGGCTGCCGCGGTCGTCATCGGCCTGGTCCTGGCCCGCGTCGGCAATCTGCGCCTGTCGGTCGGCTGGCACCACGGGCACCCCCGGGTGCGGTTCGTGCCGCGGGAGAAGGGAGAGCTGGCCACGGTGGGGTGACGTGACCGGCGGCGGCGTCAGTCGCGGGGGAAGTCGTCGGTCTTGAGGACGAGGCCGACGACGGTGCCGGTCAGGTCGATCTCGTCGCCGAAGTCGAAGCACACCTCGCCGTGGTACTCGCCGTCCTTCGGCAAGGTGTGCAGGTACCACTTGCCCTTGTAGGGGTCGACGATCAGGTACACCGGTACATCGGCGGCGGCGTAGGCGAGCTTCTTCGGCCCGTAGTCGTTGTGAGCGGTGTCCCTGGAGATCACCTCGGCGACGAGTTCCACGTCCTCACAGCTCCAGCGGCGCCTGGCGTCCGGTTGCGCGTCCTCGGCCAGCAGTGTGACGTCGGTCGCGAATCCGTTGAGGTGTCCGGGGTAGTCGATGCGGACGTCGGACTTCAGCCGTCGGCGGGGGTACTTGGCGTGCAACTGGGTCAAGATGTTGAAGATGATCTCCCAGTGAGTGTCCCGTTGCGGCGTCATACTGATGCTCCCCCGGACGATCTCCGTCTTGTATCCCTCGGGGATGGGCATCTTCTCCAGCCACTCGAACATCATGTCGAGTGTGAGTTCTTCACCGCTCTCGGCCATCTCGATCCTGTCGTCCAGGACGGTCATGGTGGCGCTCCTCCCCGGCGACCCCGATGGACCAGTGCCGCCGCGCGGTACAACGATACGCACGGTGACCGGGACACGCCCGGCAGACTGGTCCCATGAGACTCTTCGCGGCCGTGCTGCCTCCCGCCGACGTCGCTGACGAACTCGCCGCCGAAGTCGCGGAGTTGCGCGGGCTGCCCGGCGCGGAGGGGCTGCGCTGGACCGGCCGCCCCGGGTGGCACTTCACCCTGGCCTTCTACGGCGAGGTCGACGACGGCGTCGTACCGGAACTGTCGGCACGGCTGGAGCGGACCGCCCGGCGTGGCGCGCCCTTCGAGCTGGCCGTGCGGGGCGGGGGACAGTTCGGGCACGGTCGGGCCCTGTGGGTCGGGGCGGACGGGGATGTGCCGGCGCTGCGGCTCCTGGCCGACCGGGCGGAGGCGGCGGCGCGCAAGGCCGGCCTGGACATGGGGGAGCACCGCCGCTACAAGGCCCACCTCACGCTGGCCCGCAGCCGGGACGCGGTGGACGTACGGCCGTACGTCGAGGCGCTGCACGGGTTCCGGGGGCGGACCTGGACCGTGGAGGAGCTGGTGCTGGTGCGCAGCCATCTGCCGAGGTCCGGGGTGCGGGGGGAACAGCCCCGCTATGAGCCGGTCGGGCGATGGGCTCTCGGCGGGGCCGGTTAGGCTCGACGCGTGGACCCGAAGACCCGGAACCGGATCATGGCCGGTGCGCTTGTTCTGATGTTCGTTGTCGTTGCGTTGGCTGCGGCGCTTGGTAAGTAGGGCGCGGGGGATAAAGCCCCGCGCCCCTGGAAAGAACCTGCAGCCCCGGATTTACCAGGCGAAGGCCTCCGGGGACGGGCCCGGGCCCGGGAAGATCTCGTCCAGGCCCTCCAGGAGCTCCTCGCTCAGCTCCAGTTCGACCGCCCGTAGAGCCGAGTCGAGCTGCTCGGCGGTACGCGGGCCGACGATCGGGCCCGTCACGCCGGGGCGGGTGAGGAGCCAGGCCAGGGCGGCCTCGCCGGGTTCCAGGCCGTGCTTCTCGAGGAGGTCCTCGTAGGCCTGGATCTGGGAGCGGATCGCGGGCGTGGCGAGTGAGTCGGCGGCGCGGCCCGAAGCGCGGCGGCCTCCCTCGGCCTCCTTCTTGATGACCCCGCCCAGCAGCCCGCCGTGCAGCGGCGACCAGGGGATGACGCCGAGGCCGTAGTCCTGGGCCGCCGGGATGACCTCCATCTCGGCGCGGCGCTCGGCGAGGTTGTAGAGGCACTGCTCGCTGACCAGGCCGAAGGACCCGCGCCGGGCCGCCGTCTCGTTGGCCTGGGCGATCTTGTAGCCGGGGAAGTTGGACGACCCGGCGTAGAGGATCTTGCCCTGCTGGACCAGCACGTCGACGGCCTGCCAGATCTCCTCGAAGGGAGTGGAGCGGTCGATGTGGTGGAACTGGTAGAGGTCGATGTGGTCCGTCTGCAGCCGCTTGAGCGACGCGTCGACCGCGCGCCGGATGTTCACGGCGGACAGCTTGTCGTGGTTGGGCCAGGCCTCGCCGTCGGCGGCCATGTTGCCGTACACCTTGGTGGCGAGGACGACCTTGTCGCGCCGCTCGCCGCCCTTCGCGAACCAGTTGCCGATGATCGTCTCGGTACGGCCCTTGTTCTCGCCCCAGCCGTACACGTTCGCGGTGTCGAAGAAGTTGATGCCCGCGTCCAGCGCCGAGTCCATGATCGCGTGGGAGTCGGCTTCGTCGGTCTGCGGGCCGAAGTTCATGGTGCCGAGGACGAGTCGGCTGACCTTGAGTCCGGTACGTCCGAGCTGCGTGTACTTCATGGAGCACAAGCCAACGTCTTGGAGTGCGCTCCAGGCAAGGGCTGATCGGTCAGTCGCTGGGGAAGTGGTCGGTCTTGAGGATGAGACCGAGCGCGGTGGTGGTCATGTCCACATCGGTGCCGTAGTCGACGCGGAGTTCGCTCCGGTAGTCGCCGTCCTTGGGCTCCGTGTAGACGGTGCACCTGCGCTTGTAGGGGTCGGCGATGAGGTACACCGGGATCTCGGCGACCGCGTAGGCCGTCTTCTTGGGGCCGTAGTCGTTGGGCGCCGTCCCCTTCGAGATGACCTCTCCGACGAACTCGATGTCCTCGTACCGCCAGCGGCCCTCTTCGTCCTTCGTCGCTCCCTCGCGGAATTTGGCCACGTCGGGACAGAAGCCGTTCAGGTGGCCGGGGAAATCGACGCGGACGTCCGTGAAGACCCGCGACGACCGCCTTCCGAAGTGGTCCTCGAGGGCCCAGAGGATCTCGCGAATGGTTTCCCAGTGGATGTCCCGCTGCGGAGTCATGAAGATGTTGCCCCCGACGATCTCAACCTTGTATCCCTCGGGGACGGGCAGTCGCTCAAGCCGCTCGAACCACTCGTCCAAGGGCTTGGTGTTCTCGTCGGCCATGTCGATCTCGATCCTGTCGTCCAGGACGGTCATCTGGCGCTCCTCCCCGGCTGCCCCCATGGACGAGTGCAGCCGCGCAGTACAACGATACGCATGGTCACCAGGACACGGGGGGCGCGCATATGCCAGACGGACCCACTACTCAGCACCTGGTCGAGACAGTCCGCCGCACCCTCGGCGACGACACCCTCCTCGGCGTCTACCTCCACGGTTCCGCCGTCCTCGGCGGGCTGCGGCCGCACAGTGACGTCGATGTGCTGGTCGTCGTACGGGAGTCGCTGACGGACGCTCAACGGCGCGCGCTGCTCGACGAGTTGCTCGTAATCTCCGGGCGGGACGGGCGGCGGTACGTCGAGCTGATCGCCGTAGTGCAGTCGGACGTGCGGCCCTGGCGCTACCCGCCCGTCTGCGACTTCCTCTACGGCGACTGGCTGCGCGGCGACTACGAGAACGGGACCGTTCCGGCGCCCAAGGCCATGCCCGACCTCGCGCCCCTCCTCACCATGACCCTGCTCGGCGACGCGCCGGTGTACGGCCCCCCGCCCGCCGAGGTGCTGGACGCCGTGCCGTACGACGACCTGGTGCGGGGCATCACCGCCGGGATCCCGGAGCTGATGGCCGACCTGGAGCACGACACCCGCAACGTGCTGCTCACCCTCGCCCGGATCCGCGCCACCCTCGCCACCGGCGCCGTACGGTCCAAGGACACCGCCGCCGACTGGGTGCTGCCCCGGCTGCCGGCGGAGTACCGGCCGGTGCTGGAGCGGGCGCGGGCGATCTACCTGGGGGAGGCGGGGGAGGGGTGGGACGATCTGCGGGACCGCATCCTGCCCTGCGCCGAACACCTGGCCGCCGAGTCGGCTCAGGCGTCGTACTCGCCGCCCAGCCCCCACCCCTGATGCATGGCCTCCGCGAAGGCCTCCGCCAGCCGGTGCTCGCCGCGGGCGTTGGGGTGGGTGCCGTCGTAGGTGTCGGTGTGGATGTCCCAGGCCTCCGGGACCGAGGCCAGCAGGATGGGCGAGGTCGGCTCGTCCAGGTCCGCCGCGGTCTTCGCCAGCAGCTCGTTGAAGAGGGCGACCTGGGTCCCGAAGTCCGGGTCGTCGGAGGCGCGGACGTTCGGTATCACCGGCAGCCAGACCATACGGATCCGGGGGTTGGCCGAGCGGGCCTCGGCCACGAACGCGCGGGCGTTCTGCGCCGTCTGCTCGGCGTTCGTGTAGAAGCCGAGGTCGATCAGGCCGAGGGAGACGAGCAGGACGTCCGCCCGTGAGGTGCGGACGGCGTCGGCGATGAGGGGGGCCATGTGCAGCCAGCCCTCGCCCCAGCCGGCCAGATGGGCGCGCGGGAAGGCGGGGTCGGCGTACGCGTACGACGTCGGGGCGTCCGCCATCTTGTCGTAGAGCGTCTCGCGCGGGCCGACCAGCGTGAACGGCCCGCCGTACGTCGCGCACAGGTGCTGCCACAAGCGGTGGCGCCACGTGTGTTCGCCCGCGCTGCCGATCGTCATCGAGTCGCCTACGGGCATGAACCTGAGCATCCGCTCATGATGAGGGATCATGGCGGCCCACGGGCGCGCGTGGCGTGTGACACCGGCCACGGCGACGGAACGTCCGGGCGGGATGGCAGGCTTGAGGGCATGCGCCGACCCTTCGCCGCCCGAGCCGGGGCCCTGATCGCCGCCCGAGCCGGGGCCCTCATCGCCGCCCGAGCCGGGGCCCTCATCGCCGCGACCCTCCTCGTGGGCGCCTCCGCCGTGCCCGCCTCCGCCGCCGACGACAAGGCGGACAAGGGGAACAACGGCTTCACCATCGAGGATCCGCGCATCACCGAGTCCAGCGGCCTCGCCGCCTCCCGTCAGCACCCCGGCATCTACTGGACGCACAACGACCAGGACAGCGGCAGCTATCTCTACGCCGTCGACAGCGGTACCGGCGAGACCGTCGCGCGGATCACCCTGAGCGGTGTGGGGCAGCAGCGGGACGTCGAGGCCGTCGCCATCGGGCCCGACAACCAGATCTACGTCGGTGACATCGGCGACAACGACGGTGTGACCTGGCCCTACGTGTGGATCTATCAGCTGCCCGAGCCCAAGAACCTCACCGACCAGACCATCCGCGCCACGCAGTACGTCGTGAAGTACTCGGACGGGTCCCGTGACGCCGAGTCGATGGTCGTCCACCCCAGGACGGGGCGCGTCTACATCATCGACAAGCACGAGGACGGCGGGCACCTCTACGAAGGGCCCGCCCAGCTCTCCGCCTCGGGGACGAACGTCTTCAAGCCCGCCGCCACCGTCGACCTGTGGGCCACCGACGCCGCCTTCTCCCCGGACGGCACCCAGCTCGCCGTACGCGGCTACTTCGGTGGCATCTCCTACGACTGGAACGGCGGCGACATCGAGCGCGAGGGCCGGCTCGACGTGCCGTTGCAGCGGCAGGGGGAGTCCGTCAGCTACTCGGCCGACGGCAGCAAGCTCATGTACGGCACCGAGGGCACCGGGAGCTCCGTGGTCGCGGAGGACGCCCCCGACGGCGGCTCGGCCTCCGAATCCCCTTCGGGCAAGGGCGGTTCGGACTCCGCCTCCGACTCCTCCGGCTCCTCGGTGACCACCGGCAACGTCAAGTTCGCCGCCCTCGCCGTGGCCGCGGTCGTCGCCGCCTTCTTCGGTTTCCGCCGACTGCTCCGCCGTAGCTGAGCGTCCCCGTGGTGAGGCGGTGTCACCCGTCCGCCCCGCCCGGCGCGACACGCGTACGGCCGCCCGGTCAGGCTGAGGTGTCCCCGCGGGACGGGGGCGGACTCGGAACGCGGTCCCGCTCTCAGAGCCTGTGTCATATCCCCGGCCGGGCGCGCGACGCCTGGCACGCACGCTCGCGGCGTTGCCGAAACGCCCACGTGGCTCCGCCACGAGGGCGCTCCGGCGCCTTGCGATCGCACGCACCAGACGCCGCGCGCTGATCCGGCCGGGGATATGACACAGGCTCTCACCCCTTGGGAGACCCGATGCGCGGTCATGCCATACGTGCCGCAAGGAAACTCACCGCCCGCAAGCTGTTCCTGCTCGTCGCCGCCCTGGGACTGACCGTCCCGCTGGCCCTCACCACCGCCCCGCCGGCCGGTGCCACCGCCCTGCCCGCCCTGCATGTGCGCACCGCCAACCTGCCGCTGAGCGGCGAGATCACGGGTGCCAGCGAGAAGATCGACATCACTGGAAGCCTCGCCGTCACCGTCATCACCAGGACGAACCCGGGCGGCGGCGGCACGGCCCAGTTCATCAGCGCGCTGGGCCCGACGACCGGCGTGGGGCAGACGACGGGCGGGACGTATTGGTTCGTCGGGGCGGACAACGACGTGGCCGCCTGGCCGCCGGACCCGGTCTCGCCCGTGATCGTCACCCCGACCTTCCTCCAGATCAGCCCGTTCTACCCGCCCGGCCCGATCGTCCCCCCGCACCCGATCACCTTCGTCAAGGTCGCCGCGCTCATCACCGGTGACGGGGAGATCAACGACATCGCCGCCCTGCTCAACCTCATCGAGAATCCCGACAGTCCCTGACTCGGTGCCGGTCGTCGGGCAGAGGTACGGCGGCACAGCCCCCAGGTGCCGCCGCCCTCCTTGACGCGCTCATGCAGTGTCAGTTTCCTGGGTGGTGCGCGGTGTGTGGGAGCGCTCCCATATGTTCCGGGCCCGCGCCGCCCCCGAGAGGAAGCAACGCCATGTTCCGCAACCTCCGCAGAGCGCTGTGCGCCGCCGCCGCGGCCCTGCTGCTCCCCCTGGCGGCGGGCGCGCAGTCCGCCGACGCGGCACCACCCGCAGCCGCACCCGCACCCGCAGCCGCAGCCGCTGACGCCGGTGCAGGTTACTGGCACACCAGCGGCCGGCAGATCCTGGACGAGGCCGGGCAGCCGGTCCGGATCGCCGGGATCAACTGGTTCGGCTTCGAGACCGGCAACTACGTCGTCCACGGCCTGTGGTCCCGCGACTACAAGAGCATGATCGACCAGATGAAGTCGCTGGGCTACAACACGATCCGCATCCCGTACAGCGACGACATCTTCAAGAGCTCGACCGTCCCCAACAGCATCGACTTCAGCAGCGGCAAGAACGCGGATCTGCAGGGGCTGAACTCCCTGGGCATCCTCGACAGGATCGTCTCGTACGCCGGTCAGGACGGCCTCAAGGTGATCCTCGACCGGCACCGCCCGGACGCCGGCGGCCAGTCCGCCCTCTGGTACACGTCCGCGGTCCCCGAGTCGACGTGGATCGCCAACCTCAAGACGCTGGCGACCCGTTACGCCGGTCAGGACACGGTCGTGGGCATCGATCTGCACAACGAGCCGCACGACCCGGCCTGCTGGGGCTGCGGCGACACGGCGACGGACTGGCGGCTGGCCGCCCAGCGTGCCGGGAACGCGGTCCTCTCCGTCAACCCCGAGCTGCTGATCTTCGTGGAGGGCGTCCAGTCCTTCAACGGCGTCTCCGGCTGGTGGGGCGGCAACCTGATGGGCGTCGCGCAGTACGCGGTGCAGCTGAACGTCGCGAACCGGGTCGTCTACTCGGCCCACGACTACGCCACGAGCGTGGCCCAGCAGAGCTGGTTCAGCGACCCGACGTTCCCGGCCAACATGCCGGGGATCTGGGACAAGTACTGGGGCTACATCTTCAAGCAGAACATCGCGCCCGTGTGGGTGGGCGAGTTCGGTACGACGCTCGCCTCGACGGTGGACCAGCAGTGGCTGGCGGCCCTGGTGAGCTACCTCCGCCCCACCTCGACGTACGGCGCCGACTCCTTCCACTGGACGTTCTGGTCCTGGAACCCCAACTCCGGTGACACGGGCGGGATCCTGAAGGACGACTGGCAGACCGTGGACACCGTGAAGGACGGCTACCTGGCGAGCGTGAAGGCACCGGGCTTCCCTTCCACGGGCGGCGGAGGCGGAGGCGGGGGAGGCGGCGGGAGCACGGCCGTCTGTTCCGCCGCCTACACCGTCAGCAGCGACTGGGGCAGCGGCTTCAACGCGGAGGTGAAGGTGACCAACACCGGGACGACCGCGATCGGTTCCTGGAAGGTCACCTGGACCTGGAGCGGCTCCCAGCAGATCACCAACATCTGGAACGCCTCGTACACCCAGAGCGGTACGACCGTGACCGCCGCGAACGCCTCCCACAACGGCTCGATCCCGGTGGGCGGTTCGGCGAGCTTCGGCTTCGGGGGCGCGCCCGGGGGCGGGGCGGTGCCGAGCGTGAGCTGTACGGCGACCTGAGAACGCGGTGGCCGGTCATGCGCAGAGTGCGTGACCGGCACCCCGTCGAGTCGACTCCTGAGTCTGTGTCCTGAGTCTGTGTCCTGACGTTGTGGCAGCTTTCCGCTGCCTGTCAGGCGCCCCTCAAATCAAACAAGTTCCAAATCTTCCGCCGAAAACCTTCATACCGCCGTGCTTCTTCGGAAGGATCCGGCCAGGATCGTGAAGCTTGCGGTCCTGTCGAACCCCCCATGGTGTGAAGGAAGTTCATGAGAAGAAGCACAGCCGTGCTGTGTGGCGCGACCGTCGTGCTCGCCGGGAGCCTCACGGCCGTCCCCGCCGAGGCCGCCGGCTCGCAGACCGCGCAGGCACCTCTGGCCACCCAGGTCGCGAAGGTCACCTGGAAGAAGTGCGCCACGGACGACTACCCGACGCTGCAGTGCGGGTCGGTGAAGGTGCCGCTCAACTACGCCAAGCCGCAGGGCCGGAAGATAACCCTGGCCCTGTCCCGCGTCCCGCACACCGCGCGGAAGTACCAGGGCCCCCTGCTGGTCAACCCCGGTGGCCCCGGCGGCAGCGGGCTGGGACTCGCCGGGTTCGTCGCGTCCTCGTTGCCCAAGGCGGTCGCGTCCCAGTACGACGTCATCGGCTTCGACCCGCGCGGCGTGGGCAAGTCCAAGCCCGCCCTGGACTGCAAGCCGGGCTACTTCAACCCGGTCCGCCCGGACTCCGTGCCCAGCACCGCCGCGATCGAGAAGGCCAACCTCGCGCGCGCCAAGTCCTTCGCCAAGGCCTGCGGCACGAAGTACGCGGACGTCCTGCCGTACATCAACACGGTCAGCGCCGTGAAGGACATGGACCAGATCCGCAAGGCGCTCGGCGCCAAGAAGATCAACTACTTCGGCTACTCCTACGGAACCTACCTGGGCCAGGTCTACGCCAAGCTCTTCCCGACCCGGGTGCGCCGCCTGGTCCTGGACTCGATCGTGGACCCGAACGGGGTCTGGTACGACGCCAACATCTCCCAGGACTACGCCTTCGACGCCCGCCACAAGGCGCTGATGGCGTGGATCGCCAAGTACGACAGCACGTACAAGCTCGGCACCGACCCGGCCGCGATCGAGGCCAAGTGGTACGCGATGCGGGCCGAACTCGCCAAGACGCCGGCCGGCGGCAAGGTGGGCGCCTCCGAGCTGGAGGACACGTTCCTCCCCGGCGGCTACTACAACGGCTACTGGCCGTTCCTCGCCTCGGCGTTCGCCGCCTACGTGAACGACAAGAACTCCGCCCCGCTGGTCGAGGCGTACCAGAACTTCGCGAGCATCGACGCCTCCGGCGACAACGGCTACAGCGTCTACGCCGCCGTGCAGTGCCGTGACGTCTCCTGGCCGCGCGACTGGAAGCAGTGGCGCAAGGACAACTGGGCCGTGTACGAGAAGGCCCCGTTCATGGCCTGGAACAACGCCTGGTACAACGCGCCGTGCGCCTACTGGCCCACCAAGTCGCTGAAGCCGGTGAACGTCGCCAACAGCAAGCTCCCGCCGGTGCTGCTGTTCCAGGCGACGGACGACGCGGCCACCCCGTACCAGGGCGGCGTCACCGTCCACCGTCTGCTCAAGCACTCCAGCCTGGTCGTCGAGCAGGGCGGCGGCAACCACGGCATCTCGCTGAGCGGCAACGCGTGCCTCGACAAGTACCTGGTCAAGTACCTCACCGACGGCACGGTCCCGCACGGCAGCGGCGTGGCCGACGCGGTCTGCAAGAAGCTCGCCGACCCCGTGCCGGCGAGCACGGCGACCACCGCCCTGACCACGCGGGAGACGGCCGGCGCGACGCCCGCCGACACCCTGCACGGGCTGGTCGGCATCCGAGGCTGAACCGAGCGGACCCACCGCTGAGCAAGGGCGCCCCGTGGGTGCCGTGAGGGCCGTGGGCGCCGATTGTGTGGGCTCAGTCTCAGCGACACGCCGTGCAGACGGCGTGTCGCTGAGACTCTCGCGTCACTACTCTTGCGTCACTTCGAGAGCGATCAGAGCTTCTCGATCACGTAGTCGATGCAGTGCGTGAGCGCCTCGACGTCCGCCGGGTCGATCGCCGGGAACATCGCGACGCGCAGCTGGTTGCGGCCGAGCTTGCGGTAGGGCTCGGTGTCGACGACGCCGTTGGCGCGCAGCACCTTGGCGATCGCGGCGGCGTCGATCTCGTCCGAGAAGTCGATCGTGCCGATGACCTGCGAACGCTTGGCCGGGTCGGTGACGAACGGCGTCGCGTGCTTCGACTCCTCCGCCCAGGTGTAGAGGCGGGTCGAGGAGTCCTTCGTACGGGCCGTGGACCAGGCGAGACCGCCCTGGCCGTTGATCCACTCCAGCTGCTCGTTCAGCAGGAAGAGCGTGGCGAGGGCCGGCGTGTTGTACGTCTGGTTCTTGCGCGAGTTGTCGATCGCCGTGGGGAGCGAGAAGAACTCCGGGATGTGGCGGCCGGACGCGTGGATCCGCTCGGCGCGCTCGATCGCCGCCGGGGAGAACACGCCGATCCACAGGCCGCCGTCGGAGGCGAAGGACTTCTGCGGGGCGAAGTAGTAGACGTCCGTCTCGGTGATGTCGACCGGGAGGCCGCCCGCTCCGGAGGTGGCGTCCACCAGGACGAGCGCGCCCTCGTCGGCGCCCGCGACGCGCTTCAGCGGGGCCGCGACGCCGGTGGAGGTCTCGTTGTGGGTGAAGGCGTAGACGTCCACGCCCGCCTCGGCCTGCGGCTCGGGGTGCGTGCCCGGGTCGGAGGAGACGACCGTGGGCTCCGCCAGCCACGGGGCGAGCTTGGCGGCCTTCGCGAACTTCGAGCTGAACTCACCGAACGTGAGGTGCTGCGACTTGTTCTCGATCAGACCGTGGGTCGCGACGTCCCAGAACGCGGTGGAGCCGCCGTTGCCGAGGATGACCTCGTAGCCCTCGGGGAGGGAGAACAGCTCGGAGATGCCCTCGCGCACCTTGCCGACCAGGTTCTTCACGGGAGCCTGGCGGTGGGAGGTGCCGAGGAGGGAGGTGCCGGTGGCGGCGAGGGCGTCCAGCGCCTCCGTCCGCACCTTGGAGGGGCCCGCGCCGAAACGTCCGTCGGCGGGCTTGATGTCAGAGGGAATCTGGATCTCAGCCACGGGGGGAGGTTATCGGGTGGGGGAAACCTCGGCGAAACCTCGTCCGTCGGGTGAGACGGTGTTCCGACAGGTGGCTGATGGGTGGCTGATGGTGGACGACATGACAGAACTCGAGGCCGAGCTGCGCAGGGCCGTCCGCGGTGACGTGGGCTTCGACGCCACCTCCCGGGCGCTGGTCACCATGGACGCGTCCAACTACCGGCGGGTCCCGCTGGGGGTCGTCGCCCCCCGGGACGCCGACGACGTGACCGCCGTCCTGGACGTGTGCCGGGCGCACGGCGTGCCCGTCGTGGCGCGGGGCGGGGGCACGTCGATCGCCGGGCAGGCCACCGGCTCGGGTGTGGTGCTGGACTTCACCCGGCACATGAACCGGGTGCTGGACCTGGACCCGCAGGCGCGTACCGCCGTCGTACAGCCGGGGCTGGTCCTCGACCGGCTCCAGGAGGCCGCCGCCCCGCACGGGCTGCGCTTCGGGCCCGACCCGGCCACGCACAGCCGCTGCACCCTCGGCGGCATGGTCGGCAACAACTCCTGCGGCTCGCACTCGGTCGCGTGGGGGACGACCGCGGACAGTGTGCGCGAGCTGGAGGTCGTCACCGCGCGCGGGCGCCGCCTGCGGCTCGGGCAGGGCTGGGCCGGGGCGCCCGACGGGCTGCGGGAGCTGGTCGAGGGGGAGCTGGCGCGGCTGCGGACCGGCTTCCCCGAGCTGCCCCGCCGGATCTCCGGGTACGCCCTGGACGCCCTGCTGCCCGAGAAGGGCGCCGACGTCGCCCGCTCCTTCTGCGGCTCGGAGGGCACCCTCGGCGTGCTCACGGAAGCGGTCGTACGGCTCGTCGAGGCTCCACGCGCGCGTGCGCTCGCGGTGCTCGGGTACGGCGACGAGAGCGCCGCCGCCGAGGCCGCGGCCGGGTTGTTGCCGTATGGGCCACTGACAGTCGAGGGCATGGCGGCCGACCTGGTCCCGTCACCGGCGGGGCTGCCCCGCGGAGGTGCCTGGCTGTTCGTGGAGACCGGCGGCGAGTCGGAGGGCGAGGCACGCGCGCGTGCGGAGGCGATCGTGCGGGCGGCAGCGGCCGACGGCACCGTGGACTCCCTGGTCGTGACCGACCCGGCCGCTCAGCGCGCCCTGTGGCGCGTCCGCGAGGACGCCAGCGGTACGGCGACCCGGATGCCCGACGGCTCCGAGGCCTGGCCCGGCTGGGAGGACTGCGCGGTGCCGCCCGCCCGGCTCGGCGCCTACCTGCGGGACTTCCGGGCGCTGCTCGGCTCGCACGGGCTGCGCGGGACGCCGTACGGCCATTTCGGCGACGGCTGCATCCACGTCCGGATCGACTTCGATCTCCTGTCGCCGGCGGGCATCGGACGCTTCCGCCGCTTCTCCGAGGAACTCGCCGACCTGGTCGTCGCCCATGGCGGCTCGCTGTCCGGGGAGCACGGCGACGGGCAGGCGCGGGCCGAGCTGCTGCCGAGGATGTACGGCCCCGAGATGGTCGCCCTGTTCGAGCGTGCGAAGGGCGTGTGGGACCCCGACGACCTGCTCAATCCCGGCATGCTGGTCCGCCCGGCGCCCCTGGACTCCGGTCTGCGCTTCTCCGTGCTGCCCCGTGAGCCGGTGCCGGTCGCCTTCGGCTACCCGGCCGACGGCGGCGACTTCTCGGCGGCCGTACGCCGCTGCGTTGGCGTCGCCAAGTGCCGTACGGCGGCGGCGACCGGGTCCGCCGTGATGTGCCCGTCGTTCCGCGCGACGGGCGAGGAGGCGCACTCCACGCGCGGGCGTGCCCGACTGCTGCACGAGATGCTCGCCGGTGAGGTGGTCACCGACGGCTGGCGGTCGGAGGAGGTCCGGGACGCGTTGGACCTGTGTCTGTCCTGCAAGGGCTGCCGTTCCGACTGCCCGGTCGGGGTCGACATGGCCACCTACAAGGCGGAGTTCCTGTACCACCACTACACCGGCCGGCGCCGCCCCGCCGCCCACTACGCGCTCGGCCGGCTGCCGCAGTGGCTGTGCTGGGCGTCCCGCACGCGCGCGACACGGCTCGTGAACGCCCTCGCGCGCGTGCGGCCCCTGGCGTGGGCGGCGAAACGGGCTGCCGGGATCGCCCCGGAGCGCGCGATCCCGCCACTCGCCCCGGAGACGTTCAGCCGGTGGTGGGGGCGGCGGCTGGTGGCGCGGGTGCGGCTGCCTCTGCGGCCCGGCGGGCCCCGTCAGTCGCTCTTCCTCTGGCCGGACACCTTCACGGAGCACCTCGCCCCGCCCGTCGGAAAGGCGGCCGTACGGGTTCTGGAGGCGGCGGGGCTGAACGTGCTCACTCCGCCCACCCACCGGTGGAAGAGGGCGGCGGTCGGCGACGGGGTGTCGTACGTCTTCAATCCGCTCACCGCCCAGCGCGGCCGGGTGTGCTGCGGGCTGACGTACGTCTCGACGGGCCAGCTGGACCAGGCGCGGAAGGTCATGCGGCGGACCCTGGATCTGCTGGAACCCTTCCTGATGCCGGAGGAGGAGCTGCTGCGGGGGCTCGCGCCGGCCACCGTCGACACGGACACGGACACGGACACGGGCGGGGACGGCGATCCGTATGACGCCCTCGAAGAGCCGCCCTTCGTCGTCCTGGAGCCCAGCTGCGCCGCCGCCCTGCGGACGGACCTCCCGGAGTTGCTGCCCGACGACCCGCGCGCGGGGTGGCTCGCGGCGCGGGTGATGACGTTCGCGGAGGCGCTGGAGCGGTTCGCGCCCGACTGGGCACCGCCCCGGCTGGACCGTCCGGTCGTCGGCCAGACCCACTGCCACCAGCACGCGGTGCTCGGCGACGGGCCCGACCGGCGGCTGCGCGCGTCTGCCGGACTCACCGGGGAGCTGAGCGGCGGCTGCTGCGGCCTGGCGGGCAACTTCGGCTTCGAGAAAGGCCACTTCGAGGTGTCGGTGGCCTGCGCGGAGGAACAACTGCTGCCCGCCGTAGGGCATGCCTCACCCGACACGGTCGTCCTCGCCGACGGCTACTCCTGTCGCACCCAGCTCGACCAGCTGGCCGGCGTGCGGGCTCGGCACCTGGCGGAGGTGCTGGCGGACGCGCTGGAGGACGGGGACGGTCCTGACACCTGAACGTCTCACGGCGCGAGACACGGGCGTCAGCGGTTTACGCACCTGTTTCAGTTCATTACTCTGGACTTGACAGTTCATCCGGTTGAACATTCGAGCCCTTGGATCGCCAGTGACCGCCCCCTCGGAAGCCTCCCTCGCCACCCCCGTCTCGGCCGGCACCGCCGGCACCCCTGGCCGCTTCGGCGCCCTCGGCCCCGTCGGCCTGGTCCTCGCCGGTGGCATCTCGGTGCAGTTCGGTGGCGCGCTGGCGGTGACGTTGATGCCGAGGGCGGGGGCGCTCGGGGTCGTGGCGCTGCGGCTGGCGGTCGCGGCGGTGGTCCTGCTCGTCGTCTGCCGACCCCGGCTGCGCGGCCACTCCCGCACCGACTGGGGCACGGTCACCGTCTTCGGTGTCACCATGGCCGCGATGAACGGCCTCTTCTACCAGGCCGTCGACCGCATCCCGCTGGGCCCGGCGGTGACCCTGGAGGTCCTCGGCCCCCTCGCCCTCTCCGTCGTCGCCTCCCGCCGAGCCCTCAACCTGGTCTGGGCCGGCCTCGCCCTCGCCGGGGTCTTCCTGCTCGCGGGTGGGGGGTTCGGCGACCTCGACCCGGTGGGCGTCGCGTTCGCCCTGGGGGCGGGTGCGATGTGGGCGGCGTACATCGTGTTCAGCGCGCGTACGGGCCGCCGGTTCCCGCAGGCCGACGGCCTCGCGCTGGCGATGGCGGTGGGCGCGCTGCTCTTCCTCCCGCTGGGCCTCGTGGAGTCCGGCGCGAAACTGGCCGACCCGGTGACCCTGGGGCTGGGCGCGGCGGTGGCCCTGCTCTCGTCCGTCCTGCCGTACAGCCTGGAACTCCTGGCCCTGCGCCGCCTGCCCGCCGCCACCTTCGCCATCCTCATGAGCCTGGAACCGGCCATCGCCGCCACCGCCGGCCTCCTCGTCCTCGGCCAGTCCCTGTCCCTCCCCGAGACGGCCGCGATCGCCCTGGTCATCGCGGCAAGCATGGGTGCGGTACGGACCCAGGTGGGGCGGCGAAGGCAACTGGCGTAGCTGCGGGCAGTCGTGCCGCTGGGGCGGCACCCGCCCCCCCGGCAGTACCCCCAAAATTAAATGCAAGCATGCTTGCTTGTTTCTGGGTGCGCTGCCATGCTCCACCCCATGGCCGACCCGACGCCCGTGATCGACGACCTGTGTGCCGAAAGCGACGAACTCGATCTGCTCGTCGCCGAGTTGGAGCCGGAGCGGTGGACGCTCCCGACCCCCGCCCCCGGCTGGACCGTCGCCCACCAGATCGCCCACCTCGCCTGGACCGACCACTCCTCGCTGCTCGCGGTGACCGACCAGAGGGCCTTCGCCCGTGAGGTGGAGGCGGCGCTGACCGAGCCCGGGGACTTCGTGGACAACGGCGCCGAGGAGGGCGCGAAGAAGCCGCCCGCGCAGCTCCTCGCGGACTGGCGGACCGGCCGCGCGGCCCTCGCCGACGCCCTGCGCACCGCCCCCGAAGGCGCCCGTTTCCCCTGGTACGGCCCGCCCATGTCGACCGCCTCCATGGCCACCGCCCGGCTGATGGAAACCTGGGCCCACGGCCTGGACATCGCCGACGCCCTCGGAGCAGTCCGCACCCCCACGGACCGCCTGCGGCACATCGTCCGCCTCGGCGTCCGCACCCGCGACTACGCCTTCGGCGTGCACGGTCTCACCCCGCCGTTCGAGGACTTCCGCGTCGAACTCACCGGCCCCTCCGGCGAGTCATGGGCGTACGGCCCCGACGACGCCACCGACCGCGTCACCGGCCCCGCCCTCGACTTCTGCCTTCTCGTCACCCAGCGCGCCCACCGCGCCGACCTCGCCCTGCGCGCCGAGGGTGACGACGCGGACCGCTGGCTGGACATCGCCCAGGCCTTCGCGGGCCCGCCCGGCGAGGGGCGCGCCCCTCGAGGGGAGTCCGCGTGACACCCCCGCCGCCGTCGCCACCCCCGCCGCCGTCACCTCTGCGCATCGGCAACTTCTCCGGCTTCTACGGCGACCGCGCCGACGCCCTGCGCGAGATGCTCACCGGCGGCGAACTCGACGTCCTCACCGGCGACTACCTCGCCGAACTGACCATGCTGATCCTCGGCCGCGACCGGCTGAAGGACCCCTCCGCCGGATACGCCCGCACCTTCCCGCGCCAGTTGGAGGAGTGCCTCGGGCTCGCCCGGGAGCGGGGCGTGCGGATCGTCACCAACGCCGGCGGCCTCAACCCGGCCGGCCTCGCCGACGCCGTCCGGAAGCTCGCCGACCGGCTCGGTGTCCCCGTGCGTGTCGCGTACGTCGAGGGCGACGACCTCGGCGCCGGCTTCCCCGGCGCCCTCACCGCCCACGCCTACCTCGGCGGCTTCGGCATCGCGGCCTGTCTGCGTGAGGGCGCGGACATCGTGGTCACCGGGCGGGTCACGGACGCGGCCCTGGTCACCGGGCCGGCCGCCGCCCACTTCGGCTGGGAGCCGCACGACTACGACCGCCTCGCGGGCGCGGTCGTCGCCGGGCACGTCCTGGAGTGCGGAACCCAGGCCACCGGCGGCAACTACGCCTTCTTCCGGGAGGCCGACGTACGGCGCCCCGGCTTCCCGCTCGCCGAGATCCACGCCGACGGCAGCAGCGTGATCACCAAGCACCCCGGCACCGGCGGACTCGTCGACGTCGGCACGGTCACCGCGCAACTGCTGTACGAGACGACGGGCGCCCGGTACGCCGGACCGGATGTCACCGCCCGCCTCGACACCGTACGGCTCACCGAGGACGGTCCCGACCGCGTCCGGATCGACGGTGTACGCGGCGAGGCCCCGCCGCCCACCCTCAAGGTCGGCCGGAGCCGGATCGGCGGCTTCCGGGGCGAGGTCGTCTTCGTGCTCACCGGCCTCGACGTCGAGGCCAAGGCGGACCTGGTGCGCGAGCAGCTGGCCGGCGCGACGGCGAAGGTCACCGACGTGCGCTGGGACCTCGTCCGCACCGACCGCCCCGACGCCGCCACCGAGGAGACCGCCAGCGCCCTGCTGCGGCTCGTCGTCCGCGACCCCGAACAGGCCGTCGTGGGCCGGGCCCTGAGCGGCGCCGCCGTCGAACTGGCCCTCGCGAGCTACCCCGGCTTCCACCTCCTCGCCCCACCCGGCAAGGGCGCCCCGTACGGGGTGTTCGAGGCCGCGTACGTCCCCCAGGACGAGGTCACGCACACCGCCGTCCTCGACGACGGACGCCGGATCCCGGTATCCCCGGCCGCCGACACCCTCGTACTCGAACAAGCACCGCCACCGGACCTCCCCGAGCCCCCGCCGCCGGGCCCCGTGCGCAGGGCTCCCCTCGGGGTCGTCGCCGGCGCCCGCAGCGGGGACAAGGGCGGGGACGCCAACGTCGGGGTGTGGGTCCGTACCGACGAGGCATGGCGCTGGCTCGCCCACGCGCTGACCGTCGACCGCTTCCGCGAACTCATCCCGGAGACGGGCGAGTTGACCGTGACCCGGCATGTGCTGCCCCGTCTGCGCGCCCTGAACTTCGTCGTCGAGGGCATCCTCGGCGCCGGTGTCGCCGCGCAGCAGCGCTTCGACCCGCAGGCCAAGGCGCTCGGCGAATGGCTGCGCTCCCGTCATCTGGACATCCCGGAGGCACTCCTTTGACCGTCCTGCCGTCGGCGCTGGACACCACCGGCCCCGACCACCGTGCCCACCGCGAGGCCATGCTCGCCAAACTGGCCGACCTGGACGCCGAGCACGCCAAGGCGCTCGCGGGCGGCGGCCCGAAGTACGTCGAACGGCACCGCGCGCGCGGCAAGCTCCTCGCCCGCGAACGCATCGAGCTGCTCCTCGACCCCGACACCCCCTTCCTGGAGCTGTCGCCGCTCGCCGCCTGGGGCAGCGAGTACACCGTCGGCGCCTCCCTCGTCACCGGCATCGGGGTGGTGGAAGGCGTCGAGTGTCTGATCACGGCCAACGACCCCACCGTGCGCGGTGGCGCCAGCAACCCCTGGTCGCTGAAGAAGGCCCTGCGCGCCAACGACATCGCCCTCGCCAACCGGCTGCCCTGCATCAGCCTGGTGGAGTCGGGCGGCGCCGACCTGCCGTCCCAGAAGGAGATCTTCATCCCGGGCGGCGCCATCTTCCGCGACCTGACCCGGCTCTCCGCCGCCGGCGTCCCGACCGTCGCCGTCGTCTTCGGCAACTCCACGGCCGGCGGCGCGTACATCCCCGGCATGTCCGACCACGTGATCATGGTCAAGGAGCGGGCGAAGGTCTTCCTCGGCGGTCCGCCGCTGGTGAAGATGGCCACCGGCGAGGAGAGCGACGACGAGTCGCTCGGCGGCGCGGAGATGCACGCGCGCGTGTCGGGTCTCGCCGACTACTTCGCCGTCGACGAGCGGGACGCCCTGCGTCAGGCCCGCCGGGTGGTCGCCCGGCTCAACCACCGCAAGGCGTACGACGACCCGGGCCCGGCCGAGCCCCCCAAGTACGACCCCGAGGAACTCCTCGGCATCGTCCCGGGTGACCTGAAGACCCCCTTCGACCCGCGCGAGGTGATCGCCCGGATCGTCGACGGCTCCGACTTCGACGAGTTCAAACCGCTGTACGGGACGAGCCTGGCCACTGGCTGGGCGGCCCTGCACGGCTACCCGGTCGGCATCCTGGCCAACGCCCAGGGCGTGTTGTTCAGCGCCGAGTCCCAGAAGGCCGCCCAGTTCATCCAGCTCGCCAACCAGCGGAACATCCCGCTGCTCTTCCTGCACAACACCACCGGCTACATGGTCGGCAAGGAGTACGAGCAGGGCGGCATCATCAAACACGGCGCGATGATGATCAACGCGGTGAGCAACAGCCGCGTCCCGCACCTGTCCGTCCTCATGGGCGCCTCCTACGGCGCCGGTCACTACGGCATGTGCGGCCGCGCCTACGACCCCCGCTTCCTCTTCGCCTGGCCCAGCGCCAAGTCGGCCGTCATGGGCCCGCAGCAGCTCGCCGGCGTCCTGTCGATCGTCGCCCGCCAGTCGGCCGCCGCGAAGGGACAGCCGTACGACGAGGACGCCGACGCCGCCCTGCGCGCGATGGTGGAGCAGCAGATCGAGTCCGAGTCCCTGCCGATGTTCCTGTCCGGGCGGCTCTACGACGACGGCGTCATCGACCCGCGCGACACCCGCACGGTCCTGGGAATGTGCCTGTCCGCGATCCACACCGCGCCCTTCGAGGGCGTGCGCGGTGGCTTCGGCGTCTTCCGGATGTGAGGCTCATGATTCCTTCTGCCCTGATTACTTCTGTTCTGGTGGCGAACCGCGGCGAGATCGCCTGCCGTATTGTCCGCACCTGCCGTGAGTTGGGAATCCGGACGGTCGCCGTGTACTCGGACGCCGACGAGAACGCCCTCCACGCGCGCGTGGCCGACACGGCCGTACGACTGCCGGGAGCGGCCCCCGCCGACACCTACCTGCGTGCCGACCTGGTCGTGAAGGCGGCCGTCGCGTCCGGCGCGGACGCCGTGCACCCCGGCTACGGCTTCCTCTCCGAGAACGCCGACTTCGCCCGGGCCGTCCTGGACGCGGGACTCGTCTGGATCGGCCCGCCGCCGGAGGCCATCGAGGCGATGGCGTCCAAGACGCGCGCGAAGCGGCTGATGGGGCTGGCGCCCCTGGGGGAGGTGGGGGAGTCGGACCTGCCGGTGCTGGTGAAGGCGGCGGCGGGCGGCGGAGGCCGCGGCATGCGGGTCGTACGCCGCCTGGCGGACCTGCCCGCCGCCCTGGAGGCCGCCCGCGCGGAGGCGGCGAGCGCCTTCGGCGACGGCGAGGTGTTCGTCGAGCCGTACGTCGAGAACGGCCGCCACGTCGAGGTCCAGATCCTCGCCGACACCCACGGCACGGTGTGGGCGCTCGGCACGCGCGACTGCTCCCTCCAGCGCCGCCACCAGAAGGTGATCGAGGAGGCGCCGGCGCCCGGACTCCCCGCGGCCCTGGACGAGGAACTGCGGGAGCTGGCCGTACGGGCCGCGCGCGCCGTGTCCTACGTCGGCGCGGGCACGGTCGAGTTCCTGGTCGAGGGCGGCCGCGCGCACTTCCTGGAGATGAACACCCGCCTCCAGGTCGAACACCCCGTCACGGAGGCCGTCTTCGGCCTCGACCTCGTCGCCGAACAGATCCGTGTCGCGGAGGGCACCGCCCTCGCCCCCGAGCCGCCACGCGCGCGTGGCCACGCGGTCGAGGCCCGCCTCTACGCCGAGGACCCCGCGACCGACTGGACCCCGCAGACCGGCACCCTGCACCGCCTGGCCGTCCCGGACGGCGTCCGCCTGGACACCGGCTACGGCGACGGCGACGAGATCGGCGTCCACTACGACCCGATGCTCGCGAAGATCGTCGCCCACGCCCCCACGCGCGCGGAGGCGATCCGCAAGCTGGCGGGCGCGCTGGAACGCACCACCCTCCACGGCCCGCCCACCAACCGCGCCCTCCTGATCCGCTCCCTGCGGCACGAGGAGTTCACCTCGGCCCGGATGACGACCGGCTTCTACGACCACCACCTGCCCGACCTGACCACACCGGCGGTGGACTCCTGTGCCCCGCTGGCGGCGGCGCTGGCCGAGGCACGGACCCGCTCCCGCTTCGGCGGCTGGCGCAACCTGCCGTCCCAGCCGCAGACGAAGCGGTACTTGGTGGGCGGCGAGGAGATCGAGGTCGCCTACACCCACGGCCGGACCGGCCTGACCGCCGAGGGCGTTCAGGTCGTGCACGCCGACCCGTCCCTGGTCGTCCTGGAGATTGACGGCGTACGCCACCGCTACGAGATCGCCCGCTACGGCGACCAGGTCCACATCAACGGGGAGACCTTGACGGCCCTCCCGCGCTTCCCGGCCCCGGAAACGCAGCACGCCCCCGGCTCCCTCCTGGCCCCGATGCCGGGCACGGTCGTCAAGCTGGCGCCCGCCCTGATCACCGGATCGAGTGTCGAAGCGGGCGAACCGATGGTGTGGCTCGAAGCGATGAAGATGCAACACGTCATTTCCGCCCCGACGACTGGGACGGTTACGGCGGTACCGGTAACCGAAGGACAGCAAGTGCAGATGGGCGCGCTCTTGGCAGTCGTGGAGAGCAGCCAACCTCAAGGGGCGCGGGGCTGCAATTGATATGCGGCTCCGCCGCGTGAGCGCGACCAGCCACGACGAACCCGCACCCGAAGGAGCCACAGTGACGACCCTGATCGAACCCGACGAGCACAAGGCACTCCGCGCAGCGGTAGCTTCCTTCGCCAAGGCCCACACCACCACCGAGAACCTCTGGCACGCGGCAGCCGAACTCGGCTACATCGGAGTCAACCTCCCCGAAGCCTACGGAGGCGGCGGCGGTGGCATCGCCGAACTCTCCCTCGTCCTCGAAGAGATGGGCGCCGCGGGCAACCCCCTCCTCATGATGATCGTCTCCCCGGCGATCTGCGGCACGGTGATCGCCCGCTTCGGCACCGAGGAACAGAAACAGGAGTGGCTCCCCGCCCTCGCGGACGGCTCCCGCCTCATGGCCTTCGGCATCACCGAGCCCGACGCCGGTTCCAACAGCCACCGCATCACCACCACGGCCCGCCGCGACGGCACCGACTGGCTGCTCACCGGCCGCAAGGTCTTCGTCTCCGGCGTCGACATCGCCGACGCCACGCTGATCGTCGGCCGCACCGAAACCGTGTCCGACAAAGAGGGCCGCACCGGCAGCCTCAAGCCCTGCCTGTTCATCGTCCCGCGCGACGCCCCCGGCTTCACGCACCGCAGGATCGACATGGAACTGCACAGTGTGGAGAAGCAGTTCGAGCTGGTCCTGGACGACGTCAGGCTCCCCGCCGAGGCCCTCGTCGGTGGGGGCCCCTCCCACGCTTTCGGCAGTGGGGGAGAGGACGCCGGGCTGCTCCAGCTGTTCGCCGGCCTCAACCCGGAGCGGATCATGACGGCCGCGTTCGCGATCGGCATGGGCCGCCACGCCCTCGCGAAGGCCGTCGAGTACGCCCGCGACCGCACGGTCTGGAAGACCCCCATCGGCGCCCACCAGGCCATCGCCCATCCCCTCGCCCAGGCGCACATCGAGCTCGAGCTGGCCCGTCTGATGATGCAGAAGGCCGCCCACCTCTACGACGCGGGGGACGACGCCGGCGCGGGCGAGGCCGCCAACATGGCCAAGTACGCGGCGGGGGAAGCCTGCGTGCGGGCCGTGGACCAGGCGGTGCAGACCCTCGGCGGCAACGGCCTCACCACGGAGTTCGGCATCGCCAGGCTGATCACGGCCTCGCGCGTGGCTCGTATAGCTCCGGTGAGCCGGGAGATGATTCTCAACTACGTCTCCCACCAGACCCTGGGCCTGCCCAAGTCGTACTGACCCGTCTTGGAGGAACCGTGTTCCGCAGCGTGTACGCAGACGTCCCGCCCGTAGAACTCCCCATCCACGACGCCGTCCTGGGCAGCGCCGCAGCCTTCGGCGAGCAGCCCGCGCTGATCGACGGCACGGACGGCACCACCCTCACCTACGAGCAGGTGGACCGGTTCCACCGGCGCGTCGCCGCCGCCCTCGCCGAGGCCGGGGTCCGCAAGGGCGATGTGCTCGCTCTGCACAGCCCCAACACCGTCGCCTTCCCGATCGCCTTCTACGCCGCCACGCGCGCGGGTGCCTCCGTCACCACCGTGCATCCGCTGGCCACCGCCGAGGAGTTCGCCAAGCAGCTCGGCGACTCGCGGGCCCGCTGGATCGTCACCGTCTCACCGTTCCTGCAGACCGCCCGCCGGGCCGCCGCACTCGCGGGCGGTGTCCAGGAGATCTTCGTCTGCGACAGCGCGCCCGGGCACCGCTCCCTGATCGACATGCTCGCCTCGGCCGCCCCCGAGCCGCAGGTCGACATCGACCCCGTGGAGGACGTGGCCGCCCTGCCGTACTCCTCCGGCACCACCGGCACCCCCAAGGGCGTCATGCTCACCCACCGGCAGATCGCCACCAACCTCGCCCAGCTGGAACCGGCCATCTCCGCGGGCCCCGGCGACCGCATCCTCGCCGTCCTGCCGTTCTTCCACATCTACGGCCTCACGGCCCTGATGAACGCCCCCCTCAGGCGGGGCGCCACGGTCGTCGTCCTGCCCCGCTTCGACCTGGAGACCTTCCTCGCGGCCATCCAGACCCACCGCATCACCGGCCTCTACGTCGCCCCGCCGATCGTCCTCGCCCTCGCCAAGCACCCGGCGGTCACCCAGTACGACCTGTCGTCCCTGCAGTACGTCATCAGCGCCGCCGCACCCCTGGACGCCGACCTCGCCGCCGCCTGCTCCGACCGCCTGAACCTGCCGCCCGTCGGCCAGGCCTACGGCATGACGGAACTGTCCCCCGGCACCCACGTCGTCTCCCTCGACGCCATGCGCGACGCCCCCGCCGGAACGGTCGGCAGGCTCATCGCCGGCACCGAGATGCGGATCGTGTGCCTCGACGACCCCGCCAAGGACCTCGGCCCCGGCGAGGACGGCGAGATCCTCATCCGGGGACCCCAGGTCATGAAGGGCTACCTCGGCCGCCCCGACGCCACCGCCGCCATGATCGACCCCGACGGCTGGCTCCACACCGGCGACATCGGGCGCGTCGACGACGACGGCTGGCTCTTCGTCGTTGACCGCGTCAAGGAACTGATCAAGTACAAGGGCTTCCAGGTCGCCCCCGCCGAGCTCGAAGCCCTCCTCCTCACCCACCCGGCCGTCGCCGACGCCGCCGTCATCGGCGAGTACAACGACGAGGGCAACGAGGTCCCGCACGCCTTCGTCGTCCGCCAGCCCACGTCCCCCGACCTCTCCGAAGGAGAGATCGCGATGTACGTCGCGGAACGTGTCGCCCCCTACAAGCGCGTCCGCCGTGTCACCTTCATCGACGCCGTCCCGCGCGCGGTCTCCGGAAAGATCCTGCGCCGGCAGCTCAGGGAGACCCCGTGACCCGCGTCGGCCGCACCCGCACGCGCGGCGTCGAGACCCTCACCCTCGACGCCCCCGACACCCGCAACGCCCTCTCCGCCGCCCTCGTCGGCGAACTCGCCGACGCGCTCACCGACTGCGCCAAGGACCCCGACGTCCGCGCCGTCGTCCTCACCCACGCCGGAAACACCTTCAGCGCCGGTGCCGACCTGCGCGACCCGCCCGCCCCCGACGCGTTCGTCGCCCTGCTCCGCCAGATCGTCGAACTGCCCCAGCCCGTCGTCGCCCGCGTCACCGGTCACGTCCGGGCCGGCGGCCTCGGCCTGCTCGCCGCCTGCGACATCACCGCCGCCGCCACCCCGGCCACGTTCGCCTTCACCGAGGTACGCATCGGCGTCGCACCCGCCGTCATCTCCCTCCCTCTGCTGCCCCGCACCGACCCCCGCGCCCTCACCCGCTACTACCTCACCGGCGAGCGCTTCGACGCCCCCGAAGCCGCCCGCGTCGGCCTGCTCACCACCACCGGCGACGACGTCGACACCGTCCTCGCACCCGTCCTCGACGGACTCCGCAGATCCGCCCCACAGGCCCTCACCGAGACGAAACGCCTGCTCACGGCTAGGGTGCTGGAGACATTCGACCGGGACGCGGCCCACCTCACCGCACTCTCGGCCCGGCTGTTCTCCTCCGCGCCGGCCCGCGAAGGCATGACGGCCTTCCTCGAACGACGGGATCCCGCATGGGTGCTGTGACCACGGCCGACCGGCCGTCCGGCGACCGGCCCGGGGATCGTGTCCCCAAACAGGACCGCAGCCGCGCCACCCGGCAGCGGCTCCTGGAAGCCGCCGTGGCCTGCCTCGCCGAACACGGCTGGGCGGGCTCCACGGTCACCGTCGTCGCCGAACGCGCGGGCGTCTCCCGCGGCGCCGCCCAGCACCACTTCCCCACCCGCGAGGACCTCTTCACCGCCGCCGTCGAGTACGTCGCCGAGGAACGCTGCCTGGCCCTGCGCGCCCTGTTCCCCGACGGCGGCGCCGACCGCCGCGCGGTCCTGACCGCCCTCGTCGACGTCTACACCGGCCCCCTCTTCCGTGCCGCGCTCCACCTCTGGGTCGCCGCCTCCAACGAGCAACAACTCGGACCACGCGTCACCGAACTGGAAGGCCGCGTCGGCCGCGAGACCCACCGCATCGCCGTCGAACTCCTCGACGCCGACGAATCCGTCCCCGGCGTCCGCGAAACCGTCCAGGGCCTCCTCGACATGGCCCGCGGCCTCGGCCTCGCCAACCTCCTCACCGACGACACCGCCCGCCGCGAACGCGTGGTGGCACAGTGGGCGCAACTGCTGGACGGGCTCTGGGCACCCCCACACCGGACGTAGCTGCGGGCAGTCGTGCCACACCGGACGTAGCTGCGGGCAGTCGTGCCTCCCCCAGTGCCTTAAGGGCCTGGGAGGTGCCCCCAGGCGGCACGGGTGGGCGCAGCGGCACCCGGCAACGCCGGGCCCCGTTCCCACCCGGCGCAAGTCCCCGACCGCGGCAACCTCACAGTGAACCTTGACAGCGTGAACGCGGGTACCGCTCAGGGAGCGAGCCGCTCCACCGACCAGGCGCCCTCCGTCCGACCCACATACCGCAGCCGGTCGTGCAGCCGGTTCTCCCGGCCCTGCCAGAACTCCACCGACTCCGGCACCACCCGGAACCCGCCCCAGTGCGGCGGCACCGGCACCTGCTCACCCTCCGGATACCGCGCCGTCAGCTCCGCGTAGGACGTATCGAGCTCGGCACGCCCGGCGATCACCGACGACTGGCCGCTCGCCCAGGCCCCGAGCTGCGAGCCGTGCGGCCGGGTCCGGAAATACGCCGCCGTCTCGTCCCGCCCCGTACGCCGCGCCACCCCCTGCACGATGACCTGCCGGGCCATCGGATGCCACGGGAAGAGCAACGACACATACGGGTTCTCGGCGAGGTCACGTGCCTTGCGGGACTCGTAGTTCGTATAGAAGACGAACCCCTGTTCGTCGAACTGCTTCAGCAGCACTGTCCGCGAACTCGGCCGCCCCTGCGCGTCCGCGGTCGACACGACCATCGCGTTCGGCTCGAAGAGATGGGCCTCGATGGCCGCTTCCTTGAACCAGCGCGCGAACTGTTCCACGGGCGTGGCGGCCAGATCCGCCTCGTCGAGGCCCTCCGCCCGGTACTGCTTGCGCATGGCGGAGGGATCGGGCACGGGCCCTGAATAGACGGAATCTGCGTCGGTCACATGGTCATCCTGCCGTATGGAATCCCTCTGCGGGCCGCCGTACGGGAGACATCCCCGCGCCGCGTGGCACTGAGTGCCGCACCACTCCCCAAAGGTGACACTCGGGGATATGGTGCAGATGCCACGACGAGTGCGCCGCACCGGCGCTGTGGATCCGTCGGCGCCACAACCCGCCGCACACCTCACGAGGAGCCGCCTCATGTCCGACTTCGTACCCGGACTCGAAGGAGTCGTCGCGTTCGAGACGGAGATCGCCGAACCGGACAAGGAAGGCGGCGCCCTGCGATACCGGGGCGTCGACATCGAGGACCTGGTCGGCCACGTCTCGTTCGGCAACGTCTGGGGCCTCCTCGTCGACGGCGCCTTCAACCCCGGCCTGCCGCCCGCCGAGCCGTTCCCCATCCCCGTCCACTCCGGCGACATCCGCGTCGACGTCCAGTCCGCCCTCGCCATGCTCGCCCCGGTATGGGGCCTCAAGCCGTTGCTGGACATCGATGCCGAACACGCCCGCGAGGACCTCGCCCGCGCCGCCGTCATGGCCCTGTCCTACGTCGCCCAGTCCGCCCGAGGCCAGGGCCGCCCCATGGTCCCGCAGCGCGAGATCGACAAGGCCCAGTCCGTCGTCGAACGCTTCATGATCCGCTGGCGCGGCGAACCCGATCCCAAGCACGTCAAGGCCGTCGACGCCTACTGGACGAGCGCCGCCGAACACGGCATGAACGCCTCCACCTTCACCGCCCGCGTCATCGCCTCCACCGGCGCCGACGTGGCCGCCGCCCTCTCCGGCGCCGTGGGAGCCATGTCCGGCCCCCTGCACGGCGGCGCCCCCTCCCGCGTCCTCGGCATGATCGAGGAGATCGAACGCACGGGCGACGCCGACGCCTACGTCAAGCGTGCCCTCGACCAGGGCGAACGCCTCATGGGCTTCGGCCACCGCGTCTACCGCGCCGAGGATCCCCGCGCCCGCGTCCTGCGCCGCACCGCCCGCGAACTCGGCGCACCCCGCTTCGAGGTCGCCGAGGCTCTGGAGAAGGCCGCCCTCGCCGAACTGCACGCCCGCCGCCCCGACCGTGTCCTCGCGACGAACGTCGAGTTCTGGGCGGCGATCGTCCTCGACTTCGCCGAGGTCCCCGCGCACATGTTCACCTCGATGTTCACGTGCGCCCGCACCGCCGGCTGGTCGGCCCACATCCTGGAACAGAAGCGCACCGGCCGCCTGGTCCGCCCCTCCGCCCGCTACATCGGCCCCGGCACCCGCGGCCCCCAGGAGATCGAGGGCTACGAGGCCATCGCACACTGAGCCGTACGAGCCGTTCCCAGGGTGATCACGCGGGGCTGAGCAGCTCCGCGTGATGCCGCTCGGCCACCAGCGGATGGGCCCGCAGCTTGCCCTTCAGCTCGTTGAACCCGTACTCAGCGAACAGCGGGTTCGCCGGATCGTCGGTCACCCCGGGCGCGGCGGCGGCGTACGGGAACACCAGCGGCTCCACGCGAGCGTCCAGCCGGGGGTTGTAGAAGAACGGGACCGAGAACCGCTCCACCGCCCCCGGCGGCGACACGACCCGGTGATTGGTGGCGACGAGATACCCGTTGGTGGCCACCTCCAACAGCTCCCCCAGATTCACCACGAACGCGCCCTCGACCGGCGGCACGTCATGGAACAGCCCGTCCTCCCGCTGCACCTGAAGCCCACCCACCTGGTCCTGAAGCAGCAGCGTCAGGAACCCGTAGTCCTTGTGGGCCCCCACCCCCTGCCCGGCCCCGTCCCCCGAGCTTCCCGGATACCGCACCAGCTTCAGCTGCGGATGCGCCCGCTCCCCGAAGACGGAGTCATAGAACCCGGGATCAGCGCCGATCGACGCGAGCAGCTCCCGCAACAGCCGCTCGGCGACCCCACTCAGCCGCTCGACCCAGGCGAGCGCGGCCTCCCGCAGCTCGGGCAGCCCGGCAGGCCACTGATTGGGCCCCTGCAACCACCAGTACGAGGGCTCACCGGCCCCCGGTATGCGCGCGGGCCTCTCGGCCCCGATGTCGATCTGGTCCCGCCAGTCCTGCCGCCCGCCGGTCCGCTCGTCACCGGTGCGCGTGTAGCCCCGGAAGTGCGGCGAGTTCACGTTGTCGATGGCGAGCCGCTCGGCCTCGGGCAACCGGAAGAAGGCATGCATGGCCCCGACCAGCCGCTCGGTCTCCTCCTTGCTGACCCCATGTCCGACGAGCTGGAAGAAGCCGATGTCATGGGCGGCACTGTGCAGCTGCGCATGGAGCAGCGCACGCGCCTGAGGGCCACGGTCGGCGGCCGACAGATCGATGAGGGGGAGCTGGTCGTACGACGATGCCGTCGAGTTGTGCGTCATGGGATGCGTCCGCGGGGGTGTACGGGGCACGGGCGGCCGCCGAGGGTGGGGCGGAGCCCAGCTGCCGGAAAGGGGGGAAGCAGAAAGGGGGCTGGATCAGGCGGAGCGCCGACAGCCCATGCTCGTGACGCGGACGAAGTCCACGTGGCGGCGTCGAACGAGCGAAAGCATGTCCCCCAGCGTACTGCGTACGAGAAATTTCCCCGAGGGCCTTCCCCGTGGCGGAAAACGCAGACGACCCGCGAGTCTGGTCCTCCCAGGGGGAGGGGCCGGCCGGACGTACCGGCGACTCGCGGGTCGGGTGACTGCGTTGGTTTGGCCGGCTGCGTGCGTCTCGCACACGCTGGTCCGGCGCCGAACCGAGTTTGACGGCGGGCCGCTAGCCCGCAGCCACCTCTTCCGTCCGGTATGTGTACATCTGCCGAACCACCTCCTCTCCGAAGTGCCAGCAACTCTAGGCAGGGATGTCCCGTCGCTCAAGCTTTTTTCTGTGGACCTGTTTTCGCAGCTCCCCCTACCGTTCCGGTCATGACCGAGCGGCGTGCGATTCTCAGTGGGTCCGTGTTCGAGGAGCAGATCGGGTATGCCCGGGCCGTCGTGGACGGTGATCGGGTGTACGTGTCGGGGACGACCGGGTTCGACTACGCGACCATGTCCATCTCGGACGATGTCGTCGAGCAGGCCGAGCAGTGTCTGCGGAACATCGGGGCGGCGCTGGCGGAGGCGGGGTGCGGGTTCGGGGACGTCGTACGGGTGCGGTACCTGCTGCCCGCGCGGGAGGACTTCGAGCCGTGCTGGCCGGTGCTGCGGCGGGCGTTCGGGGAGGTACGGCCGGCGGCGACGATGTTCGTGGCCGGGCTCTCGGATCCTCGGATGAGGATCGAGATCGAGGTGGACGCGCGGCGCGGCTCCGGGTCCGGTCAAACGCGTTGACGCGCGCGTGGGGGCACGGTTCGCTGGTGCGGTGAGTGATCTTCGTATCGAGGCGGTCGTCGGTGAGGTCGCGCTGGAGCAGTGGCGGCACGTCCACAACGTGATCGTGCCGCCGGACGCGCTGTCCCTGGACGAGGTGCGGGAGCGGGCGGGGCGCAACCGGCTGGAGAACGCGTACGTCGGTGATGTGCTCGTCGGCTGCTCCACCGTGCGGCCGCCGACCGATGACGCGGTGGTGACCGTCATCGCGCGTGTGCTGCCGGAGTTCCGTCGGCGCGGGTACGGGGCGGCGCTCTACGATCATGTCCTCGCGTACGCGCGCGTGCTCGGCGCTCGTGCGGTCGAGACGTGTGTGCTGGCCGTCAACGAGGACGGGCTGCGTTTCGCACGCGCGCGTGGCTTCACCGAGGTCGAGCGGTACGTGCTGGACGGCGGGACGGCGGAATGGGTCGACCTGAGGCTGATGCCCGTTCCTGTGTGACGGGCGGCGACGGCGGCGGCGGTGCAACGATTCCCCTGCAATCTTGCGGGAACCATATGTGGGCTGCGTCACGTTCGAGTTGAATGAGGGCAAGTGAGCGAACCTGCAGGGGGTCCAGGTGAGTGCTTCCCGGCGTAGTGGGACCACCGACGAGCTGGGGCCGGACGAGCCCGAGCAGCCGGACGAGCGCGAGCGGTCGGAGAATCCGGGCGGCCCCGCCGGCCCGGACGGCGCGGACCTCCTCGCCGCGCTCCTCGACGGCATGGACGCGGCCCTGTGCGCCTTCGACGCCGACGGTGTCGTCACCCACTGGAACCGCGAGGCGGAGCGCATCCTCGGCTGGAGCGCGGCGGAGGCCGTGGGGCGGCAGGGTTTCGCGGGGTGGGCGGTGCGTGAGGCGGACGCCGAGGAGGTCCAGTCGCGGCTGATGTCGGCGATGCACGCGCCGGGCCGGCAGGTGCACGAGTTCGCGCTGCTGACGAAGGACGGGGGCCGGGTGCTCGTGCGCACCCAGTCGGCCGCCGTGCGCGGGCCGGACGGCAAGCCGGCCGGGCTGTACTGCGCCTTCAGCGAGGTGCACGCGCAGATCGACCTGGAGCGGTCCATCGCGCTCAGTGAGGCCCTGTTCGACGACGCCTCCTGGGGGGTCGTCCTCGTCGACGCGGATCTGCGGCCCGCCGTGGTCAACGCGCATGCCGCCCGCGCGCTCGGCACGGGCCGTACGGCGGTCCTGGGCCGTCCGCTGGGAGAACTGCTGACACAGGGCGTGGAGGAGCTGGAGAACGCGCTGACGCATGTCCTCGCGGAGGGCGCCCCGCCCGCTCCGGCGGAGGTGTGGGTGGGGGTGCGCACCCCGGAGGGGGAGCGGCGGCGCTGCTGGCGGAGCGGTTTCCTGCGGCTGGCCTCGCCGCTCGCGGAGGAGCCGGTGCCGCTCGGGGTCGGCTGGTTGTTCCAGGACGTCACGGAGGCCAAGCAGGGGGAGCAGGAGGCGTCCCTGCTGCGGTTCCGCACGAATCAGCTGCACCGGGCCGCGCGGGCGGCCGCCGAGTGCGAGGACCCGGCGGAGGCGGCCACGGTCCATCTCGACTTCGCGCTGGCGGGGTTCGCCGACCACGCGCTGATCGACCGGGTCGCGGGCGGCGCGGTGGCCGACGTGGAGCCGACGACGGTGCCGCTGCGGCTCGTGCGGGTCGCGGCCACCCCGTCGGGCGGTCCCGGTCCCAGCGCGCTCACCGGCCATGCCGGTCTGCCGGTCCGGTACGCCGAGGGGCACCCGGCGTTGCAGTGCGTGGCGCGTGCCGGTTCGGTGCGGGCGGGCGCGGGTGCCGCGGCGGTGGAGGAGGCGCGGGAGTGGGCGCGGGCGCGCCAGTGGCCCGAGGACACGGTGCACGCGTTGTGCGCGGTGCTGCGCAGCCGGGGGCGCACGCTGGGTGTGGTGACGTTTCTGCGCGGCGCGGGCCGTACGTCCTTCGAGCGTTCCGACGCGACCTACGCCGAGGATGTCGCCGTACGCATAGCGGCGGCGCTGGACCTGGCCGACCTGGCGGGCCGGGCCGGGGGCGCCTGACCCCCGGCTCTCCCGGCGTCAGCGCCGGTAGAAGATCCGGTCGCCGTACTCCTCCATCACGTGCCGGTTCCAGTCGTGGCCGCCGTCGACGTTGCCGGAGCGCAGCAGCGGGGGCTCGATGCCGCGGTCGGCGAGGGATCCGGCCGCGGTGGCCATGACGGCCTGGAGGAGGGCCGAGGTGACGACCGTGGAGGCGGGGGCGAAGGGTGCCGGGACGTCGTCCAGGGTGAGTTCGGCGTCGCCGACGGCGATCTTCGAGTCGAGTACGACGTCGCAGTGGTCCTTGAGGAAGGTGCCCGAGGGGTTGCGGGGCTCGGTCTGCGAGGCGTACGCCACCGAGGTCACGCCGATGACCTTCACGCCGAGGGCGCGCGCCTTGAGGGCCATCTCGACGGGCAGGGCGTTGCGGCCGGACAGCGAGATGATCACCAGGGCGTCGCCCGCGCGGAGCGGGGAGGTGCCGAGGGCGGCGCTCGCGAGGCCGTCGACGCGTTCCAGGGCGGAGCCCAGGGTGGCGGGCATGACGTCGACGCCGACGAGGCCGGGCAGGGCGAGCAGGTTCATCAGGGCGAGGCCGCCCGCGCGGTAGACGACGTCCTGGGCGGGGAGGGAGGAGTGGCCGGCGCCGAAGGCGAAGAGGCGGCCACCGGCGGCGACGGTGTCGGCGAGGAGCGTGCCGGCGGCCCGCACGGCGTCGGCCTCCTCGTCGCGGACCCGCTCCAGCAGGCCGATCGCGGCGTCGAAGAACCGTGCGGCGAGCTCGTGGTCGCTGCGGTCGCTCATCCGAGGGGGCTCCTTCGCCGTCCGGGGTCCGTGTCGCGGCTCACTGTGTGGTCTGGACCAGTGCCCTGTCAATACGGCCGACGGCGGTCGGGGGAGGCCGCCGAGGGCGGGAGGGGGCCGCGCGTAACCGCCTCGTTTCAACGGCTTGGCACGGTTGTCGGTGGTATCCGGCAGAATTGGTGTCAGGGCCAGCGCACGAGCCGGAGAGCCGTCGAGCCTTCGGCAGATCTCATCGAGGGGCACACGAATGTCCGGACTGATCGACACCACGGAGATGTATCTCCGCACCATCCTCGAGCTGGAGGAGGAAGGTGTGGTCCCCATGCGTGCCCGGATCGCCGAGCGCCTCGACCAGAGCGGGCCCACGGTGAGCCAGACGGTGGCGCGCATGGAGCGCGACGGTCTGGTCTCCGTGGCCAGTGACCGGCATCTGGAGCTGACGGACGAGGGCCGCCGGCTGGCCACGCGCGTGATGCGCAAGCACCGGCTCGCCGAGTGTCTGCTCGTCGATGTGATCGGCCTGGAGTGGGAGCAGGTCCACGCCGAGGCGTGTCGCTGGGAGCATGTGATGAGCGAGGCCGTGGAGCGCCGCGTCCTGGAGCTGCTGCGGCACCCCACCGAGTCGCCGTACGGCAACCCGATCCCCGGTCTGGAGGAGCTGGGCGAGAAGGACGGCGCCGACCCGTTCCTGGACGAGGGCATGGTCTCGCTGGCCGACCTCGACCCGGGCGCGGAGGGCAAGACGGTCGTCGTGCGCCGTATCGGCGAGCCGATCCAGACGGACGCGCAGCTGATGTACACGCTGCGCCGGGCGGGCGTGCAGCCCGGTTCGGTGGTGAGCGTGACGGAGTCGGCGGGCGGTGTGCTGGTCGGCAGCGGTGGCGAGGCGGCCGAGCTGGAGTCGGACGTCGCGTCGCATGTGTTCGTCGCCAAGCGCTGAGCGGCCCGGGCGTCGCCCGGCGGTTGTTGAAAAGCTGAGTGATGTTCAACTGCTGGTGCTTCTGGGGTAGTTGGGACACTCCGGCGATGTTGTCGAATCGCAGATTCCCTGTGTCGAATGGCAGCGCGCAGGCGCTTCCCGTGCCACGCTGTCGCGTGGGGCATATGACCTGAGGGGGCGGGGATGATGTGCCGCAGAGCAGTGGAGGGCCCCGGTGCCGTTCGGCACCGGGGCCTGTCCTCCCCTGTTTCGACCCGGAGCCCCGAGCTCTCAGGGTCGTTCCCCTCGGACCGTTTTCCCCGAGCGGTCCGCCTCCCGCTGAAGGTCTCCCCTCGTCCGTGGCGATCATTCCTTGAGGGGTGTCACTCGAACGAGGGGTCTTGGTCGCGGAGAGTGCATTTCTCGAAAGGGCATTCGATAGCCTGCGGGTGATCGAAGGCAGATCGAGGGCAGATCGAAGGCAGCACTAGGGCATCGGCAGCACAGCGGTACGACGGCTAGGGGGGTGCCAGGATCCATGGCGCGACGCATCGACGTGACCGGGACGGGCGGTGTACGCCTGGCGGCCTGGGAGTTCGGCGACCCTCCCAAGGGCGACCCGCCCAGGAGCGGGACGGACGCCATGATCCCTGCCCAGCCCACCGGCGAACGGGACGGTCTCGCCCTCACCGGGTCGGAGCCCGGGGCGGCGCCGGGGTCGGTGAACGGCTCCGGGCCCGAGCGCACCTCCGGCGTCCTGTTACTGCACGGGCTGATGGGCCGCGCCTCGCACTGGGCGTCCACCGCCCGCTGGCTCTCCGAGCGGCATCGCGCGGTCGCCCTCGACCAGCGCGGCCACGGTCAGAGCGAGAAGCCCCCCGAGGCCTCCTTCACCCGTGAGGCCTACGTCGAGGACGCGGAGGCCGCCCTGGAGCAGCTCGGTCTCACCCCGGCCGTCCTCGTCGGCCACGCCATGGGAGCCCTCACCGCCTGGCAGCTCGCCGCGAAACGCCCGGACCTGGTGCGCGGTGTGATCATCTGCGACATGCGGGCCTCGGCGCTCGGCTCGGCCTCGCAGCGCGAGTGGGCCGACTGGTTCAAGTCCTGGCCGCTCCCCTTCGCCACCCTCGCCGACGTCCGCAAGTGGTTCGGCGAGGACGACCCCTGGGTGGAGCGGCCGAACCCCGCCCGCGGTGAGTTCTACGCCGAGGTGATGCAGGAGTCCCCCGACGGCTGGCGGCCCGTCTTCGAACCCGAGCAGATGCTGAAGTCCCGCGAGACGTGGGTCTACGACGCGCACTGGGAGGAGCTGACCCAGGTGCAGTGCCCCGCACTGGTCGTGCGCGGCCTCGACGGCGAGCTCGGCCGGGCCGAGGCCCAGGAGATGGTCCGGGTGCTGCCCCGTGGTGAGTACGCGGAGGTCGCCGACGCCGGCCACCTGGTCCACTACGACCAGCCGGAGGCTTGGCGGGCGGCGATCGAACCGTTCCTGGACTCCGTACTCACCACACCGTAAGGGGCACCCCTCCATGGAGAGCGCCCCTTACGTGCCGCACTCCTCACTCACCCCTTGCTCACCGCCGCCAGGATCTCCGGCAGGCGGTCCGCCGCCCGTGGGGCCGACAGCCGCAGCCCCAGCAGGGTGATCGCCGTCCCGTACGCCGCGCCCGCCGGCAGCAGCAGCCAACTCCACGTCTCGCCGTCCACGATGACGTTCAGCCAGATCGTCCCCGCGATGACCGGCGCGCACAGCAGGGCCGCCGCGACCATCCCGCCGAAGACGGAGAGCCAGGCGAGCCCGGTCTGCCCGGGTGCCGCGCTCTTGAAGCCCTCCTGCGGGATCGAGTAGGGAAAGCGGGCCGACGCCCAGGCGCCGGTCGTCAGCATCGCGCCGAGCAGCGCCAACGACAGCCCCAGCGCCTCCGGGAGCCTCGACCAGTCCCCGAGCAGTGCGGTCGTCACCACGGTCACCAGAGTGGCGTACGGCAGGGCGATCACCAGCAGCGCGAGCGCACGCGCGCGTAGTTCGACGTAGGCGTCCCGGGGCGAGGAAATCGTCAGCGCGACCATCCAGAAGGCCGAGGTGTCCTGCCCGAACTGGTTGTACATCTGGATGCCGAGCATCCCGGCGGCGAAGCAGGCGATGTAGATCGAGCCGGAGCCCTGCAGCGCGTTGAACACGGGCACGATCAACCCGATCGCGAGCGACGACACCCAGGCCATCTTCGTCTTCGGGTCGCGCCAGACATAGCGCAGGCTGCGCTCCATGACGGTGCCGGTCCGCCCGCCCGGCAGCAGCCGCGCCCACCCGGCCCCGCTCCGCCGGTCCGGCGTGTCCCGCTCGGCGGACGTCAGCGTCGACCCGTCCGGGGCGGTCATCAGCTGGTCCAGACTCCGCGCCCACGCCCCCACGAGGCCCGCCAGCACCACCGCACCGAGCGCCAGTTGTCCGGCGGCGACCCCGTACGCCCCCTCGCTCACCGAGTCGACCGCATCCACCACAGACGCCGGTGGAAGCCACCGCAGCACGTCCGCCACGGGATCGAGCTGCCCGAGCCCCGCCGTGCCCAGCCTCTGCGCCCCGAAGTTGACGACCTGCGCCCCCACCGCGACCACCAGCCCGCTCAGCACCGCCAGATCGCGCCCCTTACGGCCGGCCAGCAGCCGGACATTGACGGTGGCCATGGCCCGCGCGAGCGCCACGCACACCAGCAGCCCCAGGACGACGGCGACGACCGAGACGACGTACGCCACCGTCCCGTGCGCCAGCGCGATCACCGATCCCACCAGCATCAGCACGGTGAACAGCGGCCCGATCCCCACCAGGGAGGCCGCCAGTAACGCCCGGACCAGCGGCCGGGGCCGCAACGGCAGCATCACCAGCCGCGTCGGGTCCAGCGTCTCGTCCCCACCGGGAAAGAACAGCGGCATCACCGCCCACCCCAGCCCCAGCACCGCCACCAGCAGCACCACGAGCGCGTCGGCGTGCGCATGCCCCCGCAGCGCGATCAGCCCGATCAGCTGCAACGCCGCGAACACCAGCGCGACCACGGCGGACGCCACGTACGCGGCCCGCCGCCCACCGGACCGCCTCAGCCCGTTCCGCAACAGCGACAGCTTCAGCCGTACGACGGTGGAGGTCAGCGTGGTCACCGGCCCGCCCCACGGCCGCCCAGCCAGTCGAGCCCCGACCCCGCGTCCCGCCCCTGGGCGCCGACGAGCTCCAGGAACGCCCGCTGCAGCGAGGGCGCCGACCCGCGCACCTCCTCCAGCGTCCCGTGCGCCCGGATCCGCCCCGCCGCCATCACGGCCACCCAGTCGCACAGCGACTCGACGAGTTCCATCACATGCGAGGAGAAGACGACGGTGGCGCCGGAGGCCGTGTACCGCTCCAGCACCCCGCGGATGGTGTGCGCGGACACCGGATCGACCCCCTCGAACGGCTCGTCCAGGAAGAGAACCTCGGGATTGTGCAGCAGCGCGGCGGCGAGCCCGATCTTCTTGCGCATCCCGGTCGAGTAGTCGACGACGAGCTTGTGCTGGGCTCCGGCGAGATCGAGGACGTCGAGCAGTTGCGTGGCCCGCCGGTCGACCTCGGCCCCGGGCAGCCCGCGCAGCCGCCCGCCGTACCCGAGCAACTCCCGCCCCGACAGCCGCTCGAACAGCCGCAGCCCCTCCGGCAGCACCCCGATCCGCGCCTTCACCGCCACGGGATCCCGCCACACGTCATGCCCACCCACCTCGACGACCCCCTGATCGGGCCGCAACAGCCCGGTCACCATGGAGAGCGTCGTGGTCTTCCCGGCCCCGTTCGGCCCCACGAGCCCGATGAACTTCCCGGCGGGCAGATCAAGATCGATCCCGGCAACCGCAACCTGCTGCCCGAACCGCTTCCAGAGCCCACGAACGCGCACAGCAGACGTCATGCCAGAAGCCTACGGCGCAACAGCCGACCTAAAGGGGCGCGGGGAACTGCGCGAGCAACCACAGACGACCCGCACCCGCCAGCGGCGACCAACCACGCAGGACAGAAGGCGCCGCTACCGATCCCTACCGCACGCATAGGCAAGCGGCGAGATCAACTCCTCCGCATCCGGCAACCACCGATTCGCGGCAGTAGGCCGGCAGGCCCATTGCACGGCCCCCCGAGACCCGAACCGGGTCGGCGGCGCGGCCACATACGCTCCCTCGCCCAGCGTCACGAGGTCCAACGACCCAAGAGACCAGCCCAGCTTGCGCACCAGCTCCGGCACCTTGGCGGACGCGCCCGGCAGCACGAAGAACTGCATCCGGCGATCCGGCGTCAACGTCACCGGCCCGAGCGTCAGTTCCATCCGCTCCATCCGCGCCAGCGCGAGGAACCCGGCCGTCTCCGGCACGGAGATCGCGTCGAACGTACGCCCGGTGGGGAGCAGGATCGAGGCGGACGGCTGCAGCTGCCACATCCGGCGCGCGACGGTCGCACTGCCCGTCGCCTGTGCCGCCCAGTCCGGCCGTGAGGGATGCGCCCCCGGTGCCGCACACGCTGCGTCGTCGCAGGAGCAGTGCTGCACGCCGTCGACGGCTTCCAGCCAGGTGCCGGGGAAGACGTCCCAGTGGCGTTCCTCGGCGTAGCGAACAGCGGTCTCGAGCAGCGATTCCCCGCGCTGCTTCGGGATTTGAGTGGCGTCGGCGCCCGCGATGGTCTCTTCCACGATGAGCACAACTCTAGCGGTCACCAGGGGTTACGCAGGCCACTATGCGCGGGGGAGGAGCATCGAATCCGCGTCCGGGGCGCATGGGTGCATGCACGGGGGCGCGTGGCAGGAACGGGCGCGGGAGCGGGTAGCCATCGATGGGGGGCGGGCTTCCGCCGATATCCCGGCAATTCTCGTGCAATCAGCACATGCCTCGCATTTTCGCTGTGTCCGTGGGGCATTGATCTTCTCGGCCGGAACTTTTCGGTGCGGAACTCCACAGGGGGTAGTGCCATGGCCGCAAGGCCGCTAGTCGCGCGGCAGCCGAACGAACGGCTGCAGGCGCTCATCCAGGAGGCGGGGTGCTCGAACGCCGGGCTCGCCCGCCGGGTCAACATGTGCGGCGCCGAGCACGGTCTCGACCTGCGCTACGACAAGACGTCCGTGGCCCGTTGGCTGCGCGGACAGCAGCCGCGGGGGCGCGCCCCCGCGATCATCGCCGAGGCCCTGGGCCGCAAGCTCGGCCGTACGGTCACGATCGACGAGATCGGCATGGCCAACGGCAAGAACCTCGCCTCGGGCGTGGGTCTCCAGTTCTCGCCGACGGTACTGGGGGCCATCGAGCAGGTCTGCGAGCTGTGGCGCAGCGACGTGGGCCGGCGCGACTTCCTGTCCGGTTCGTCCGTCGCCGCCTCGGCGCTGGTCGAGCCCAGCCGCGACTGGCTGATCTCGTCGCCCGACGCCCAGGTGGCGCGGTCGGCGGGACCGCGGGTGGGCCTGTCCGACGTGGCGGCGGTGAAGGCGATGACGCAGGCGCTGGTCGACCTCGACCACCAGTACGGCAGCGGGCATGTGCGGCCCGTCGTCGTGCACTACCTCAACAGCGTCGTCTCGGGGCTGCTGGCCGGCTCCTACCGGGAGGCGGTGGGCCGTGAACTCTTCGCCACCGTGGCCCGGTTGACGGAACTCGCCGGATACATGGCCGTCGACACCGGCCAACCGGGCCTGGCCCAGCGGTACTACATCCAGGCCCTGCGGCTCGCGCAGGCGGCGGGCGACCGCGGCTACGGCGGTTACGTCCTCGCCGCGTCCATGAGTCATCTCGCCGCCCAGCTCGGAAACCCGCGTGAGATCGCGCAGTTGGCGCGCGCGGCGCAGGAGGGCGCGCGCGGGCGGGTCACTCCGCGTGCGGAGGCGATGTTCCACGCGGCCGAGGCCCGGGGCCACGCGCTGATGGGCGACGTACGGTCGGCCCAGCTCGCCTCCGGCCGGGCGGTGTCCGCGCTGGAGGGCGCCGATCCGTCCTCGGGCGACGACCCGGCGTGGATCGCGCACTTCGACGAGGCCTATCTGGCCGACGAGTTGGCGCACTGCCATCGCGACCTGGGCCAGGCCGAGGCGGCGGCGCGGTGCGCCGAGCAGTCGCTGGCCGGGCATCCGGAGAGCCGGGCGCGCCGCCGGGCCATCGGGTACGTCCTCCTCGCCACCGCGCAGGTGCAGCGGCGCGAGGTCGAGCAGGCGTGCAGCACCGGGATGAAGGCGGTGGAGCTCCTGGAGACCCTGCGCTCGAACCGGGGCGCGGAGTATCTGGAGGACCTCCAGCAGCGGCTGGAGCCTTACCGGGAGGAGCCGGTGGTGCGGGAGTTCGGGGCGCGGCTGGAGCTGCAGGCCGCGGCGTGAACGGACGGGGCGCCGTTGCGTGAACGTACGGGAAACGGACAGACCCCGTACAGGAAGCGACGGACGCGGCGCACGGCGCTCCGGATCTGTTACGGACGTCACTGGGAGGCAGATCACGTCCTGAGCTGCGTGGCACGGGGTTCCGGGGACCCGGTAGCGTGAGCCGACGATTCCGAAAGTCCCCCATTCGTAGGAGTCCCGGTGACGCAGAGTGGACAGGGCGAGGAGCCCTCGGCGCGGCCCGCGCGCGAAGGCATCGTGCTGCCCTCCGACGGTGGTGAGCCCCTCATTCCGGGGCTGACGGCCACCGGCGGACCGCAGCCGGGCCACCATCCGGACGGGCAGCCGGGCCGTTCTCCGGGCGGGCAGCCCGGTCCGTACGGGGCTCAGCCGTACGGGCAGCAGCAGCAGCCGCCGGCCGGCGGTCAGACCTGGGGCGGGCCGTGGGGCCCCGACCAGCAGGCGCCGGCCGCGCAGCCGGAGCCGGGCTGGCCGCTGCCCGCGGACCAGCAGCCCCAGCAGTGGGGCGGCGCGCAGCCGGACGCGTGGGGCGCGGGCCCGCTCCCGCCCGAGGGCGCCCCGGCGCAGACGTACGGCCAGAACGCGCAGGCGGCGCCGCAGCCGTCGTACGACACGTCCGCGTACGGCCGGGACCACCAGGGCTCGGACCCGTCGGCGTACGGCCACCACCAGCAGGGACCCGCCTCGCCGCCGCCGTACGGCCAGGGCGGGACCGGTGTGCCGATGCCGCCGTTCGCCGACGGCGACGAGGGGGCCACCCAGTACATACCGCCGGTCCCGACGGGTCCGGTCGACGACGGCCGTACCCAGATGCTGCCGCCCGTGCCCGCCTCCGGGCCGGTGCCGGGCGGCGCCGAGGGTGCGACGCAGTACATCCCGCCGGTCGGGCCGGGTGCGCTGCCGCCCGAGTCGCCCGCCGAGTCGACGCACTTCCTGGGCACCGGCGGCGGGCACGGCGCGGGCCCGATGCCGGGCGGCGGGCACCCCGACGCCGAGGCCACGCAGTACATCCCGCCCGTGCCCGCGCAGGGGTATCCGGCGGCCGGCACGGGCGCGCAGCCGCCCGCCGGGTTCGAGAACCTCTTCCGCGACGGGCCGGGCGGGCATGGCGGCCCGGGTGCCGGTGCCCCGGCCGGGGCCACCCAGCAGCTGCCGCGCGTCACCGGGGCGGAGGCCCCCGGCTACGGCGGAGGCCCGCAGGGCTACGGCGCGGGTCCCGCCGCGCACGCCCCCCGGCCCACCTACGTGCCGCCCATACGCCCCGACGACCACGGTGACGAGCGTGGCCGCGGCGGCCGTACCGGCTCGCGGCTCCCGCTGTTCGCGGCGATCGGTGTCGCGATCGCCGTCGTCGGCGTCGGCGCGGGCGCCCTGCTCGGTGGCGGCGGAGGCGGCGACGACGACGGCGACGGCAACAAGACGGTCGCCGCGTCCGCACCCGCGACCGAGTCGTCGGCCTCCTCCGACGACGCGGCCGAGCAGCAGGCGACCGCCCTCGACAAGCTGCTCGCGGACAGCGGCAGCAGCCGGGCCAGCGTGATCGCCGCGGTGGCGAACGTGAAAGCGTGCAACAACCTCGCCCAGGCCGCCACGGACCTGCGGGCCGCCGCCGGTCAGCGCACCGAACTGGTCACGAAGCTGGCCGCGCTCGACGTCGACAAGCTGCCCGACCACGCCGCGCTGACCAGCGCCCTCACCAAGGCGTGGCAGGCGTCCGCGGCCGCCGACAACCACTACGCGGACTGGGCCGACGAGGTCGCCGGAAGCAAGGGCAAGGCCTGCAAGAAGGGCGGGGCCCGCACCACGGCCGCCACCCAGCAGGGCAACCGGGAGAGCGGCACCGCCAGCGCCCAGAAGACCCAGGCCGCCCGGCTGTGGAACGCGATCGCCCAGACGTACGGTCTGACGCAGCGCCAGCCCACCCAGCTGTGAGCCGGGCGGGCGCGGGCCTCAGCCGAGGTCCGCGCTCTCCAGGGTGTCCGTCACGTCGACGAAGCCCTTCTGCGCGGCCACCAGCCGGCCCTTGCGCACCTGCTGCACGGTCACGTCGGCGTTGGACAGCCGGGGGAAGCCGACGGCGGCGAGCCGGCTGGTGAACTTCCAGCGCAGGGTGGGGGTGAGCCCGCCGGTGGTGAACTTCCCGCCGTCGTTGAGGGCGCCGCGGACCGCGTCGGCGCTCACCTCGCCGTCGCCCAGCGACTCCACGGCCTGCCGGAGCACGTTGTAGGCGATCCAGGTGGTCTGCACCCCGGTGTCGGAGGGGTCGATGCTGGTGTCGGAGAAGGCGGACTCGCTGATCACCTTCTTCATCCCGTCCCACTTCTCGTCGCTCGCCACCGGGTACCAGCCGGTGACGTACGCCGACTCGTACGGCCCGGAGGCGCCGCCGCTGGCGTCGATGACGGTCTGGTCGACGCTGCCCAGCACGCTTCCGGTGTTCACCGCGGGGTAGTCCTCGCGGCTGCGGCGGAAGGAGTCCATGAAGGTGCCGTTGCGGTCGCCCAGCGCGGGCACCACACAGCCCCTGCCGGTGCTGCCGGCCGAGCCGCCGGTGGCGGACTTCAGGGCCTTGTCGGCCTGCGCGGAGTACTCGGTGGCGTCCTCCGCCGCCCGCTGGTCCTCGGACTCGTCGTGCCCGCCGGCCTTCAGACCGGCGTCGAGCATCGGCGGCAGGGCGTCGCCCGCGATGGTGTCGGGGCGCACGAGCGCGACGGGCCCGGCGCAGGAGTCGGCCAGCACTTTGCCGAGGCCGGCGAGCAGGGCGGGCTGGCCGCCGTTGACGGGGTAGGACAGCGGGCTGGTGAACTCCGCGTTCGTGACGCCGTAGCCGCCTATGTAGGGGATGCCGGCGCCCTCAAGGTGCGGGAAGAACGCGTCGGAGTGCTGGCTGTAGGAGCCGACGACGGCGACCGCCTTCTCCTTGACCGCGCGCCGGGCGCAGGCCGCCGCGGACACCGCGTTGTTGTGGTCGTTGCAGGTCAGGACGGTGAGCTTGTGGCCGCCCAGGCCGCCGTTGGCGTTGATCCAGCGGGCGTAGGCGCGGGCGAAGGCGGGCATTCCGGGCTTGTTCGTGGCGGCCGTTCCCACGGGTGCCCAGGTCATCACGACGATCGGGGCGTCCCCGGAACCCCCCGTGACTCCGGGGACGACCCCGCAACCGGCGGTCAGCGACGCACAGGCGGCCAGGGCGCCCGCCGCGAGGGCGGCCGATCTGACGTTTCCGGTACTGCGGAGAAACCTGGGGAGGAAGGTGCTTCGCGGGAAGGTGTGTCGCCTGCCGGTCATGAACACGCACGATTCCGTCACATCGCTAACCTGGGAGTGACCCACGGTCAACGAGGGGTGACACGAGAGTGAATTACAGGGGTCCGTGAGGTCCACGGGACGGGAAAACGTACGATCGATGACCGTGCAAGGTTCGGAGAACTCTTCCCGTCGCGGCCGTCGCTCCTCCACCATGGGCGGCATGCCACTCAACGACATGCCGTGGTGGCGCTGGCGCAGCAATGTGCGCTCCGCGCTGCACATGCTCTCCGACCCGGTGTTCCAGCAGAACGTCTGGCTGGCCGGCGTGGACGGGTACGGAGACGTCACCGACGCCGTCTACCGTCTGGTCGAGGACACCTGGCTCGACAACTGGTCCGCCGAGAAGTACGTCGGCACGATCTTCCGCGACTCGCAGGAGGCGGCCCTCGTCGACAGCGCCGTGCTGCGCGTCCTGCGGATCATGCACCAGGTCGGCCCGGACGCCCCCGTCTCCACCTACGTCTCCCACCCCGGCTGGCCCGAGGCCGTGCACGCGGCACGGGACGCGCACGTGCGCATGGCGGTGGCCGACGGCGAGGACCCGGACGCGCCGCCGCGGACGCTGGAAGTGCTGCGGATCATGACCAGGTCCGCGTAGCGGACGGCCTGCACCGTGCCGGGGTGGACGTGAGACCCTGTGCTGCATGAGTGAGCAGTCCGCCCGAGCCGCGGCGACCCCCGCCGACCAGTACGTCCTCACCCTGTCCTGCCCGGACAAGCAGGGCATCGTGCACGCCGTGTCGAGCTACCTGTTCATGACCGGCTGCAACATCGAGGACAGCCAGCAGTTCGGCGACCGCGACACGGGACTGTTCTTCATGCGGGTCCACTTCTCGGCCGAGTCGCCGCAGACCGTGGACAAGCTGCGCGCGAGCTTCGCGGCGATCGGCGACTCCTTCCACATGGACTGGCAGATCAACCGGGCCGACGAGAAGATGCGCATCGTCCTGATGGTCAGCAGGTTCGGGCACTGCCTGAACGACCTGCTGTTCCGCGCCCGGATCGGCGCGCTGCCGGTGGAGATCGCGGCGGTGGTGTCCAACCACACCGACTTCGCCGAGCTGGTGGCCTCGTACGGCATCCCCTTCCACCACATCCCGGTGACGAAGGAGACGAAGGCGGAGGCCGAGGCGCAACTGCTCGAGCTCGTGCGGGAGCGGGACGTCGAGCTGGTCGTGCTCGCCCGCTACATGCAGGTCCTGTCGGACGACCTGTGCAAGCAGCTCAGCGGGCGGATCATCAACATCCACCACTCCTTCCTGCCGAGCTTCAAGGGCGCGAAGCCGTACCACCAGGCGCATGCGCGGGGCGTGAAGCTGATCGGCGCGACGGCGCACTATGTCACCGCCGACCTCGACGAGGGGCCGATCATCGAGCAGGAGGTCGAGCGGGTGGGGCACGACGTCACCCCGGACCAGCTGGTCGCGGTCGGCCGCGACGTGGAGTGCCAGGCGCTGGCGCGGGCCGTGAAGTGGCACGCGGAGCGGAGGATCCTCCTGAACGGCCGCCGGACGGTGGTGTTCGCCTAGCCAGGCGGGGGGCCTCTTCGTCGGCGGGTGCGGGTGCGTGGGGGGTGT